>DASZLR010000199.1:0-36395 GCA_035552275.1 Pseudonocardiaceae bacterium | reverse complement strand
TCAGCGGTCCGCAGAACGCGCTGCACATCGTCAAAGGTAATAACCAGATCACGATAGAGGTCGAGTCTGCGGTCACGGTCGCGCTCGGCGCGCTCATTCCTCGCCCGTTGGTCGGCTCTCCGACCAGCCCAATACTGAGTCCAGCACACCCCTGCCAGCCCCAAGAAGGCCACCACCAACGTCCCCCACCACTGCGTCGCGCCAGTCATTTACGAGACGCTACCGCCCCGACCAGCCGTAGCATGACAGCGGCCGGCGGCACCGCGTCAAGGGCGCTGGCGCGTCGCTCCGCGATCTTCGACCCTTGACCCGGCACCACCGGCCGCGTCCGAGGCTTCGTGTCCGGGGCAGGGGAGGGGATGGGCAGGGGTGATCTTGGCCCGTGCCCCTCGCGTGCCCGTACGCACGGGGACTCACGGGGAATTGCCGACGATCACGGACAGAACGTGACAAGCCACCTGCGACAACGGTTCCCCTGGTAACGCACCGTTATGGTCCGCACCTTTGCAAGGCGGGGGTTAGGGGTTCGATTCCCCTCGTCTCCACTCGCTCTGGCGACGTGTGTCCGCGGAAAGCGCGGACCATATCGCTCGTCGTTTCTTCTGGAAGCGACCCCAGACCCCGAGTGTCCTCGCGCTGCGCGCTCGGACGGTTCGTATGCTGTTGCGTTAGGCCCACCACCATCTACCAGCGCAAACAAAGTACTCCCAAGATCACCGAATACGATCCGTGTCGGTCATTGTGTCTGCGCTTACCGTGGTCTGCGTGGCAGGTACCAGGCGGCAGCGCGGTTCGATCCGCCAGCGCGGCAACTTGTACCTCGTCGAGGTGTACGCCGGCATTGGCCCGTTGACCGGCCGGCGCCATTACCTCAACGGCTCGACCACCGACGAGGCCGAAGCCGAGCGCATCCTGACCCGGCTGCTCGCCCAGGTCGACGCCCAGCGGCACGCACGGACCAACGCCACCCTCCGCTACGCCATCGAAGAATGGCTACGCGTGCATGAATTGGAGCCGACGACCCGCGAGAGCTAGGAGTAACTGGTCAGGGTGTGCCGCGAGCACGAAGGAGGCAGTCTTGTAGGTAGTTTGTGTCTTTTGTGGTGCTTTGCGGGAGATGGAGGTTTGGCCCTTGCGGATCGTCGTCACGCGGTGCCCCAACTGCTGCACTGAAACCCGTATCAAGGTGCCAGGCCTGCGACGTAGATGTCCACCAGCCTGCGCGCCGTCCGAGTCCAGTCGGGCACGTACGGGAGCTGCTGGGCCAGCAACGCACCGAAGATCACCAGGTCGGCGGTTCGCACGTCAGGCCGGATGGTGCCGTCGTGTTCGCCTCTGCTCAGCAGCGCGTCGAGCCTGCGGTGCGCCTGCGCCCGGACCTTGACGGTGTCCTCGTCGACCACGAGCGGTCCGCCGTGCAGGGGCAGCACAAGGTCGGGCCCGTGTTCGATGGTCTGGTGTAGGAAGGCGCGCACGGCGGCGATGGCGGGCTGGTCGGTCTCGGCAGCCTTGGTCGCCGCGTCGAGCACCATCTGGAACGAGCGGTGCGTCAATGCGCCGAGCAGGGCTTCGCGAGACGGGAAATGCCGGTAGACGGTGCCGACGCCGACCCCGGCATTCGCGGCGACGGTCGCCATCGGCACCGCGGTGCCCTCGCGTCGGACCGCGGCAGCGGCAGCGGCCAGCACCCGCTCCCGGTTGTCAACGGCGTCCCGGCGCAACTCCCGTCGCCGGACGCCGGCACTCGACTGTGACTCGTTCACGCCGCCGATGATGACACCGTCCTGGCTCGTTGTTGGGGATCTCTCCCGTCGTTGACAGCTTAACCATGCGGACGATATCGTCCGCTTAACTTCGGAACGGAGTCGACCGTGAGCATGGCCTATCTCGCCCAACCCGAACAGCAGCAGCAACTCGAATGGCTCGATGGCGGCACGCTGGCGATGCTGCTCGACGGCAAGGCCACCGACGGCCAGTTGATGATGGGACGCTTCGACGTCAGCGAGGGCGAAGCCCCGCCGTATCACAAGCACCTCAACGAGGACGAGATCTTTCTGCTGATCAAGGGCACCGCCCTGGTGTGGTGCGACGACCAGGAATACGAAGTCGCCGAGGGCGGCGTGGTGTTCCTGCCCAAGCAAGTACCGCACGGCTACCGGATCACCTCGAAAAAGGCCGATCTGCTAATGATCAACACGCCGGCCGGCATCGAAGGGATGTTCAGGGAGACCGGCCGGGACAAGTCCACTCCGCGCCCGCCCGACTTCGAGGTCACACCGAACCCGGAGATCTCCGTCAAGTACGGCAACATCATCGTCGGGCCGCCGCGCTGACCCGATCACGAGCAAGGACACCACTGTGACCCAACAGCAGCGCCAAGCCCTCGACGAACTGCTGCGCAACGCCCCGCTCGACATCGGCGGCGATGTCGCCGAACAGCGGGTGACCTTCCACGAGATGACCGCTTCGGTGCCGGTGCCCGAGGACGTCACCGCCAAGCAGGACGAACTCGGCGGTGTACCGGTCGTGACCGTCGAGACACCGAGCACCGATCCGTCGGTCGCGGTGCTCTACTTCCACGGCGGCGCCTATGCCCTCGGCTCGGCCGCCGACTCGATCGGCCTGGCCGCCGACGTCTCGCGACGGGTCGGCGCGCGTGCCGTCTCGGTCGACTACCGCCTCGCCCCCGAACATCCCTTCCCCGCCGCCGTCGACGACGCGGTGGCCGCCTACCGCGCCTTGCTCGACGAGGGCCTGCCAAGCACCAGGATCGCCTTCGTCGGCGAGTCGGCAGGCGGCGGCCTGGTGGCCGCGACACTGGTCGTGCTCAAGGACGCCGACCTGCCGCAACCCGCATCGGCCGCGGTCTTCTCGCCGTGGGTGGACCTGACCGTGTCGGGCGCGACCGCGACCACCAAAGCGGGCGTCGATCCGGTGCTGACGCCCGAGGCCCTGCGCATCAGGGCCCGCGACTATCTCGGCGACGGCGACACCGCGACGCCACTGGTCAGCCCGATCTTCGCCGACCTCAGTGGCCTGCCGCCGCTGCTCATCCAGGTCGGCTCGCACGAGATCCTGCTCGACGACGCGCTCCGCCTCGCCGCCAGCACCGCCGAGCACGATGTCGCGGTGGAGTTGCAGGTGTATCCGGAGGTACCGCACGTCTTCCAGGGCTTCGCCGCGCTGCTCGACGACGCCGACCGGGCGTTGGTTGCCGCCGCCGAGTTCATCAGGCGCAACTGGATCAGCTGAGGCGGCCTGCTGCGTGTGTCCGGGGCACCACGAGGCCCTCTGAGAGGTCGGAAAAACTGTGGTGACCCCTCGCGCAATCCAGGATCGTGTCCCCATCGACAACCGCGAACAACTGCTGATCCAGTTTGTCGCACGGATGGCGTAGGAAGAACTGTTGCACCTGGCCATAAGACTGCACCGCGCACTGGAGATCGTGCTCCACTTTCTTCTCGATCTCCTTGAGCGCCATCCGTTGCCACGCCTCGGTTTCGTCTCCTTTCTCGGCCGCCGGCCGGCTGCTCGCGGTTTCCGCGTCGACGGTGCTCTGGCTGGCGGCGGCATCCAGCGCCGCGCCCACCGACGCCGTCGCGTCCCCGCCGTTTGGCGACACGGACACGAATCACCCGAATGTCGCAGACTCAGAACTGGCGGACGATGAGCTCGGTCTTGCTGTACGGGACGAGGGCAACCGAGCCGGATGACGGCACGAGCCTTGTCTTCACCGATCGTGGAACACACAACGGCCCAGGTCAGCGAGGTTGTCTCGCCGCCTGGGCCGTTCGCGTCGGCATTTCCGAACGTGCTGGTCCTGTCGAGTCCTACGAGCCGAGCGTTTGCGCCACTCCGGAGATCACGGCCGAGTCCGACGGGATGCTTATGTGCGACACATTTCCCGCGGTCTCGGTGTTCGTCGCACCCGGCAGCTCGGTGCTCGTCGCCGGCACGACCGGGAAGTTGTTGGCACTCCAGAAGGTGGACCATTTGACGCCGGTCGGGAGCTGCGGCGCGGTGTTCAACTTCGTCAGGACCGACGAGTTGGGCGCCATCTCCTGGCAGGCCACGATCCAACTGCACGCCGACCACATACTGGTGCCGTTGTTGACGCCGTCCAGCGAAATCCAGTGGTTGACCTTGCCCGCGCAGCCGCTGAACTTGATGCAATAACGGCTGCTGATGCTGCCCATCGAGTGTGAGACGATGTCCACCTGGGACGCTCCGGTCTTGGCCAGCACCTGATCAACGGTCTGCGCGATAAATTGGGCGGTGGTGACGTTCGACTGTTGCCAGGTGTAGTCGATCGCGTAGAGCTGGCTGTCGGTGTAGCCGTCGTTCTGCTTGAGCGACGCCTCCATCGTGTCCCAGATCGAACTTGTGGACAGAATCCCGTGCACAAAAATGATCGGATCCTTGCCGTTGGCAAACGGCGTGGCTGCCGACGAGGTCGCCGACGTCGCCAGCAACGTTCCCGCCGTGACGGCGGCAATCAGCCCGACCGCGACGGCGATGCGACGAAAACTCTTCATTGAGTGATCCTTTTGGTGAGCTAACCGGACGGGGAGCCGCTATTGACCGTCAAGGATTCCGGCCACCCGACGGACCGACATCAGCAAAACTGCTGATATCACCGTGCCGCACTACGTACCGCGGGTACCCGACGCCCACCTGCCGCCGCGTGGTGGGAAGCCGGCCGATTCCGCACGGCCGGCCGGCGGTCCAGCGACCCGAACTGAACCAGTCGCGCGTTCCGGTGCTTGCAGGCTGGCGTCACGGCAGCGTGGGGCTACCGGCGCCAGCCGGATACGTAGGCGATACGCACTTTTGCGGACGCGGCGATGCGCGATGCGCGGCCAGGCTGACGACCTGCTCCGTTACCTCGACTCAACGTGGAGATCGCAGATGCGCCTTCCCATCCGAACCGGCGTCACCGCCGCGGTCGCCGCCGCTGTCGTGCTGATCGGCACTCTGGCAGTAGGCGATGTCGCCAGCGCCAGCGCGGCCGCCGGCCCGACGCTGAGCACGCCCCCGGCCGGCGCGTTCTACCAGCCGCCGACGCCGCTGCCCGCCGCCCCGGCTGGCACGGTCATCCGGTCGGAGCCGGTGAACTACACCGGCGGCACGTCCGGGGTCACCGCGACCCGCGTCATGTATCTGTCCGAAGACCGCAACAACCAGCCGATGCCGGTCACCGGCACGATCCTGGTGCCGAACACGCCGTGGACCGGTTCTGGAGCGCGTCCGATCGTCGGATACGCGCCGATGACGGCTGGCCTGGGACCGCAGTGCACCGTGTCCGAGACGATCACCGGCCAGGGCAGCCCGGACATGGTCGTCCAGGGCCAGGAGCTGTACATCAACGACCTGCTGGCCAAGGGTTTCGCGGTCGCGCAGACCGACTATCAGGGCGCCGGCACACCTGGCCCGTCGACCTACCTGATCCGGGTGCCCGAGGCGCACGCCGTGCTGGACGCGGTCCGTGCCGCCCAGCGGTTGTCGGGCAGCGGCCTGACCACGGATGGTCAGGTGGGCATCACCGGCTACTCGCAGGGCGGCGGCGCGGTGGCGGCCGCCGCCGAACTCGCACCCAGCTACGCGCCGGACCTGAAACTGGTAGGCGTCGCGCCCGGCGCACCGCCGGCCGACACGTTGCAGGCCGCGCAGGCGATCAGCGGCAACACGGGCACCGGTCTGATGGGCTTCGCGTTGATCGGGGTCAACCAGGCGTACCCGCAGTTGAACGTGCTCAGCCGATTGAACACCCAGGGTCTGAATGCGATGCGGTCGCTGGAGAACGACTGCGTGGTGCAAGCGACCATGGCCTACCTGTTCACCAGCACGAGTTCGTGGACCACGGACGGCAAGACGATCCCACAGGAGATCCAGGGCAACCCGGACCTGCTGGCCGCCGCCAAGGAGCAGGTGATCGGCAACATCCGGCCGGCGGCGCCGGAGTTCGTCGAGTCGGCGATCAATGACGACGTGGTGGCGCACTCCGTGGTCACCACGATGGTCAACAAGTGGTGCTCACTGGGCGCGACGGTCCAGTACAAATCGTTCTACGCGTACGGACTGGTGACGCACGCCGCGGCCGCGCAGACGACCGCGCCGGACACCGCCAACTGGTTCGCCGGCCGGTTCGCGGGCACGCCGGCCAAGAGCACCTGCTGATCCACGCTGGAGTGATTGCCCATGGTGCGCCTGGTTCCGTTGTCCCACAGCGGAACCAGGCGCACTCAACGCCGAGAGTCCGCTCAACTCGTGGCGCGCGGTCCTTGGCCGGCCACCCAGGTGGCGATCTGCGCCCGGTTGTTGAATCCCAGCTTGGTCAGGATGTGCTGCACGTGCGTGTCAGCGGTGCGCAGGGAGATGATCAGCTTGCCGGCGATGTCCCGGTTGGTCAGTCCCGCGGCGACCAACCGCGCGATCTCCCATTCGCGTGCGGTCAACGGCTCATGGGAGTCCGCGTTCGGCGGGGCGTGGGCCTCGGACGGGAGTTCGACGGCCTGATCACCGAGGGCGTACCGCGTCGCCTCGTCCTGGGACATCGAGCGGCCGGCGGCGAACGCCTTCTCGAACCGATCGTCACCCAACGATTTCCGGGCGGCCTTGACGTGCTTGCGATGTGGCACCGGGACCGCGATGTCCGGAGACACGCCGATCACGTCCCACACGGTGGCCGCCGCCCCGAACAGGGTCGCGGCCCGCGGGTGGTCGCCCTGCGCGTCGGCGACCCAGGCGAGCGTCTCGGTGTGGTGCGCCACACCGTACGGAGCGTCGGTCTGCAGGTCGAGCTTGAGAGCCGCCTTGGCCGCGGCCTCCGCGACGTCGACCTCGCCGAAGTTGACCTCAACCATGGCGATCCCGAACAGCGCCTGGGCCTGGTAGTAGAACTCGCCGGCGGCCTCGCTCAGCGCGATCTGGCGTCGCAGCGAGCGGCGGCCGGCCTCGATGTCGCCCATGTAGGCCGCCGCGACGCCGTGGATGAACAGCGGATGCAACTCGTTGCGGACCAACCCATGCGCCCGGAAGGTGGCCACCGCGGCCGCGGCCAGCTCGGCGGTGCGCACGTCGATCCGCAGCATGGCCGCCAGGCTCCGGACCCGGGTGATGCGCGCGTTCAGCACCTCGTCGCCGATTCCGGCGGCCAGTTCGTCGGCCTGGGCCAGCAGCGCCTCGGCGGCCTCGATCTCGGTCTGCCACAACGCGAACAGCGCGCAGGTGGCCAGCGCGATGGTGCGATCGGTCGGGTCGGTGTCGGCCGCCGAGGTCGCGGCCAGCGCCCGTTCCAGCCACATCCTGGCCTCGGAATTCAATCCCCACAGCGTCCAGTACTCGTCGACCCGGGATGCCATCCGCAGCGCCACGGCGGCCTCACCCGGCTCGGTGATCGACCAGTCCAGCGCGGCGCGGAGATTGGCCTGGTCGCGCCGAAGCCGGCGGATCCAGGTGAGTTGGCTGGCGCTGATCCATTGCTCGTCGGCCAACGCGGTCAGCGTGTCGAACCAGTCGCGGTGCAGCCGGGCGACCCTGGCCCGGTCTCCGGATTCCGCGAGCCGTTCCTGCCCGTACTCGCGCAACGTCTCCAGCATTCGGTACCGGACCACGTGGTCGTGCTCCTCGCGGACGAGCACCGACTTGTCGAGCAGGCCGTCGATCAGGTCCAGTACCGCGTCCTGGTCCACGCCCGCACCGGCGCACACGTGCTCGGCGGCTTCCAGGTCGAAGGATCCGGCGAACACCGACACCGTGGCCCAGAAGGCCTGCTCGGCGGCGGAACACAGGTCATAGCTCCAGTCAATCGTGGCGCGCAGCGTCTGCTGCCGTCCGGGCACCGTCCGCGGACCGGAGGTCAGCAGGGAGAGCCGATCGGTCAGCCGCTCGATGATCTGTCGCGGCGACAGCGAACGGGTCCGGGCCGCCGCGAGCTCGATCGCCAGTGGAAGCCCGTCCAGCCGTTCGCACAGCTCGGCCAGATCGGCGCCGTTCTCTGGCGTGACCGTGAACTTCGGCCAGGTGGCGGCGGCCCGGTCCGCGAACAACCGGACGCCGTCGGACACCGCCAGGGACGGCACCGGCAGCACCTGCTCGCCCTGGACGTCCAGCGACTGCCGGCTGGTCGCCAGCAGCACCACCCGCGGGCAGGCGGCCAGGACCCGGCCGGCGAACTCGGCGCAGGCGCCGACCAGGTGCTCACAGTTGTCCAGCACCAGCAGGGTGGCGCGGTCCCGCAGGTGGTCGAGCACGTGGTCGGTGACGGACCGACTGGACTGGTCGTGCAGCCCGAGCCGGTCGGCGACCAGGTTGGGCAGCAGTGCGCCATCGCGCGACTGGGCGAGTTCGACAAACGCCACGCCATCGGGGAATGCTCGCGCGATATCGCGCGCGACTCGGGTCGCCAGCCGGGTTTTGCCGACTCCCCCCGGTCCGGTCAACGTCACCAGCCGGGCGGCCGACAGCAGTCGGCGCACCTCAGCGCCCTCCTGCCGCCGACCGACGTAACTCGTCATGTCGGTCAGCCGTGTCGCGGCCGCGTCAGCGGGGCCGCCGGCAATCCTCAACAGTGTGCACACCTCGCAGCCAGAGAAAGCAACTCAATCTAGCTGAGGCCATCCCTCGCGGCCATCGATGCCGATGAGAGTCTCATAGATGGTGATCATATTGCCGACGAATGCGGTGCGGACCCGCGCCG
Source organism: Pseudonocardiaceae bacterium (assembly GCA_035552275.1). Lineage (GTDB taxonomy): Bacteria > Actinomycetota > Actinomycetes > Mycobacteriales > Pseudonocardiaceae > DASVLX01. Next base: position 27,697 of record DASZLR010000199.1, on the reverse strand, counting down.
AGGCATTCAGCCGGACCAGGATGCCCATGGTGAGCGCGGTGGACAGGGCTTCGGCGACGACGGCGGCCGGGGCCGGCAGGGCCACTCGACCGGCCGTGCTCTCCCGGTCGAGGAATCTGGCGAACCGCCGGATCGGGCGCTCTCGAATCTCGGTGAAGATGCCGGCGACCCGTGGGTCGAGCATCGCCCGCTGCTCGATGAGCCGAAGGAGTCGGCCGTGGGTTTCGACGGCGCGGGCCACCGCGCGAATCGCCTCACGGAGCACCGCACGCGGCGAGTCGGCGGGCAGTTCGGTGAGCTGCGCGGCCAGGAAGTCGTCCCGAATGCGGGCCGCCAGCGCCAGGAAGACCTCGTCCTTGGAGGCGAAGTAGACGTACAGCGTGGCGCGGGAAACCCTGGCCTCGGCGGTGATGGCGGCGACCGTGGTGCGCTCGTAGCCGAGATCGGCGAAGACCCGCGCGGCGGCGTCCAGCAGTTCGCGGTGCCGGGGTTCTTCGCTGCGTTCCCGGATGGTCCGCACGAACCAGGGTTTCGCCTGCCGCACCATATTCGCATCGTATTGACATTGATGTCAATGTCAATGAAGCTGGCGTCATGTCCACGTCGAGTCCGGTCGTTGTGGTGGCCAACCGGGGTGAGATCGCCGTCCGGATCATCCGGTCGGCGCGCGAGCTGGGCTGGCGGACCGTCGCCCTGCGCACCGCCGACGAGCCCGACGCGCCGCAGCTGCGGCTGGCCGACCGGTCGGTGCCGCTGCCCGGCGAGGGCGCGACGGCCTTCCTGGACCGGGCCGCCGTGCTCACCGCGGCGAGCGGCTGCGGCGCGGGAACGCTGGTGCATCCCGGCTACGGATTTCTCAGCGAGGACAGCGGGTTCGCTGCGGACTGCGCGGCTGCCGGGTTGATGTTCGTCGGGCCGCCGCCGCGGACGCTGGCGGCCTTCGGGGACAAGCTCGCGGCCCGGCGGGCAGCCGTCGCGGCCGACATTCCAGTCTTGCCGGCCAGCGGAGTGTTGGCCGACGCGGAGCAGGCCGAGGCGTTCTTCGCCGCGCACCCCGGCGGCATCATGCTCAAGGCCGTGCACGGCGGCGGCGGGCGCGGGCTGCGCGCGGTGACCGCAGCCGAGGACGTCGCCAGTGGCTATGCCCGGTGTCGGTCGGAGGCCGGCGGCGCGGTTTTCGCCGAGGCGCTGTATTCCGGCGCCCGGCATGTCGAGGTGCAGCTGATCGGTGACGGCGCCGAGGTGGTCGTGCTCGGCGATCGGGATTGCGGCGTGCAGCGGCGCCACCAGAAGTTGATCGAGATCGCCCCGGCACAAGGATTGACCGACGACCTGCGCGGCCGGCTGCACGCGGCCGCGCTGCGGTTGGGCCGCGACGTCGGGTACCGCGGGCTGGGCACGGTGGAGTTCCTGGTCCGGGGCGAGGATTTCGTGTTCGTGGAAGTGAATCCCCAGTTGCAGGTCGAGCATCCGGTGACCGAGGAGACCACCGGGCTGGATCTCGTGGCGACCCAGCTGCGCCTGCACGCCGGCGCCGACCTCCGCGCGCTGGGACTGTCCGGAGATCCGGTGCCGGCCAAGGGAATCGCGATCCAGGCCCGGGTCAACGCGGAACGGGTCGATCGGGGCGGCGAGGTGCTGCCGTCGGCCGGCGCGCTGCGCACGTTCATCCCGCCGACCGGCGCCGGGGTGCGGGTCGACACCGGTGTGCGCCAAGGCATGACGGTGAGCCCACGGTACGACTCGTTGCTGGCCAAGGTGATCGCGCACGTTCGGGCCGACGACTTCGCGGCCGCCGTGCGCAAGGCTGACGCCGCGCTCGCCGAACTGGCCGTCGACGGGGTGCACACCAACATTGAGCTGCTGCGCGCCATTCTCGCCGATCCGGAGTTCCGCACCGGCACCGTCCACACCGGATACCTCGCGGCGAACTGGGACACGCTGGCCAAGTCCAACTTGGACAAGCCAGTGGATAACCCAGTCGATAACCCGGTGGACAGTTCTGTGGACAACCGTGTGGATATCGCTGATGACGCTGTGGATAACACGATCCGCTCGCCGCTGACCGGTACTGTTGTCTCAGTGGTCGAGTCAGGCGCGGAGTTGGCCGCTGGCGCGGAGATCGCGGTGCTGGACGCGATGAAGATGGAGCATGTGGTCACCGCGCCGACCGCGCTGCGGGTGGACGGTGTGCTGGCCGCCGTCGGCCAGACCATTTCGGACGGCGCCGCGATCGTCACGTGCACGCCGCTGGACCGGGCCGGCGCGGACACCGAAGCCGACGCTCCCGACCTCGACCAGATCAGGGATGATCTCGCGGAAGTGCTGGCCCGGCAGGAGAAGGCGCTCGACGCGGCCCGGCCCCAGGCGGTGGCCAGGATGCGCGCCCTGGGCCGGCGCACCGCCCGGGAGAACATCGCCGATCTGGTGGACGACGGCAGTTTCGTGGAATACGGCCGGCTCGCCTACGCCGCGCAGCGCGCCCGCCGAGGCGACGTCGACCTGATCGCCAACACACCCGCCGACGGCTTGGTCGGCGGCACCGCGACCGTCGGCGGCGCCCGGATCGTGGTGCTGTCCTACGACTACACCGTGCTGGCCGGCACCCAGGGCGTGCGCAACCACGCGAAAACCGACCGGCTGCTGGGTCTGGCCGCGCGGGAGAAACTGCCGGTGGTGTTCTTCACCGAGGGCGGCGGCGGCCGGCCGGGCGACACCGACCACGCCATGGTGTCCGGCCTGGGAGTGACCACCTTTCGGCAGATGGGCGCGTTGTCCGGCCAGGTGCCGCTGGTCGGCATCGTGTCCGGCCGGTGCTTCGCCGGAAACGCCGCGCTGCTGGGCATGTGCGATGTGGTGATCGCGACGCCGGAGGCCACCATCGGAATGGGCGGCCCGGCGATGATCGAGGGCGGCGGCCTCGGCGTCTACCGGCCCGAGGAGGTCGGCCCGGTCGAGGTGCAGCGGCGCACCGGGGTGATCGACATCGTGGCCGCTGACGAGGCGGCGGCCGTCGACTGCGCCCGCCGCTATCTCGGCTATCTCGCCGGCCCGATTCCGGACTCGCCGGATTGGAGCGCGCCCGACCCGCGGCTGGCCCGACAGGCGATCCCGGAGAACCGGTTGCGCTCCTACGACATCCGGGCCGCCATCGACGCCATCGCCGACCGCGATTCGGTTCTGGAACTGCGGCGGGATTTCGGCGTGGGCCTAGTCTCCGCCCTGGTTCGGGTCGCCGGCCGGCCATTCGGGCTGGTCGCCAACAACAGTCACCATCTCGGCGGCGCGATCGACGCCGAGGCCGCCGACAAGCTGCGTGCCTTCCTGGACCGCTGCGAGGCCTACCGGCTGCCGGTGATCTCGTTGTGCGACACGCCCGGCTTCATGGTCGGCCCGGCCGCCGAAGCGGAGGCGACCGTCCGACGGTTCGGCGCGCTGTTCATCGCCGGCGCCCGACTGACCGTCCCGGTCGGTGTGGTGATCGTGCGCAAGGCGTATGGCCTGGGCGCGCAGGCGATGGCCGCCGGATCGTTCACCGCGCCCCAGTTCGTTGTCGCGTGGCCGACCGGCGAACTCGGCGCGATGGGCCTGGAAGGGGCGGTCCGGCTGGCCATGCGCAAGGAACTGGCCGCCATCGCCGACCCGGCCGAGCGGGACCGGGCGTTCCGGCAGGTGGTGGCGATGGCTTACGCCAACGGCAAAGCCCTGTCGGTGGCCGGCGTGCTGGAGATCGACGATGTGATCGACCCCGCCGACACCCGCCGCTGGATCAGCACTCTTTACTCGTAGGTGGCCAGCAGCGCCGCGCCGATCTCCCGCAGCCGTGCCCGCAGCGACTCCGGCGCGGTCACCTCAACCACCGGCCCGAAGCCGGCGAGCACGGCGGCCGCAGCTGGTTCGGCGACGAAGACCAGGTCCAGCTCGACCCAGCCAGCCGCCGTTTCGGGTGCTCGCGCCGTTTCGGGCGCCGGCGCCGGGTCGGCGAGCTGGGCACGGCAGATCCGCAGCACGCGGTCGGCCTCGTCGGCGCGCACCCGCAGCGACACCGCGACACCGGCCGGCCGGTCCTCCACCCGGCGGCGCAGCGATTCCCACAACGCTTCGAGGTCCAGATCCGCCGGCCGATCGGCCGGCTCGTTCAGTACGATCGCCTCCGCCACCCGGGCGACTCGGTACAGCCGAGGCTCGCCGCCTTGTCCAGCGGCGGCCGCGATGAGGTACCAGGCTCCGGCCTTGGCGACCAGGCCGTACGGGTCGACGGTCCTGGCGGTGGCGGCCGGTGTGCCACTGCTGCGATACGCCATCCGCAAGCGTTTGCCGCGGTAGACGGCATCCTGTAGCACCCGTAGCGCGGGCACCGGCTCGGCCTCGCGCCGCCAGCCGCGCGGGTCGACCAGCACGCTTGCCTTGGCGCGCAACGCCTCCGGCCGCTGCGGTTCGGGCAGCCGGGCGAGTAGCTTGCGCAGCGCGGCCCGCAATTCGCCGTCCAGGCCAAGATCGGCCAGCGTGCCACGACCGGTGAAGGTGAACAGCGCCCGCGCCTCGTCAGCGGTCAGCCCGCTGACATCGGTGCGGTAGCCGGGAACCAGCGCACAGCCGCCGTGCCGGCCGCGCTCGGTGTAGACGGGCACGCCGGCCGTGGACAGCGCCTCGATGTCCCGATACACCGTGCGCTCGGACACTTCCAGCTCGGCGGCGAGGCGGACCGCACTCATCCGGCCGTGTGCCTGAAGCAGCGACAGCAGGGACAACAGCCGGTCGGCACGCATGAAGAAATCATGACACTTGATGTCAGGTTAATGCCAGAGGATTGCTGCCATGACTGACACACAGAGGTTCACGATCACCCCCAGCGGCCCGTTTTCGCTGTGTGAGGCCGCGATGTTCGGGTTCGGACAGCGGGCCGCCGAAGAGTTCGATCAGGTCATGCGGCTGGCGTTCTGCCTGGACGGATACCGCGAGCAGGTCGGCGTCGAGGTCCGCCAGGACGGTGCTGGCGTGCACGGCACGGTTGTCGGGCCGACCGCCGACCTGGACGCGGTTCGCGCCCAGGTGGCCAGGGTGCTGTCGCTGGACCACGACGGCCTCGGGTTTGTCGAGGTCGGCGCGCGTGATCCGGTGATAGGCCGGCTGCAGGAAGTCGCGCCCGGCCTGCGGCCGCCGCTGTTCTACTCGCCGTACGAGGCGGCGGCCTGGTGCGTGCTGTCGGCACGCCGCCCGGCTCGACAGATGGCCGAGGTCCGCGCTCGACTGTCCGCCGCGCATGGCCGGACCTTTGAACTGGCCGGGAAAAAGCTGGCCGCGCTGCCCACACCGGGACAGCTGCTGCGCGTCACCGAGTTCCCCGGCATCCCGGCGATCAAGCTGGACCGGCTGCGGGGCGTGGCCCGAGCGGCGGCCGACGGGCTGCTCGACGTCCGCCAGTTGGCCGCGCTCGACCCCGAGGACGCGATGCGTGAACTCCAGCGGATCAGCGGGATCGGCCCGTTTTACAGCGCGCTGATCGTGATCAGGGCATGCGGGCTGACCGATGTGCTGCCGGTGAACGAGCCCAGGGTTTTGGAGCTGACTCGACGGCTCTACGGACTGGCCGAGCCGCCGGGCCTTGAGCGGTTCGCGGAGATCGCGGCGCCGTGGCGGCCGTTCCGGACCTGGGCCGCGGTGCTGATCCGGGCCGCCGGCAACCGGCTGCCGGACATCGAACTCGCACCGCACGGAGCGGGAGGCTTTGGCGTCGCTGATGTGAACGCACCAGAAGCGGCCCGCCAGGTCCTGACCACCAGGAGGTCGCCGACGGCAGCACGCCGTCGGCGATCAGCCCGCGCTTGACGGCATCGCCGAGCGCCAGCACCGCCGACAGCGGGCGGACCAGCACCGTGAAGGTGGAGATCAGGCCCCGGTCGTTGAGTTGGAGGATGTCCACGCCCTCGACCTGCCGGCCTTCGACGTCGGTCCGGAAATGCAGCAGGTGCGTTTCCGTCTCCGGACCGCCGTCGCCTTCCTCGCCATGTCCGGCGGCCTGGCCGACGTAGCGGAAGTTCTCGAAGGTGCGCAGCAGCACGGCGAACAGCTCCCGCACCGCAACGATTCCGGCTATGGGCGCGAAACTCACCGGGCTGAACAGTCGGATGTCGTCGGCGAACAGTGGCAACGCGGCGTCGAGATCGCCGGATTCGATGGCCGCGCGAAACTTCTCCGGGGTACTCATGGTGGAACTCCTCAGATCTTCGCTGCCAGCCGGGTGCCCTGGTCGATCGCCCGCTTGGCGTCCAGTTCGGCGGCGACGTCCGCGCCGCCGATGACGTGGGTGACCACGCCGTGCACGGTCAGTTCGTCCAGCAGCTCACGCACCGACTCCTGCCCGGCGCAGATCACCACGGTGTCCACTTCGAGCACGCGGGGCCGTTCCCGCTGCGGGCCAACGGAAATGTGCAGGCCGGCGTCATCGATCCGCTCGTAGTTGACGCCGGTGAGCTGCTCGACGTTCTTCGACTTCAGCGCGGCGCGGTGCACCCAGCCGGTGGTCTTGCCCAGCCCCTTGCCGATCCGCGATTCCTTGCGCTGCAACAGGTACACCTGCCGGGGCGAGGGCTCCGGCCGGGGTTTCGCGAGGCCGCCACGAGTCGTCTCCGGATCGCCGACGCCCCATTCCGCCTGCCACGCCGCCAGATCCAGGGTCGGCGAGGAGGCGTGGGTGAGGAATTCGCTGATGTCCACGCCGATCCCGCCGGCGCCGATCACCGCCACCCGGTCGCCGACCGGCCGGCCGTGCCGCACGACATCCACATAGGAGAGCACCGACGGATGGTCGATTCCGGGGATGCTCGGCACTCGCGGCGTCACGCCGGTGGCCAGCACCACCTCGTCGAAGCCGCCGTCGATCAGCTCGCCGGCGGTGACCTTGGCGCCCAGATGCGGTGCCACGCCGGTCAACTCGATCTGCCGACGGTAGTACCGGATGGTCTCGGCGAACTCCTCCTTGCCGGGGATCCGCGCGGCGATGTCGAACTGACCGCCGATGGCGTCCTCGGCCTCGAACAAGTCCACCCGGTGGCCGCGCCCGGCCAGCCCGACCGCGGCGGACAGGCCGGCCGGGCCGGCGCCGACCACCGCGATCCGCTTGGCCCGCCGAGCCGGCAACAGGTTCAGCGTGGTCTCGTGCGCGGCACGCGGATTGACCATGCAGGACGCGGTGCGCTTGGCGAACGTGTGGTCCAGACATGCCTGGTTGCAGGCGATGCAGGTGTTGATCTCGTCGGACCGGCCGCCCTGTGCCTTGAGCACCCACTCCGGGTCGGCCAGGAACGGCCGCGCCATCGACACCAGGTCGGCGTCGCCGCGAGCCAGCACCTCCTCCGCGACCTGCGGCATGTTGATCCGGTTCGAGGTGACCACCGGGATGCCGACCTGGGGGCGCAACCGCGCGGTCACCCCGGTGAAGGCCGCCCTGGGCACCGAGGTCACGATGGTCGGCACCCGGGCCTCGTGCCAGCCGATGCCGGTGCTGATGATCGTCGCTCCGGCGGCCTCGACCTCCTTGCCCAGGGTCACCACCTCGTCCCAGCTCTGGCCGCCGTCCACCAGGTCCAACATGGACAGTCGGTAGATCAGGATGAAGTCCGCGCCGGCGGCGGCCCGGCACTGCCGGACGATCTCGACCGCGACGCGCCGACGGTTCTCGGCGCTGCCGCCCCACCGGTCGGTGCGCCTGTTGGTGCGCGGCGCCAGGAACTGGTTGATGAAGTAGCCCTCCGAGCCCATGATCTCCACGCCGTCATAGCCGGCCTCCCGCGCCAGCGCGGTCGCCCGCGCGAACGCGGAGATCTGGGCCCGAATACCGCGCTCGGACAGCGCCCACGGCCGGAACGGGTTGATCGGGGCCTTGATCGCTGACGCCGACACCGACCACGGGTGGTAGGCGTAGCGGCCGGCGTGCAGCAGCTGCAGGGCGATCTTGCCGCCGCCCTCGTGCACCGCCTCGGTCACCGGCCGGTGCCGACGCGCCTCGGCCGGCGTGCTCATCTTGGACGCCAACGGATACAGCCAGCCAGCCCGGTTAGGCGCGAAGCCGCCGGTCACCATCAGCCCGACCCCGCCGTGCGCCCGTTCGGCGAAGTACTCGGCCAGCCGAGGGATGTCGCGGGCCCGGTCTTCCAGACCGGTGTGCATCGAGCCCATGATGACCCGGTTGCGCAGGGTCGTGAAGCCGAGATCGAGCGGGGCGAGAAGGTGTGGGAACTCGCTCACGATCACTCCGTTCCGGGAATTTTCCCAGGAATGTTTTCTGCGGTGTTCTCGGCACGGGCAAGGGATTCGAGCACCTCGTCGCACCAGTCCAGGGCCGCCTGCTCGGCGCGGATGCCGCCGCGCAGCACCAGGTGCTGGTGCAATGCCTGGCCGGCCAACCGGTGCGGGTCGGCGAAGTCGCGCTTCTCGATCTCCCGATAGCCGTCCAGCCGCGCGGCGTGCTGTTCACGGTGCCGGTCGATCTCGGCGATGACGGCGGACAGGTCGCCGAAGGACGCGCCGCGGATCTTCACCGCGAGATCCATCCGCAGGGTGATCGGCTCGACCGGCTCGGCGATCCACCGGGCCAACTCCACCCGGCCCGCCTCGGCGACTTCATACACCTTCTTGTCCGGTCGGCCGTCCTGGGCGACCGCGGCGCCGGCCACCCAGCCGAGTTCGACCATCCGCTTGAGCGTCCGGTAGATCTGCTGGTGGCTGGCGGTCCAGAAGAAGCCGATCGACTTGTCGAACCGCCGGGCCAGCTCGTAGCCGGACCCGGCGCGTTCCTGTAGCGACACCAGGATCGCGTGTTCCAGCGCCATCGGGCGACCGTACTATACAAAAAGTTGCACTGCAACGTGATGCATAGTCGACCGGTCAAGGCAGAGATTGAGGCAGGACGCCGACCGCGCCGAGGATGTTGGAGGCCGCGGCTTCGGCGTCGCCGACCGGACGCTCCGGCCGCCACTGGGGCAGCAGGACCAGACCGGGATCAACGAGCCGGTACCCGGCCATCAGCGTGCGGATCTCGCTGCGTTCCCGGAACAGCGCCGGGGTCGGCGTGCGGGCGTAGGCGGCCAGGAACCGGTCGACCTGCTCGTCGGTGAGGGTGAGCTGACAGCCGTGCGAGATCACCAGGTGGCTGCCGGGCACGCAGGCCGCCCGGTACGCCGCCAGCATCCCGCGCGGATCGTCGGTGTCGGGCAGGAAGTGCAGAATCGCCACCGCCAGCACCGCGATCGGGCGGCTGAAGTCGAGCAACCCGGCCACCCCCGGCGCTGTCAGCACGTCCGCCGGGCGCCGGATGTCGGCCTGGGTGATGGTGATCCGCTCGTGGTCGGCCAACAAGCGGCGGGCGTGCGCCACGGCGACCGGCTCGTGATCGACGTAGGCCACTCGGGCGTCCGGGTTGTGCCGGTGCGCCACCTCATGGACATTGCCCACGGTCGGGATGCCCGAGCCGAGGTCGAGGAACTGGTCGATGCCCTGCGAGGTCAGGTAGGACACCACCCGGCCGAGGAACGACCGGTTGATCCGGGTGCTGATTCTGATGTGTGGAAACGCGCTGGCCGCCAACTCGGCCGCCTCCCGGTCGGCGGCGAAGTTCTGCGCGCCACCGAGGAAGTAGTCGTACATCCGCGCCGAATTGGGGCGGGACACATCGAGCGCGTCCGGCGCCGCACCATCCCTGCTCATTTCGCACCGACTCCTCTCGCCTGGGATGATTGCCCACCAGGCCGCAAGATCGCTACGGCCACAAGACCCTGGCCCTCGGCGGGTCGGCGATGAGACAGTAAGGACACCGCGCTTCGGTGACCTGGGAGGACACGGATGACCAGTGGAGAAGCCGCCGACAGACCGGACCTGAGCCGCCCGAATCCGGCCCGGATGTACGACTACTTCCTCGGCGGCGCGCACAACTTCGACGTCGACCGGATCGCCGCCGACCAGGTGCTGGCCATCACGCCGGAGATTCGCACGTACGCCCGGGAGAACCGGGCGTTCCTGCGGCGGGCGGTACGGCACCTGGTGGGGGAGGCGGGCATCGACCAGTTTCTCGATCTCGGCTCCGGAATTCCGACCGTGGGCAACGTGCACGAGATCGCCCAGGCGATCAACCCTGCCGCCCGGGTGCTGTACGTCGACCACGAGGCGGTCGCGGTGGCCGCGTCCCGGCGGCTGCTGGCCGACAACCCGCTGGCCACGATCGTGCAGGCCGACCTGCGGGACCCGGCGAAGATCCTCGCCGACCGGGACACCGTGGCGCTGCTGGACTTCTCCCGGCCGGTGGCCGTGCTGATGATGTCGGTGCTGCCGTTCGTGCCGGAGTCCGACGATCCGGTCGGCATCGTCGCCGGCTACCGGAACGCCTGCGCGGACGGCAGCTATCTCGCGCTGTCGCACGGCCTGACCGTCGACTACTGGCCCGGTGGCACCCAGGGGGCCGTCGCGGTCTACCAGAACACCACCCATCCGCTGCATCCGCGCACGCCGGAACAGATCCGGGCGCTGTTCGGCGACCTACCGCTGATCGACCCCGGTCTGGTGCTCACCTCGGCGTGGCGGCCGGAGCATCCCATTACCGACGAGCGGGCCAAGGAGAGCCGGGGGATGGCAGGGGTGGGCGTGATCAACCGTTCAGGTTGATCTGATTGACTACCGCGGCTATGAGACGAGCCGTTCTACTCTTGGCGCCGGCCCTGGGACTGTTGGCCGCCTGCGGTCCGGGCCAGGCAGCGTCCAGCCCGGATGCCACTACCACCGCTGGTTCCGCCGCGCCGACCAGCAGCGTCGCGGTGCCCGACATTCCGCCGCCGGCACGCTCGGCGAGCTGCTCGTTCCTGAGTTCGTCCACCGTGGCGGACGCGAACGGGCAGCACGTCGGCAGCGTGAAGGTCTCCGCGGCCAGCCAGTCCGACCGAGTCTGCTACTTCTACCGACCCGACGGCGGCCTGCAGATGACCGTACGGGTCTACACCGGCGATGCCGCGGTGGCCCAGGCGCTGGTCAACCAGGTGGCGCCGGTGTCCTCGGCCAGCCCGGCCAGCGAGCCGACCGGGTGGACCGGCGGCTACCTGTCCACCGGCTCCGGCGCGGTGTACGCGGTGGCCAAGGGCGGGAACGCCGTGGTGGCCATCACGAACCAGGCGCAGACCATCAAGGCGCGGCTGGTCGTCTCCGACGCGATCGGCGATCTCGGGTTGTAGGACCGCCGTCAAGCGGTGTCGCCGGGGCGTCGTTCCACGTGGAACGACGCCCCGAACGACTACTGCCGGTGGGTCATCGAATCGTCGCGGACGGCCTGGCGCGGCTGCGGAGTCTGGTCATCCGACCGCTGGTCGGCGGCGCGATCGACCCCGTTGGTGTCGTCCCCGGCGTTCTCGGCGTCGGCGGTGAACGCGGTCGAACGGGTCGAACGCTGCGCCGCCGCCTGGCGCGCCCGCACCGCGTAGGTGATCGCCAGCCCGATCGCGCCGGCGCCGAGCAGCCACGGCCAGCGCCGCCGCCGGCCGGCCGAGTTGGCCGCCTTCGCGGCCTTCCGCTCCGCCACCGCTCGCGCCTTGCGTGCCTGCTTGGCGATCCGCGCCAGGTCCTGCCGGGTCCGTTTGGCGTTGCCCGCCATCCGTTTCCGGGCCCGCCTGGTCGTCTTGGCGAGCTCCTCGCCGGCCACTCCGGCGTTCTCCGCCAGGGCCTGGGCCAGCCGCTGAGGAGCCATCCCGCGCTCGGTGAGCGCCTGCTCGGTCGCGGCCGCGGCGCGGGTCGCCCGGTCCCGGCCGATCCGCCCGGCACGTGCCATACCAAGCCGCAGGGACCGCATTCGGGCGTCGACGGCCCCGCGTGTCGTCTCGGCAGCTGGGGTCATGGCCTTCACCTCATCCATATCTATGCGTGCTGTTGTGGTAGGCCGACCTGCCACCCAGTTGATCCTGCCCCGTCCACGGGCATCTCGCAGCGGATGGCACGATGGACGGGTGGCAGACAGCAATGAACCGTTCTTCGAATCGCCGCTGAAGGCGACCCTGCACACCTCGCAGGGCGACATCCGGCTGTACCTGTTCGAGAACCAGGCGCCCAAGACGGTGGCCAACTTCGTCGAGCTCGCCGATGGAACCAAGAACTACTCGCAGCCCAACGCCCAGAACACGACGTCCGGGCCGTTCTACGACGGCTCGATCTTCCACCGGGTGATCAAGGGCTTCATGCTCCAGGGCGGCGACCCGACCGGCACCGGCCGCGGCGGCCCGGGCTACAAGTTCGGCGACGAGTTCCACGGCGATCTCCAGTTCAGCAGGCCCTACCTGCTGGCGATGGCCAACGCCGGCCCGGGCACCAACGGCTCCCAGTTCTTCATCACCGTGGCGCCGACGACCTGGCTGAACCGCAAGCACACGATCTTCGGCGAGGTGGCCGACCAGCCCTCCCGCGACGTGGTGGACGCCATCGGCAGCGTGCCGACCGCCGCCGGTGACAAGCCGCTGACCGATGTGGTCATCGAGAAGATCACCATCGAGCGCGACTGAGAGAGCTGGCTCGCGTGGCCGTGCCCCAGCAACCAGGTCCGCCGGTCGGCCCGATCGGAGAGCCGGCGGCCCCGGTGGTGTGCGTGCGGCATCCGGACCGACAGACCGCGCTGCGGTGCAGTCGGTGCGAGCGGCCGGCCTGTCCGGACTGCCTGCGCGAAGCCGCGGTCGGCTACCAGTGCGTCGACTGCGTCAAGGAGGGTCAGCGCGGCACCCGGCGGTGGCAGTCCTCGATGCCGGCGCCCGCGCGGTCGACCCGCAGGCCGGTCGTGGTGCCCACCCTGGTGGGGCTCAACGTCGCGGTGTACGCGCTGACCGCGATCGCCGCCGGGAGCCCGATCAACAACTACAACTCCCAGCTGTTCGCCGAACTGGTGCTGTGGCCGAGCTACACCGCCACCGGCTCGTGGTGGCAGGTGGTCACGTCCGGCTTCCTGCACTACGGGCCGCTGCACATCGCGATGAACATGTTCGCGCTGTGGGTGATCGGCCGGGATCTGGAACTGGTGCTGGGGCGCTGGCGGTTCACCGCGATCTACCTGCTGTCGCTGCTCGGCGGCAGCGCCTCGGTGATGCTGTTCGGCAACCCGGACGGTCCGGTGGCCGGCGCGTCCGGTGCGGTGTTCGGGCTGATGGGCGCCGTGCTGGTGGTGGCGATCCGGCTGAAACTCAACCCCAGCTCGGTGATCGGCATGATCGCCATCAACCTGGTCCTCAGTTTCGCGATTCCGGGCATCTCGGTGCTCGGGCACCTGGGCGGGCTGGTCACCGGCGCGCTGGTGGCGGCCCTGATGGTGTACGCGCCGCGAGACCGCCGGCTGGTCTGGCAGCTCGGCGCCACGGCCGCGGTGTTGGTGGTGCTGGTCGCGCTGCTGACGGTGCGCAGCGCCCAACTGGCGTCCGCTCTCGTTTAGCTGGCCCGGTCTCAGTGGAACGCCATCAACCGTCTTCGCGCGGAACCTGCGCCCACGGATCCTGAAGCGGATCATCCGCACCAAATACTTCGTCGTCCGCCCGGCGTTCGGCCAGCCACCATGCCACGGCTACCGGCGGGAGATTCTGGAAAAGCGCCTGGACCTGCCCCAAGGACCGACGCTGACGCGGTGGGTCGCTTATGGGCGCAGGTCGTGGGGTCGGAGCCGGCGCAGGGCTTGGTAGACCTCGTGCGGTTCGGCGCCCAGGTCGAGCCAGCCGAGGACGACCAGCCGCTCCACGCCGTCGTCGTCATCGCCGTCGACTTCGAGCAGGGCGACCTGCCGGCCGAAGCGGCGGAACCGGGTCACCGAGATCTTCACCGATCGCCACGGCCAGTGCCGGCGGGTAGTGAGCTGGCGGACGGTGACGCCGGTGTCGTCGGCGGCCAGCCGGGGCCGGGCCGCGCTGCCGTGGCTGGCGAGCAGGACCAGCGCGACGGTGGCCACCCCGGTGAGCAGCCGGCCGGCGGGCGCCGAACCGAGCAGCGTCCACGCCAACGCCGCGGCGGCGAACACCCAGCCCAGCACGACGACGACCGGCCTGGGCGACCAGGCCGTGCGGGGCGAATCGCGGTCCATCGAGTTATCCACAGGAGTTGTCCCCAGTGGGGATGACTTACAGCAGTGTCGTTTGGTGGCGGCGAGGTGAACTGTGTCACACGTTCGAGTGCGCGGCGGCGTTCGCCCGAATGAACCAGTCCGAGATGAACACTGCCGGTCAGTGCTGGATCACACCCAGATCAGCGCCACCGCATGGTCATCAACAGCCCGCCGATCATCAGCGCGAAGCCGATCGCGAAGTTCCACGAGCCCAGCGAGGACATGAACGAGATCTTGTCCGACGCGAGGTAGGTAACCACCAGCCAGGCCAGACCGATCACCATCATCGCGAGCATCACGCCCACGTAGATGGGATGGGACGGCCCAGCCAGCTTCGCCTTGACCGGGGTCAGGCGGTCTGGCGGTGGCGTGTAGACGTCCTTCTTGCGGACCTTGGACTTGGGCATTTTGTCCTCGTTCGGCGACACCGGCGCTGATGTTGCTGTGAGTGGTTGCCGGCAGGCCACAACCACCTCACAGGTGAACACGTTAACGTAGCTGACGCCGCACGCGAACAACGAGTACGGCACCGGGTCAGTTCGGAGGTTCGACGGTGAGGCAGCAGCCGCCCCCACACGGGGTAGGGCGTCAGCGGTTGTCGCCGCCGCCCTCGCCGGGCGCTGCGCCGGGGCCGTCGTCCGTCCCGTCCGCACGGCCGAGACCGCCGTTGCGCCCGGAGCCGGGGCTGGGTCGGGGCGTTGATCCGCGCCTCGATCCACGGGCCGATCCGCGGCGCGAACGACACCGCACGCAACCGCCGCCGGACAACCCGACCGTGTATCTGAGCCGGTCGGATGTGCTGGACCATCCGGACTATCTGGTCGATGACTACGGCGGCTACCGGGACGACTATCACGGCCACCAGAACGGCCGGCACGACGATCGTGACGAGTACGCCGATGATGGCGGCTACCGCGACGATGCCGATGGCTACCGGGACGACTGGGACGACCGGGACCCACCCGACGATCCCGGCGGCGGTTCGCCCAACCGGCCGCCCTCCGGTGGTGGTCGCGGCGGGTCGATCGTGCGCGCCTTCGGCGAGGTGCTGATCACCGGCGGCATGATCATCCTGCTGTTCGTGGTCTACGAGCTGTACGTCACCAACATCTTCTCCGCGGCGAAGCAGGCCTCGGCGACCAACGCGCTGGACCAGCAGTGGGGCACGGACGGCTCGCGGACCGACCACTACGATCTCGCCGACGGCAGCGGGATCGCCAAGATGTACATCCCGTCCCTGGGCACCGACTACCACTTCACCGTCATCGAGGGCACCACCACCAACGACCTGGCGATCGGGCCCGGTCACTACGTCGGCAGCGCGCTGCCCGGCGATCCGGGCAATTTCGCGGTGGCCGGGCACCGGGTCGGCCAGGGCGCTCCGTTCAATGACCTGGGCCTGTTGCAGTCCTGCGACTCGGTCATCGTGGAGACCTCCGCGAACTGGTACGTCTACCGGGTGCTGCCGATGGCGAACGAGATCCCGAACTGGTCGACCGGCAAGGGCGCCCAGCCGCTGTGCGCCGGCACGGACGGCGACGGCAAGGTCCTGCCGCTGGGCGGGATCTACGCGCAGACCGTCGGACAGGAGATCGTGCTGCCCAGCGAGGGCGATGAGGTGGCCACCGTGCCGCACCACCCGAACGCCACCATCCCGGCCGGCCAGGAGGCGGCGCTGATGACGCTGACCACCTGTAACCCGCAGTTCTCCGCGACCCAGCGGATGATCGTGCACGCGGTGCTGGTGAAGCAGTACGCGAAGAACTCGGCCAACGCGAACGCGATGCCGCCCGAGATGCGGGAGCAGTCCTGATGTACGGCTGGGTCTGGCGGCATCTGCCCGGTCCGCTCGCGGTCCGGCTGATCCTGGCGATCGTGCTGGTGTGCGGGGTGGTCGCGCTGCTGTTCTTCGTGATCTTCCCGGCCGTCGATCCGTTGCTGCCATTCAACAACGTGACCAGCGGCTAGTCTGGCCACCATGCGGGTGCTGGTGGTCGACAACTACGACAGCTTCGTCTACAACCTGGTGCAGTACCTGGCGCAGCTGGGCGTCGAGTCGGTGGTGCACCGCAACGACGACGCGGAGTTGGCGGCCCAGCGGCGCGCGGCCACGTTCGCCGGCGTGGGCGGGGTGCTGATCAGTCCCGGGCCGGGTACGCCGGATCAGGCCGGGCACAGCATCGAGATCATTCGCGACTGCGCCGCGCGGGAACTGCCGGTGCTCGGCGTCTGTCTCGGGCATCAGGCCATCGGCGCGGCGTGGGGCGCGGTGATCGAGCGGGCGCCGGAACTGTTGCACGGCAAGACAAGCCTGGTGCGGCATGGCGGCGTCGGCGTGCTGGCCGGCCTGCCCGATCCGTTCACCGCGACCCGGTACCACTCGCTGGCCGTGCGCGCCGACACCATCCCGGACGAGTTCGAGGTCACCGGCCGGACTGACAGCGGTCTGGTGATGGCGATGCGGCATCGCGAGCTGCCGGTGGAGGGTGTGCAGTTCCACCCGGAGTCGGTGCTCACTGAAGGTGGCCACCGGATGCTGGCCAACTGGCTGGCCGTCTGCGGAGCGCCGGTGGACGAGGCCGTCGTCGGCAGCCTGGAAGCCGAGATGCGCCAACTCGCCGCAGCCGCTTGGTGACGATAAGTAATCGGCTAGTCACCTATTGTGGCCGAGGTCCCACTCGACTGGCGGTGGTGACCACGCCGGGTCGATGGTGTGCTGGACAAGTAGCGCGATCAGGTCGCACTACTTTTATCAGCGCGATAGAGGGCTGAGGGGAAAGAGATGTCAGTTTTTCGTCATGCCGGTGGTCTCATTATGGCGGCATTGGTGCCGGTGGTTCTGGTGGCATTGCCGGCCAGCGCGCATGCGGATACCGTCCGGCCGCATGAACCATGCGACAGCGGCACCATCTGCAACTTCGATCTGACCAACTTCAACTCGACCAGTCCGTACGGCACCGAGGGCGGCCTTCCCGTCGACCCCGGTTACTGTCGGCCGACACTCATCTCCGACGGATTCCGCTCATCAATCAACAACACCGGTGAGGACCAGCGGGCCTGGCAGAACTCGGACTGCACCGGGAGCGATGTATTGATTCCGGCCGGCACGAGTAATCAAGATCTCGGTTTTCAGGCTTACGGCCTGGGTGGCTACTGACGGACTGAATGTGGGGGGCCAGCGAGCGATACTGGCCCCCCACATTCCTGCTTGTCAGCAGCCGCCGATCACTGCGGTGGTGCACGTCGGTGAGGTGGTCGTGGTTGTGCTGCCACCGCCGCCGCCGCCGAACTTGTAGATCCGGATATTGATCGTGGAGTTCTTGGCGACCTGCTGGCCAGGCTGTTGATCCTGTTCGCCGATGGTGCCGTCCTGCGTCGGGTTGAAGGTCGGCTCATCGGTGACCGAGAACGATCCGGCCCAGCCCTGGGACTGCAACGCTGCCTGAGCCTGAGCCTGGGTCATGCCGATGATGCTGGGCATGGTGAACGGGACCTGGCTGCCGTTGGACACGTACAGGGTGATGTTGCCGCCCTGGTAGGCCGTGGCATTCGCGGCCGGGTTCGTCTTCACCACGGTGCCGGACTGCTGGCTGCTGTCGATCTGCTGCACGGACACCTTGAACTGGTACGGATCCCCTTGCAGCGTCGACTTGGCCTGGCTCTCCGGCTGGTTGCTCACGTCCGGCACGGTCTCCTGCGGCGAGGGGATGGCCACCGTGATGCCCACCGGGCTTTCCTGTGACACGGTCAGGTTGGCCGCGATCGTCTGCGACAGCACCTTGCCGAACTGGCTGGGGTCCGCCGTGGGCTGCGTGACGACGGGCCCCAGGGTCAGCTTGGCCCCGGTGAGCGTGTTGGTCGCGTCCTGCTGCGACTTCCCGACAACGTTCGGCACTGTGGTGGTGCCCGGCGCCACGCCCACATCCACGGTGATCACCGAGCCCGGCTGAACGCTGGTACTGGCCGTTGGGTTGGTGGCGAGGACTTTGCCGACCGAGTTCGGATCAGAGCAGGTCGTCGGCTGCGGAGCCGTGGTCGGTGCCACGCCACCCACGGTCGCCGGACACACGATGCTCACGATGTTCGGCTTCAGGTCGTACGGACCCTGCGTCAGCGTCGCGATGGCGATCTGTTGCTGCTGCCCGACCACGTTCGGCACCGACACGCTGCCGTTGTTGCCGTTGCTACCGAACATCCGGCTGACCAGCCAGCCGATCAACACCACCGCGATGACGCACAGCGCCACGATGCCGGCGATCTTCCAGCCGCGCTTGCGACGCGCCCGCCGCTCGTCCTCCTCGGACCCGTAGCCGTCGTCGTAGTAGTCGTCCTCGGGCGGCCCGGGGCGATGCCGGCCGCCCATCACCTCGGTCCGGCCGGCGTTCATCACCGAGGTGCGCACCTCGTCGGTCATCACCGCGGGCGCGACCGGACGTTGGCCGGACAGCACCCGGACCAGGTCGCCGCGCATCTCGGCGGCCGACTGGTAGCGGTTCGCCGGATTCTTCGCCATCGCCTTGAGCACGATCGCGTCCAACGCCGGATTCACTTGCGGGTTCAGCGATGACGGCGGCTTCGGGTCCTCCCGGACGTGCTGGTACGCGACCGCGACCGGCGAGTCACCGGTGAACGGCGGTTCGCCGGTGAGCAGCTCGAACAGCACGCAGCCGGAGGCATACACATCGCTGCGCGCGTCCACCGCCTCGCCGCGGGCCTGCTCGGGCGACAGATACTGGGCGGTGCCGATCACCGCCGCGGTCTGGGTCACCGCCGCCTGGCCGTCGGCGACCGCCCGCGCGATGCCGAAGTCCATCACCTTGACCGCGCCGGCCTTGGTGATCATCACGTTGGCCGGCTTGACATCCCGGTGCACGATGCCGTGCCGGTGGCTGAAGTCCAGCGCCGCCGACACGTCGGCCATGACCTCCATGGCCCGCTTGCCGGGCAGCGGACCCTCGGTCTTCACGATGTCCCGCAGCGTCCGCCCGTCGACGTACTCCATCACGATGTAGGGCAGCGGGCCGTACTCGGTCTGCGTCTCGCCGGTGTCGTAGACGGCCACGATGGCCGGGTGGTTCAGCGCGGCGGCGTTCTGCGCCTCGCGGCGGAACCGCTCCTGAAACGTCGGGTCACGGGCGAGGTCGGCACGCAGGATCTTGACCGCCACGTCCCGGCCGAGTCGCACGTCCCGGCCGTGGTGCACCTCGGACATGCCGCCATAACCGAGCGTCTCGCCGCCCAACTCATAGCGGTTCGACAGCAGTCGCTGAGTGGTCATCGGTACGTGGCCCAACTTCTTGTCGACGTTCGATACATCATGCCTGGGTCCATAGTGTGACGGGTTGGTCGCCGGGATGCGTGCTGCCGGCGCGGAACGTATATGTGGACTTTCCGCCGCCGATGCCGAGCGGATGGTGCTGGAGGCGCCCGCCGCCCGCGCTGCCACTGTTGACCAGCGCGATGACCAGCCACACCAGCAGGCCGGTGAGCACCAGTGCGGTCAGCAGGACCAGTGGCAGCCAGGTGTTGCGGCGTGGCGGGTGGGTGCTGAACGGCAGTGGTGTCGGCGGAGCTGTCGGTGGCGGAGCCGTTGGTGGCAGTGGTGTCGGTGGCAGTGGTGTCAGTGGCGGAGTCGGCAGCAGCAGCGGGCCGGTGCTGGGCTCCGCGACCGAACCGGCCGACGCCTGCGCCGGGATCGCCGGTGCCGGGATCGGCGGCAGGGGTGCGGACCCGGACGCGGGGGTGGGCGCGAGCATGGGTGCTGAAGCTGGTGCTGGTGGGCCGGGAGTCAAGGGCGGAGTCAAGGGCATTGCCTGGCCAGCCGAGCCAGCCGAGCCGACTGGGACAACTGGGCCGGCCGGGATGAGACCCGACGGGGTGGGCAGCGGCCGGCCTGCCCGCACCGCGGCCGCCGCGGCGGCGAACTCGCCGCCGCTGGCATACCGCTGCCGGGGGTCCTTGGTCATGGTCGCCTCGATCAGCGCCCGGATGCCCGGCGGCACGTCAGACGGCAGCGGCGGCGGCACGTCGCGGATGTGCATCATGGCCACCGTCACCGCGTTCTCGTTGAGGAACGGGCGATGGCCGACCAGACACTCGTAGCCGACCACGGCCAGCGAGTACACGTCGCTGCCCGGCTCGGCCTCCTGGCCGACGGCCTGCTCCGGCGCGATGTAGTGCGCGGTGCCCATCACCATCCCGGACCGGGTGACCGGCACCGAGTCGGCGGCCTTGGCGATGCCGAAATCGGTGAGCTTCACGGTGACGGCGCCGTCCGCCGCCGTGCTCACCATGATGTTGCCCGGCTTGACGTCCCGGTGCACGTAACCGCGCTCGTGCGCCGCCTGCAACGCGTTGCCGGCCTGTTCCAGCACGTTGAGCGTGGTGTCGGCGGGCAGCCGGCCGACCCTGGCCAGGATCGCCGACAGCGGCTCGCCCTCGACCAGTTCCATCACCAGATAGGCGGTGTCCTCCGGGCCGTCCGGGGTGGACGCGGTCTCGCCGTAGTCGTGGGTGGCCGCGATGCCGGGGTGGTTCAGCGAGGCGGTGGTCCTGGCCTCGGCGCGGAACCGGTGCAGGAACTCGGCGTTGCCGCACAGCTCCGGCTTGAGCACCTTGACCGCGACCTTGCGGTCCAGCCTGGTGTCCGCGCCCTCCCAGACCTCGCCCATGCCGCCCACCGCGATCCGGCGGGTGAGCCGGTACCGCTGGGCCAGCAACTGCCCCGAACTCAGCATCGCAGCACCACCGTCATCCCCCGACCGACGCGTTGATCATCGCTCGGCCGACCGGGCCGGCCACCTTCGCGCCGACCGTCGCCAGGTCGTACGACCCGCCGGAGGTGACCACCACGGCCACCGCGATGTCGTTGTTCGGCGCGAACGCGACGTACCAGCCGTAGGGCTGGACGTGCTTGGGGTCGGGGCCGTGCTCGGCGGTGCCGGTCTTGGCCGCGATCTGGATCGCCGGATTCTTGTTGGCCGTGCCGGAATGCGTCTCGGCGTCCAGCATCATGTCGGTGATCGTGGCCGCCGTCTGGCTGGAGATGACGTTGCTGTTCATCACCTGCGGGGTGAAGCCCTGCACGGTGGACAGGTCGGAGCCGAGGATTCCCTTGACCAGCTGCGGGTACATCTCGGTGCCGCCGTTGGCGATGGTGGCCGCGATCAGCGCGTTCTGCAGCGGCGTCTCCTGCACGTCGAGCTGGCCGATGCCGCTCTGGTACAGGCCGGGCGTGCCGTTGGGGATGTTCAGGCAGTTCCCGCCGGCCGCCGGTCCGACGCACGAGGTGGCCACGCCCAGCGGAATGGACAGGTTCTGTCCGAAGCCGAACTTGGCGGCCTGCGCGGCCAGCGCCGATTCGCCGACCTTGCCGGCCAGCGTGGCGAACGCGGTGTTGCAGGAGTACGCGATCGCGGTCTTCATCGAGACCTGGCCGTTCACGCCGTCCGGGCAGGTCTCGTTGTTGTAGTTGGACAGCGTGGTCGACGTCTGGGGCAGTGGGATGGTGCCGCTGGACGGCAGGTTCGGGGTGTTCTCGTCGTCGGTGTTGTTGGACAGCGCGGCCGAGGCGACCACCAGCTTGAACGTCGAGCCGGGTTGGTACGCGGCGGCGATCGGCTGGTCCATCAGGCCGGCCGGGGCGCCGGTGGTGGCGGCCTTCCAGGTGTTGGTCTGGGTGGCGTTGTCGTGCGCGGCCAGCCCGTTCGGGTCGTAGGACGGGGTGCTGACCATCCCCAGGATCTGCCCGGTGGAGGGCTGGATGGCCACCGCCGCGCCGGTGAACCCGTTCTGCACCAACGTGTTGTAGCCGGCGAGCTGGATCTTCGGATTGATGGTCAGCTGGACGTCGCCGCCCTGCGGGTTGCGGCCGGTGATCAGGTCGGACAGCCGGCGGACGAACAGCCGGTCGTCGGTGCCGTTGAGGACGCCGTTCATCGCGTCCTCCATGCCGCCCGCTCCGTAGGCCAGCGAGTAGTAGCCGGTGACGTCGGCATAGGCCGGGCCGTTGGCGTACTGGCGAAGGAACTTGTAGGTGTCGTTGGTCGGCGTCGAGGTGACCAGGGTCTGCATGTCCGAGGACAGGATCAGGCCGCGCTGGGTGGAGTACTCGTTGAGCAGCCGGCGCGAGTTGCTGGTGTTGGTGCTCAGGCTGCTGGCCTGGACCACTTGCACGTACATGTCGTTGGCCAGCAACAACACGACCATGAGCATCATTGCCAGGCCGACCCGGCGCAGTGGCTTGTTCATGACGGACGCTCCACCAGGACGGTGCTCGCCTCGGCGATGGGCTGGTCCGGCAGCTTCGGCCGGCTGGTGCCGGCGCGCGGCTTCCGGGCGGTGTCCGAGATGCGCAGCAACAGCGCCAGCAGGAGGTAGTTGGCCATCACCGACGAGCCGCCGGCGGACAGCCATGGTGAGGTCAGCCCGGTCTCCGGGATCAGCTTGGTGACCCCGCCGACGACCACGAACACCTGCCACAGCAAGGAGAACGCCAGTCCGCCGCCGAGCAGCTTGCCGAACGTGTCGCGCACCGCGACCGCGCCGCGCAGCCCGCGCATCGCGAGCAGCATGTACAGCACCAGCACCGCGAACAGGCCCAGCAGCCCCAGTTCCTCGCCGATCGAGGAGATGATGAAGTCGGAGTTGGCCTCCGGCACCAGCGACGGCCGGCCGGCGCCCAGGCCGGTGCCGAAGATGCCGCCGGTGCCCAGCCCGAACAGCGCCTGGGACAGCTGGTAGCCGGTGGTGGCGTAGTGGGTGAACGGGTCGATCCAGTTCGCCACCCGCTGCTGCACGTGGGTGAACATCTTGTAGGCCAGCACACAGGAGCCGATGAACGGCACCAGCCCGATGATGATCCAGGCCGCCCGCTCGGTGGCCACGTAGACCATCACCAGCACGATGCCGAAGATCAGCAGCGAGTTGCCGAGGTCCTTCTCCAGGGCCAGCGCGCCGACCGAGATGGCCAGCGCCAGCACCAGCGGCCCGAGGTCACGCGGTCGCGGCCACTCGATGCCGGCGAAGGTCCGCCCGGCGGCCATGAACAGATCCCGTTTGGCGACCAGGAACGCCGCGAAGAAGATGATCAGCAGGATCTTGGCGAACTCGCCGGGTTGCAGCGAGAACGGGCCGACCAGCAGCCAGACCTTGGCGCCGTTGATCGCCGACAGGCTGCTGGGCAGCAGGCCGGGCAGCAGGAACGCGGCCACGCCGACCAGACCGAACGTGTAGCCGTACCTCGACAGCGTGCGGTGGTCCTTGACGAAGGCCAGCACCAGCACGAACATCACCAGGCCGACGGTGGTCCACAGCATCTGCTTGGGCGCCTCGGCGGTGTAGGTGTGGCCGGCCTGGGCGGCGCTGGCGGCGTAGGCCAGGTCCAGCCGGTGGATCATCACCAGGCCGATGCCGTTGAGCAGCGCGACACACGGCAGCATGATCGGATCGGCGTACGGCGCCCAGCGGCGGACCGCGATGTGCGCGCCGCCGAACAACGCCAGATATGACAGTCCATAGTAGACGATCTGCATCGTCAACTGCTGTTCCTGGTTCGCCTCCACCAACACCAGCGCGGCGGTGACCAGCACCGAGGCGAACGCCAGCAGCACCAGTTCGGTGCCCCGGCGGGTCGGGGTGCCCGGCGGCCGATCCGGCTGGGCGGCCGGACTCACGGCTGAACCGGCCGAACCGCCCGCCCCGTCCGGGACCGGCGCGCTCATCAGCTACCGGCCTTCCGGCAGTTGATTCCGGGTTCGGGCGCCGCTGTCGACGCGGCGGTCGGACCCGGTGGGGTGGCCGTGGGAGTGGTGGTGACGATCACCTGGCCGTTGCCGTGATCCGAGCCGGGCAGCGGATTCGAGCTGGTCGGCCCCGCCGGATGGACGGTTGTCGACAGATGCGGACCGGGAGCCGTTGTCGTGGTTGTCGGCGTGGTCGGTCCGGTGGCCGGTTTCGGGCACTCCGGCAGCACCTGGTTGGTGCGCAGGCCCTGGATGATCCCGCGGGCCTGGTCCATGCTCTGCAGATGGGTGATGCCGTTGCCGACCGTCACCCGGCCGGCTTCGGTCAGGTCGTTGACGGTGATCGGCTCACAGCCGGCGGCGTCCGGTGGGCAGGAGCCCTCGACCTGCCGGTGCAGCTGGACACCCAGGATGCTGCCCGGCACGCCCTGAAAGACCGCTATCTCACCGGAATCCGCGACGCCCACGTAATACTGACGCAGGACCGCCCAATAGGTTCCGAACGCCGCGCCGGCGAGCACCAGCAGCACTATGGCGCTGATCACCAACGCCCGCAGCCAGCGCCGTTTTCGCTTGCTGGGCGGGCCTTCCAGCGCCGGGCTGACCCGCTGTTGTTGCGGCGGCGCGGGATTGAGCGCGCTGGCCCGGGACGCCGGCGAGTCGCCCGGCGGCGGATCCACCTCGGTGCCGTCCCCGGCGGCGCCACCGACGATCGGCGCGTCCTCGCCGAAGTCGACGTCCACCACGTCGGCCACGATCACCGTGACGTTGTCCGGGCCGCCGCCCTTGAGCGCCAGCTCGATCATCCGGTCGGCGCAGGACTGCGGGTCCTGGATGTGCGCGGCCTCGGCCAGCGTCTCGTGGCTGATCACCCCGGACAGGCCGTCCGAGCAGAGCAGGTACCGGTCGCCGGCGCGGGCCTCGCGCACGGTCAGCGTCGGCTCCATCTCGTGCCCGGTCAGCGCGCGCAACAGCAGCGAGCGCTGCGGATGGCTGTTCGCCTCCTCGGGCGTGATCCGGCCCTCGTCGATCAGCGACTGGACGAACGTGTCGTCGTGGGTGATCTGGCTCACCGAGGCGTTGCGCATCAGGTAGGTGCGCGAGTCACCGATGTTGACCAGCCCGATTCTGTTGCCGGCGAACAGGATCGCGGTCAGCGTGGTGCCCATTCCCTCCAGCTCGGGATCGTGCGCCACCAGTTCGGAGATCGCCGAGTTGCCGGCGTGCACCGCCTCGCGCAGCTCGGACAGCAGATCTTCGCCGGGCTCGTCGTCGTCCAGCGGGGCCAGCGCGGCGATCACGATCTTGCTGGCCACCTCGCCGGCCGCGTGGCCGCCCATGCCGTCGGCGACGGCGAGCAGGCGCGGGCCCGCGTACACGGAGTCCTGGTTGTTGGAACGCACCAGGCCGCGGTCGCTGCGGGCTACGTACTTGAGAACAAGGGTCATGAGCGCAGCTCGATCACCGTCTTGCCGATGCGGATCGGAACGCCGAGCGGGACGCGGAGGGGTGCCGTGACCTTGGCCCGGTCGAGGTAAGTGCCGTTGGTGGAGCCTAGATCCTCCACGTACCAGTCCGTCCCCCGGAGTGACACTCTCGCGTGCCTGGTCGATGCGTAGTCGTCATCGAGCACCAGGGTGGAGTCGTCGGCGCGGCCGATCAGGATCGGCCGGCCGTCCAGCGAGATGCGGGTTCCGGCCAGCGCGCCGTGCGTGACCACCAACTGTCTGGCCGCCTTCCCTCGGTTCTTCCCGCCCTGGGCGCGCCGGAATCCCGGCATCGCGACCCGAACGCCGGACGCGGCGTACAGGTCGGAGCGGACGACCCGCAGGGCGAACAGCACGAACAACCAGAGCAGGGCGAGAAACCCTGCTCTGGTCAGCTGCATCACCAGCTCTGGCACCGTTGTGTCCGCTCCCGCCTGGTCGCTGTGATCGCTGCAAGTAGACACCGGCCCGGTGGGCCGGTGTCCAGGGGTCACCCACACACCGTGCGTACGGCGTGCTTGTTGGCACGGCGTGCTTGCTAGCACAGTGCCAGCACACGGCGCGCGGCAGCCCGTGCGGCGAGTCGACCAGCCCGCTCGGCCGCCCGTCCAGTCAGCCCTGGCTGCGGAACACCAGTGAAGAGTGGCCGATACGGATGATGTCGCCGTCCGCCAGCTGCCAATTCTGCACTGGCTGGGCGTTCACCGTGGAGCCATTCGTCGAACCGAGATCGGCGAGCATGGCGCTCTGGCCGTCCCAGGTGATCTCCAGGTGCCGGCGGGACACGCCGGTGTCCGGCAGCCGGAAGTCGGCGTCCTGGCCGCGGCCGACCACGTTGCCACCCTGCTTGAGCTGGTAGCTGCGGTTGGAGCCGTCGTCCAGCTGCAGGCTGGCGGTCAGCTGGCGCGGGCCGGTCTGCACGGCCGGCGGGGCGTAGCCCTGCGCGTCCTGCGGGTAGCCGCCCTGCTGGCCGTAACCCTGCTGCTGGTCATAGCCCTGCTGGCCGTAGCCCTGGTCGTAACCGGCACCGCCCTGGCCATAACCCTGGTCATAGCCGCCGCCCTGGCCGTAGCCCGGCTGGTCGTAACCGCCGCCGCCTTGGCCGTAACCGCCGCCTTGGCCGTAGCCGGGCTGGTCGTAACCGCCGCCGCCCTGGCCGTAGCCCTGTTCGTATCCGCCCTGGCCATAACCCTGCTGGTCATAGCCGGGCTGGCCCTGCTGGCCTGGCTGGCCCTGCTGGCCGTAGCCGGGCTGGCCATAGTTCGGGTCGGACCCGTACTGGCCCTGTTGTCCGTAACCCTGCTGCGCGTACGGGTCACCCTGGGGGTGTTGGCCGTAGCCGGGAGGCTGGCTCATTGATCGGTCTCCTGTGTTACGAGGTGGTGCTGACCGTCGGCGTGCGTCGGGGTCGACGGACGAGCTGATTCGGAGTTGTCCGGTGTGCAGCGCGTCGGAACGCTGCACAAAGACTACGACGTCGCCGTAGGTCTCCCAGCCGTGCTCGGTGAGATGGTCCGCGACGCAGTCCGCGAGCAGCTGACTGATCTGCTGTTCGTCTCGTTCATCACCGGCCAACTTGTCATGGTCGGCCGGCCCAAGCAACACCGTGTACCGGTTTGGCGCCAGCCGGCGTCCGCCGGCGAGCTCACGGACATTGGACTCACCTTCACGTTGCAGCGCCTGCGCCACTTCCTGTGGCACCACATTGCCGCCGAACACCCGTGCGAAGGAGTTCCCCACCATGCCTTCGAGTCTTCGTTCGAAGCGCTGCACGAGGCCCACGGTTCATCCCTCCACACGGCTCTACCATCCTCGATCGTATCGGTGGTGACGACCGGTGACACAGGCATCGTGCAAACCGCTGGTGACACCGTGCTAGGCTCGCTCCGTCACTGAGGGCGAGTGGCGGAATGGCAGACGCGCACGGTTCAGGTCCGTGTGTCCGAAAGGACGTGAGGGTTCAACTCCCTCCTCGCCCACGACCTCCGGCCGACCCTGCTCGATGCTCCGCATCTTCGCCGGGTCGGCCGTCGTAATTTCCGGGGGCAACCCCCGGTCCCCCGCGTGTTCGGGCGCTGGGCGCCCTAACACGGCGCTGTCGACGCCATCACGGTGTCGAGCTCGCGCCAGCTGGCCGGTCCTGGGTCTGGCAGCCGCGCGAGATCGCCGGCGACGTCCCGATCGCCGTCACTGGTGGCTTCCGCACGACCACCGCGATGGCAGCCCTCGACCTGTCGTGGCACACCGACCAGCTGCACCGTCTCGGTGCCGGCCGCGAGCCCGACCCGACGCGGTCCTGGGCGCGCACCGCCCTGACAATGGGCGTGCGCAACGGCCCGACGGCCTTCCGCGCCAAACGCGGC
>DASZLR010000198.1:0-17775 GCA_035552275.1 Pseudonocardiaceae bacterium | reverse complement strand
GGACGTCCGCAACCCCGTCTCTCTGTTTCTATCGGATTATCTAGCCAAATTCATAGACTGTCCTAGCAAGCCGCATGGACGACACGCCGTAGCGGTTTCTGTGGCAATATCGGGTTCGAGCTAGAGATGGCGATACCGTCCGATGATGGATCCGGTGCGCAATCCGTTCGCTCCCGGCGCTGGCCAACGGCCGCCTGAACTGGCCGGCCGGGACCGCGAGGTCGACGCCTTCGACGTCGTGCTCGAACGAGTGTCCCGGGGTCGTCCGGAACGCAGCCTGGTGCTGACCGGCCTGCGCGGCGTCGGCAAGACGGTGCTGCTCGGCGAACTGCGCTCGATGGCCATTCGGCGCGGTTGGGGCGCGGGCAAGATCGAGGCGCGACCGGACGCCGAGTTGCGTCGGCCGCTGTCCGCCGCGCTGCACCGGGCCGTCCGCGATCTCGCCGTGCGCCATCGCGCGCCGGACCGGGTCGAGTCGGTGCTGGGCGTGATCAAGGCGTTCGCGTTGCGGGCCAATCCGGACAACGCGAAGCTCCGGGACCGCTGGCAGCCTGGCATCGACGCGCCGGCCGCGTCCGGCCGGGCCGATTCCGGGGACATCGAGATCGACCTGGTGGAGCTGTTCACCGACGTCGCCGAGCTGGCGCAGGACGTCGGCACCGGGGTCGCCCTGTTGATCGACGAGATGCAGGACGTCCGCGCGGACGACGTCTCCGCGCTGTGCGCCGCCTGCCACGAGCTGTCGCAGTCCGGCGCGCCGCTGGTCGTGGTCGGCGCCGGGCTGCCGCACCTGCCGGCGGTGCTGTCGGCCAGCAAGTCCTATTCCGAACGATTGTTTCGTTATGTGCGAATAGACCGACTGGAACGACGTGCGGCCGACCGGGCGATCATGGCGCCGGTGGAACGGGAATCGGCCGGTATCGAACCCGCAGCGCGGGACGCCTTGGCCGAGGTGTCCGGCGGTTATCCATACTTCATTCAGGCTTATGCGAAAGCGGCCTGGGATGCCGCGCCCGGAGATCCGATCAGCGCCGACGACGTGAAGGTCGCCGCGCCGGAGGCCGAAGCCGAGCTGGCGGTCGGCTTCTTCGGCTCCCGCTACGAGCGGGCCACGCCGGCCGAACGCGAGTACCTGCGGGCGATGGCCGAGCTGACCGAGGGCCGGGACGAGGGCGCCGGCAGCTCGGATGTCGCGGTGTATCTCGGCCGGAAGCCGTCGTCACTGTCGCCGGCCCGCGACAGTCTGATCAAGAAGGGGCTGGTGTACTCGGCGGAGCGCGGGCGGATCGCCTTCACCGTGCCGCATTTTGGGCGATTCCTGCTGAGCCGCGAAGATTGATCTCGACCAGTATTCGACGATCTGTCCAGGGCACTAGATAGTCGCACGGTCTGTCGCCGGGCCACCACAAAATGTCACCCGAGTGGGGTAACAGAAGTGACCGTCCTCACATTTGCTGAATGCGTAACGGCACGGCGGCCCAACACGATGTTCCAGATGACTCCGTGGTGCTGCCGGACCCCCGACCTGGCAGCATCACGGAGCTTCCATTTCTCCGGGTGCCGTGACCCCGGACTCCTTGCCGGTGGGACGCCCGCGACCAGATATCCGCTCGGCCGGACAGAACGCTTCCCATCTCGGCAGGCCCTCGATGGCCGGCCGCTACGATCGCGTCGTGGCCGATCCCAAGCTCGAAATCCAACTGCTGTACGACCGGATCCTGGTCAAGATCTCCCCGGAGGACGGCGAACGGCGGTCCAGCGGCGGGATCGTCATTCCGGCCACGGCGCAGATGGCGAGGCGGTTGGCCTGGGGCGATGTGCTGGGCGTCGGCACCAACACGCGCACCGTGCAGACCGGCGACCGGGTGCTGTTCAACCCGGAGGACCAGTTCGAGGTCGAGATCCAGGGCGACACCTATCTGGTGCTGCGCGAGCGGGACGTGCACGCGCTGGCCAGCGAGCGCACCGAGCACGGCACCGGCCTGTACCTGTAGTCGCGCAACGAAAAAGCCCGGCCACCGTGGCGTACGGTGGCCGGGCTTTCCTGGGATCAAACTCAGAATCTTGCGGGACACCCGCACCCGATCGACCAGGGCAGGCGCAAAAAGCCTCGCCTGCCCACGTCTCAGAACGCCGCTTCGGGCAGGTCCATCAGCGCGTTGTCGGCGGTCTCCACGATCTTGCGCCGGGCGGACAGCTCGGGCAGCACGGTCTTGGCGAAGAACGACGCCACGCCGACCTTGCCCTGATAGAACGGCGTGTCCTTAGTGGACGCTCCGTCGTCCAGCCGGCCGAGCGCGACCTCGGCCTGGCGCAGCAGCAGCCAGCCGACCAGCAGGTCGCCGACGGACATCAGCAGCCGAACGCTGTGCTGGCCGACCTTATACAGATTGCGCGGGTCCTCCTGGGCGCTGGTCAGGTAGCCGACCAGCGAGCCGAGAATGCCCTGCACGTCCTCCAGCGCCTGGCGCAGCAGCGCCCGCTCCTCCTTCAACCGGCCGTTGCCCGCCTCGGCATCCAGGAACGCGGTGATCTCGCCGGCCACGTGCGCCAGCGCCTGCCCCTTGTCCCGGATGATCTTGCGGAAGAAGAAGTCCAGCGACTGGATGGCGGTGGTGCCCTCGTACAGCGAGTCGATCTTCGAGTCGCGGATGTACTGCTCGATCGGGTAATCCTGCAGGAAGCCCGAGCCGCCCAGGGTCTGCAGCGACTGCGCGAGCTGCTCGTAGGCCCGCTCGGAGCCGACGCCCTTGACGATCGGCAGCAGCAGGTCATTGACCCGCTCGGCCAGCTTGACCGCGGTCTCGTCCGAGCTGTCCGCGCCGGCGGCGATCTGGTCCTGGAATGTCGCGGTGTAGAGGTACACCGAGCGCAGGCCCTCGGCGTATGCCTTCTGCAGCAACAGGCTGCGCCGCACGTCCGGGTGGTGGGTGGTGGTCACTCGCGGTGCGGCCTTGTCCAGCATCTGGGTCAGGTCCGCGCCCTGCACCCGCTCCTTGGCGTACTCCAACGCGTTGAGGTAGCCGGTGGACAGCGTGCCGATCGCCTTGGTGCCGACCATCATCCGGGCGTACTCGATCACCTGGAACATCTGCGCGATGCCGTTGTGCACATCGCCGAGCAGCCAGCCGACCGCCGGCGTGCCGTGCTGGCCGAAGGTCAGCTCGCAGGTGGCCGAGGCGTTCAGGCCCATTTTGTGCTCGACGTTGGTGACGAAGGCGCCGTTGCGCTCGCCCGGCTCGCCGGTGTTGGTGTCGAAGTGGAACTTGGGCACCAGGAACAGGCTCAGGCCCTTCGTGCCGGGGCGAACCTCGATCCCCGGACCCTCCGGGCGGGCCAGCACCAGATGCATGATGTTCTCGGTGATGTCCTGGTCGGCGGAGGTGATGAACCGCTTCACACCGTCCAGGTGCCAGGAGCCGTCGGGCTGCAGCACGGCCTTCGTGCGACCCGCGCCGACGTCCGAGCCGGCGTCCGGCTCGGTGAGCACCATGGTGGCGCCCCAGGCCCGGTCGATCATGAGCCGCGCCCAGCGCTGCTGCTCCTCGGTGCCGTTGCGGTCGACCACGCCGGCGAAGTTCGGGCCGGCCATGTACATGAACGCGGCCGGGTTCGAGCCGAGGATCAGCTCGGCCGCCGCCCAGGACACCGACGGCGGGATGCCGAAGCCGCCCAGCTCGTTGGACAGGCCCAGCCGCCACCACTCGCCGTCGTACAAAGCCTTGTAGGACTTCTTGAAACCGTCGGGCAGCGTCACCGAGTGCGTCGCCGGGTCGAACTTCGTGCCCACCCGGTCGCCCTCGGCGAACGACTCGGCCAGCGGGCCGGTGGCGACGTTGTTCAGCTCGGTCAGCACACCGCGCGCGGTGTCCTCGTCGGCCTGCTCGAATATCCCCTTGCCCAGCCGATCCTGGACCTTGAACACCTCGAACAGGTTGAACTCAAGGTCCCGGACATTGCTCTTGTAGTGGCCCATGTCGCCGCTTCTCCTGTCCGCACCACATCGCTATGCTACTCACCGGTAACAAAATTATATTACCGCCTGGTAACCACGGCAAGTGTTGGTCCGGGACGTGGCCCTGGCCACAGTGCTGGGGGCAACGCTCGCGGCACGGCCGGCCGCGGGGTTTCGGCTGGCCGCGGAGTTGATAGGCACAGCGGGCGCAGTCGACCCAGTCGGCCCAGCGGCGCGGCGCGGCGGCCTGGTCCGGGTCGGCTCACCGACCTGGTCGGCGGCGAGCACACCCAGTCGATAGGCGACCGCGACCGCGTGCGCCCGGTCCCGGGCGGACAGCTTGCGCAGGATGCCCTTGACATGGGTCCGGATCGTCTCCACCGACACGAACAGCTGCTTGGCGATCTCCTGGTTCTCCAGGCCGTGCGAGATCAGCTGCAACACCTGGTACTCCCGGCGGGACAGCGGCGCGGGCCCGCCGTTGCCGGCCGCCACCGGCGCCGCGCCCAGCGCGGCCAACTCCGGATCGAGATAGCGCCGCTGCGTGCAGGTGCGCCGGATCGCCTCGACCATCCGGGCCGGCTCGGCCGACCGCGGCACCACCCCGTGGGTGCCGGCGCCCAGCGCGGACGCCACATAACCGGCGGTGCGCAGCGGCTCGCGCACCACCGCCAGCACCGCGAGCCGGCTGTCCCCGCCGAGCAGCAGCTGACTGAGGTGCGAGCGCGGATCCAGCACCGAGTCGACCACCACGACATCGGGTTTGGCGCGCTCGGACAGCGCCACCGCGGCGGCCGCGTTGCCGGTCGCGCCCAACAGGCGCAGGCCCGGCGTGCGGGCGATCAGGGCGGCCAGCCCCTCGCGGTACAACGGAGTCGGATCGATCACCAGCACGCCAATGGCGCGGCGCGCTGGCAGACCGTTGGTCTCGACGGCGGTGCTCATCACTGCTCCCCGTTCGGTTGTCACTGGTCCCCGTTACGGGGGAGACGCCGCCGATGGACGATCGTGACGGCACTGTGGCCGGGCTGAGTCGGCGCATCGCTCGCCCGGACGCGACTGCGCCGCTGACCAGTGGATATCGGCCAGCGGCGCAGTCTTTTCGGTCAATCGTCAGCGCTTGTCAGCAGTCGTCCGCGCTGATCGTCAGCACTGATCAGACGTGCGGCAGGCCCGTCGGCAGGCCACCGGTCAGGGTGGTCAGGCCACCGGCGCCCGGCAGGCTCGACACGCCCGACAGCGGGTTGCCGGACAGCGGGTTGCCGGACAGCGGGGTGCCAGCGGTGGGCAGCTGACCAGCCAGGTTGCCGACCTTCGGCAGGCTGACGTTGGACACGCCCGCGCCGGACAGCGCCGAGCCGCCGACCACGTGCGAGGTGGCCTCGTTCAGCGGGCCGTTCGTCAGGTGCGACGTCGCTTCGCCCAGCGGGCCACTCAACCGGTCGAACACCGGCGAGCTGACGGCGGGCAGCTTGGTGCCACCGACCGAGGGCAGGCCGACCGGCAGGCTGCCGGCCAGCGGCAGCTGACCCGTCGAGGGCAGCTCACCGGAAACCGGCAGCTGACCGGTCAGCGGCAGGTTGCCGACCAGCGGCAGGTCCATCGGCGCCGGTGCGTCCTGAGTGGACAGTCCGGACCCGGTGGGCAGGGTCGGGGTGTGCATCCCGGACAGGCTCAGCCCGGACAGCGACGGGAACGACAGCGGCAGCGTCGACAGGTTCGGGGTCTCGCCCGCGCCCATCAGCTTGTCGGCGCCGGCCGGCAGGCTCAGCGTCTGCTCCGCCTGGGTGACATCCGCCGCGTTGGTGGGCAGGCCGAACTGCGAGCCGAAGTTCGGGCTGATCTGCGCCGGCTGGTCGGCGACCAACTCGGTGACGGAGAACTGGCCGGTGTCCAGGGCGTCGCCCAGGATGTCCAGCGGCACCTTGTAGAACGGCAGCACCACGCCGACCGGCAACACCTCGTTGATGCCGGACAGCGAGTTCATGTCGCCGGACGTGCTGGTGGCGCCGCCGGTCTCACCGAACGTCCGGCTGATCGCGTTGGTGCGGCTGTTGTCCAGCACACCGACGGTGTCCGAACCGAAGTGGACCAGCGCGGCCACCGGCGCGGCCAGGATGTCGCCGGACAGCGCGGCGAAGTCGCCGGCCGTGGCCACGTCCCCACCGGACTTGGTGGCGGTGTCGTTGTGCGCGTTGGCGATCTGGTTGCCCAGCACGCCGACGTTGTCGGCGAACAGCTGCACGTTCTGGGTGAGCGCCGGGTTGATCACGTTGCCCGCCAGGGCGCCGAGGGTGCCGTCGGTGGTGTCGCTGCCGCCGGCGATCGCTCGGGTGGTGTTGGCCGAACCGGCCAGGTCGCTGCCGGCGGCGGTGACCGTCGAGCCGAAGACCTGCACCGGGCCGGCGTCGGGAAGGTCGACGATGTTGCCGTCCAGGGCGCTGTGCGTGCCGCTGGTCTGCGCGCCGGCGGTCGGGTCGCCCGGGATGAGGCCGGCGCCGCCGGCGCCCGCCCAAGTGGTGTTGGTGCCGATGGCCGCGCCGTTGCCGACGGCCGACACCGCGCTGTCGAACACCTGCACCGGGTCGGCGAACGCGCCCTGCACGATGTTGCCCGAGGCAGCGCCGCTGTTGCCGCTGGTCTTCGCCGCGCCGCCGGAGCGGACCGCGGTGCGGTTGTCGCCCCTGGCGAACGTGTCGGCGACCGCGCCGACCGCGTTGTTGAAGACCTGGGCGGGCAGCGCGACCGGGGTGTTGATCACGTTGGCGGAGGCCGCCGCGTGGTCGTCGGAGCCGTTCGCGGAGCCACCCGTGGTGACCGACTTGGTCTCGCTGGTGGAGGAGGACGAGCCGCCGCCGGCGCCGGCCGCGTTGTTGCGGTCGATCTCGATCGGCACCGCGATCGGGATGTTCGGCACGTTGCCGGAGCCCGCGGCGCCGTTGCTGGTGGTGCCGTTGTAGCCACCGGTGTTGGTGGTGACGGTGTTCGTGGTCTTGTCGACCGCGCTGCCGATCGCCGACACGCCGTTGCCGAACACGTCGTTGGTCGCGCCCACCGGCACCGCGCCGGAGTTCGCCGACAGCACCGACTGGTCGCCGGTGGTGTAGGTCTGGCCGCCGGACTTGGCGATGTCGGTGTTCGTCTCGTTGGTAAGGACATTGGCGATCGCGGCCACGCCGTTGCCGAACACCTGGACCGGCTCGTCGATCGGCGCGGTCAGCAGGTTGCCCGAGCCGGCGGCCTTGGTGCCCGAGGTCAGCTCGTAGCCGCCCGCGCTGGTGTTGGCGGCGGTCTCGCAGCCGCCGGCCAGCGAGGTGGCCACCGCGCCGACCGCGTTGCACATCACCGAGACCGGCTCGGCGGTCTGCGGGGTGACCAGGTTGCCGGACAGCGCCGAGGTGTCGCCGTTGGTGGCCGCGTAGGCCGGGCCGCGCCAGGTCGGCTGGGTCTGGTCGCCGGCCTTCGCGGTGACCTGGTTCCACCCGGTGGCCAGGGTGTTGGCCACCGCGCCCACCGAGTTGTTGTTCACGTTGACCGGCAGGCCCTCGGGGACCGCGCCGACGTTGCCGGACGCGGCGCCGCCCTTGCCGCTGGTGCCGATGTGCCCGGCCGAGTAGCCGGTGCTGCTGGCCACCGAGTGGGCCACCGTGTCACCGGCCGCACCAACCGAGTTTCCGTTGACCTGCACCGGGTTCGCGCCCTGCCAGGCCAGCACGTTGCCGGCCAGCGCGCTACCGGCGCCGTTGGTGTTGATGTCACCGCCGGTCATGCCGGTCTGGGTGGCCATCGAGTGGGTGGCGGCGTTGCCGAGCGCGCCCACCGCGTTGCCGGTGATCTGGAGCGGCAGGACCTCGTTGACAGCCAGCACGTTGTCACCCAGCGGCGACGGGTGCTCGCCGGTGACGGCCGGGTCGGGCCGGCTGACGTTCTGGTTGGCCGAGCCGGCGGCGAAGGCGTCGCCGGTCGCGCCGATGGCGTTGTTCTCGATCTGGATCGGCACCACGAGCTCGCCGCGCAGCCGGTTGCTGAGCGGGCCGGTCAACGGGCCGCCGGCCGCAGCAGCGGCGGGGGCGACTCGGCGCAGGGCCGCGGGGGCGGCTGAAGTCCCTGCGGTCCCGCCGGTGCGGGGCAGCATGTTGGCGATCTGGTCGGTGCTGAACGTCTGGTGGAACTCGGGCAGCCGGTGGTTGCCCAGCGCTGTGCCGAGATCGTTGTTGCCGATGTCGACGGGGACAGTGAGCCCGCCGTCGATCGGAGAGGCGGGGCTGTCGGGGTTCACGTTCTCGCTGGCCGAGGCAATGCCCGTGCCCAGCATCAACAAACCACCGGTGACCAGCGCGGTTTGAATTCCGCGCTTCGCCCAGGTCTGCATGGGGTACTCCTTCCGTAGTCCCTGGGGGACATTTCCCGCTACAGGGGTTGGACGGGTGGCCGACTGGAACGTCAGGGATTGCCGGCCACCCAGTTCGGGGGCGGTGCGCGCAGGGGCGCTGTCCGCTGATGGGTGGGAATTTCCGAATGCCGGCGGTGCTCGATCGACCGGAGGGGTCACCAACGGACCACGCGTCCGGCGGCGGTCAAGCCGCGCCAGGCCGGAGGTGGGTCAGTCGGGGGTGACGCCGGGCTGCTTGCCGGCGGTCAGGTGTGCCAGCGGCTGCTTCGGCGCGGACACGCCGATCAGCGAGACGCCGGGGAGAACGGGGTAGCTCGCGCCCGCGCCGACACCGGCCGGGCCACCGGGGCCGGACGAGCCGCCGGCGCCACCGGTGGTGCCTGAGGAGGGGGCGTTCACCGGGGCGGCCGGGGCACGTCCGGGTGCGCGCGGCGCGCCCGGGGTGGTGGGGAACCGGTGGGAGTCGGCGGCGTGGTGGCCGGTCGGCAGCGCGGTCGTGGTGACCGTGGTGGCCGAGTGCGGCGCGGTCAGGGGTGCTGTGGTCACGGCACTGGGCACGGCCGACTGGCCGGCGGATGCGTGCTGAGCCAGTGAGCTGACGGCGGGCGAGCCCGCGACCAGCTGCGACGTGGTCTTGGCCAGGCTGTCGTGCCCAAGTTGGGTGACGGTGCCCTGCAAGGAACCGGTGACCTGGTTCCAGCCGTCGCGCCAGGCCGTCGGCCAGGTGCTCATCGCCGGCTGCGCCAGCGGCGCGGTCACCATGTTCACCGTCCGCGCGACGGAGTTGACGGCGGCTTGGACGGTCCGCTCCGTCGTCGAGACCGGATCGGTCTTCGCCAGCGTCGAGCCGGCGTGACCGCCGGTCGTGACGATGCCCGCCGGGTTGGCGGGTACGTGACCGGGCAGCGTGTCGGCCGAGGCGGTCGCCGAGGAGATCGCCCAGCAGGCGGCGGTGGCGGCGACCGCGCCACCGAGAACGAGCAGCGCGCGGGAAGCCAGCTTTGTCAAGCGGCCCTTCCCGTTCGTCGCTTCGCCCACGATCGCGCGCACCTTCCTCGGTACCTCTGCTGTCTTGCGGTCTGGCCGACTGTGATCGCGGCGGTCGCGATCCGTATCCGAAGCGGTACGCGGTGTCCACCGAACGTCGACTCGGCAGAGCCTGCCAGTCGATCAAGGCGCGCGCAGCCGCCAAGGCCGAAGATCGCCTGATCGAGTGACAAACGCATAGTGTTATCCGCAGTCACGTTCCGTGTCCATTCCAGGCGGACGCGCCTGGATGGCGGTTGCCGATAACGTGGGAATGTGAAGCTACGGCCTGGAGGATCGCGCGCTGACAACGCAAACCCGGCTAACGACGCGGACTCGGCTCGAACAGCCGAGGGGCAGGACATCACCGACCGGGTTCCGATACTGCTGCGGGTGTCCGCCGCGCTGAGCTGGCGGCTGGTCGCGGTGCTGCTGGGCGTCGTCGCGATCGCTTACATCTTCGGATACCTGGCCGTGGTGCTGATCCCGGTGGCCATCGCGCTGCTGCTGTCCGCGCTGCTGGCCCCGGCCGTGGCGCGACTGGTCCGCTGGAACCTGCCGCGCGGCCTGGCCACGGCGGTGGTGGTGATCGGCGGGCTGGCCGCGGTCGGCGGCGTGCTCAGCTTCGTGATCAGCGAGTTCTCCGACGGGCTGCCGGCGTTGACCGCGAAGGTCAGCCAGAGCGTGTCGCAGATCAGCAACTGGTTGCAGCATGGCCCGCTGCATCTCACCCAGGCGCAACTTCAGTCGTTCCTGAAAAAGCTGACCGAAACGCTTGGCGCGAACGAGTCCTCGCTGACCTCGGGCCTGTTCTCCACCGCGACCACGGTCGGCGAGGTGCTGACCGGCATTCTGCTCGCGCTGTTCACGCTGATCTTCTTCCTCTACGACGGCCGGGCGATCTGGTCGTTCGTGCTGCTCGCGGTGCCCGGCGACAT
Organism: Pseudonocardiaceae bacterium; assembly: GCA_035552275.1. Lineage (GTDB taxonomy): Bacteria > Actinomycetota > Actinomycetes > Mycobacteriales > Pseudonocardiaceae > DASVLX01. Next base: position 7,463 of record DASZLR010000198.1, on the reverse strand, counting down.
CCGCGACCGGGTGAACGTCGCCGGTCGGCGCGGCTACGCCTCGCTGGTCGCCTACATCCGCGCCACGGTCGCGGTCGCCTTCGTGGACGCGCTCGGCATCGGCATCGGCCTGGCGATCGTGCGGGTGCCGCTGGCCGCGCCGCTGGCCGCGCTGGTGTTCATCGGCGCGTTCATCCCGATCGTCGGCTCGGTGTTGGCCGGCACGGTCGCGGTGCTGGTCGCCCTGGTGGCCAACGGGTTCGTGCCGGCGCTGATCGTGCTGGCCATCGTGATCGCTGTGATGCAGCTGGAAAGCCATGTGCTGCAACCATTCCTGATGGGCCGGGCGGTACGGCTGCATCCGCTCGCGGTGGTGCTGGCGATCGGCATCGGCGCGGTGGTCAGCGGGATCGTCGGCGCGCTGCTGGCGGTCCCGCTGCTGGCGGTGCTGAACGCCGGCATCCGCTCGCTGCTGCACGATCCGCCGATGCCGCCGAGCAAGGTGAACGCGCTGCGCCGGCGGGACGCCCGGCCGTCCAGCCCCGCCCCGGCGCCGGGCACCGAACCGTCGGCCGCGGCAGCTGATTCCACCCCGAGTCAACCCGCGGACTGATTCGCCGCCGCTGGCGGCCGGGCAGGGTGACGGCCATGAGCCTGACCAACGTTGTGCTGGCCGTGGCGATCGTGGCGCTGGTGCTGGTCCGCCAGTTGGCGAAGCGGTCGGTGGCCGAGGACAGCAAGCCGATCGTGCTGCTGGTGTTGCTGGTGCTCGGCGTGCTCACCATCGGCCAGTACCTGGGGCAGCACCCTGTCGGCACGGCCGCCGTGCTGGCGCTGGCGGGCAGCCTGATCGTCGGCGCGACGCTGGGTGTGGTCCGCGCCTACACGGTCCGGCTGTGGCGGGAGAACGGCACGCTGTACCGGCAGGGCACGCTGCTGACCCTGGTGCTGTGGTTGGTCTCGATCGGCGCGCACATCGGCATCGACATGCTCGCCGGCCACGACACCGCGGCGAACGGGCTGGCGTCGGCGAGCATTCTGCTGTTCATCGCGATCTCGTTCGGCGTGCAGCGGCAGGCGGTGCTGTACCGCGCCCGCCGGCAGGTCGGCGAGCGGGCGTCGGTCTGAGTACGTTTGGCGGCTATGGCCGGTAGCCGCGGGATTCGCGAGATCACGATGGTGCCGCTGGTCCTGGCCGCGCTGGCCGGCGCGACACTCGCCGGCTGCGACGGCGCCGGAAACGCCAGCGCGGCGCCCACGTCGACCGTCCCGCCGCTGACCGCCAGCGGACCCGCGGTGAGCACGCCACTGGCCGCCGGCGACTGGCCGACGTACCACGGCGACAACGCCCGCACCGGCTTCGCCGGCGGGCTCGCGCCGATCGGCGTCCCGCACCAGGACTGGCACTCCACTGTGGACGGAGCGGTGTACGGCCAGCCCCTGGTGGTCGGCAGTACGGTCCTCGCCGCCACCGAGAACGACACCGTCTACGCGCTCGACGCCGCCACCGGCCGCGTCAACTGGTCGACGCATGTCGGAACGCCGGTGCCGCAAGCCGACCTGCCCTGCGGCGACATCGATCCGCTGGGCATCACCGGCACGATGGCCTACGACCCCACCACCTCGCGGGTGTTCGCCGTCGCCGAGAGCACCGGCGGCGCACACACCCTGGTTGGCCTGGACGTGCGCACCGGGGCGGTGGTGGTCCGGGTCGAACTGGAGCCGCCGCGCGGCGACCGGCTGGCGCACCAGCAGCGGGCCGCGCTGACCGTGCTCGCCGGCCGGGTCTACGTCGCCTACGGCGGGTTGTACGGCGACTGCGCGAACTACATCGGCTCGGTGGTCTCGGTGACCACGGCCGGCGTCGACCCGATCAGCTACGCGGTGCCGACCAGCCGGGAGGGCGGCATCTGGGCGCCCGGCGGCGCGACCGTGCTGAGCACGCCGGCCGGCGACACGCTGCTGTACTCGGTCGGCAACGGCGCCGCTGTCACCAGCGGGACAGGCTACGACGGCAGTGACGCCGTGCAGGGCCTGACGCCGGCGCTGCGGACGGCCGGCTACTTCGCCCCGTCCAGTTGGGCCGACGACAACGCCGGGGATCTCGATCTCGGCTCGTCCGGCCCGACCGTGCTCGGCCCGTGGGTGTTCATCGCCGGCAAGCGCGGCGACGGCTACGTGCTGCGCGCGGGATCACTGGGCGGCATCGGCGGCCAGGTCAGCCAACTGCCGGCGTGCCGGTCGTTCGGCGGCAGCGCGGTCGCGGACAACACGATCTACCTGCCCTGCCCGGACGGCCCCCGAGCGCTGACCATCGACGCCGCCGGCACTGCCTCGGTGCGGTGGCACGCAGCGGTTTCGGCCGCCGGCTCGCCGACGGTGGGCGGCGGCGCGGTCTGGGTGGTCGACTACTCCGCCGGCGTGCTGTACGCGCTGGACCCGGCCACCGGCGCGGTCCGCGCGCAGGTCAGTCTCGGGCCGACCCCGCACTTCGCTTCGCCGACGCTGTCCGGCTCGCACGCGTATGTCGGCACGATGACCGGGGTGACCAGCATCGCCGGAGCCTGAATCCGGCATGACCCGCCGCACATTCGGCAGGGCCACCCGACACCCGACGCACGGCGGTTTCTAGGCTTTTCGGTCGTGCACCCCGTTTCCGCCGTGCCGCTGGCCGGCCGCCTCCCGTCGCTGGTGATCCTCGTCGCGCTGGGCGTCACGCTGGCGATCATCGGCTGGCGCGGTTGGCAGGGCCGGCTGGCCGCCGACGGCCGGCTGGGCGTGCGGACACCACGGACCTTGCGGTCGGCCGAGACGTTCCGGCTGGCCAACCGGGTCGCCGGGCTGCCGAACATGGTGGGCGGCGCGGCCGCCATGGTCGGCGGGGTGGCCGCCTTCGTCATGCCGGACGTGCTGGGCACCGTGCTGTGCACGGTGATCGGACTGGTCGGCGCGGTGCTGATCGCGCGGGCCGGCGGGCTGGCCGGGGATCGCGCGGCGGCCGCGCTGCCGGTCCCGAAGCCGGCGGGCTGCGGCGGGTGCGCCTGCGGGAACTGCGCCACCGCCGGCTGATCGACGTCAGTCGGTTTCGCTGGCGGCCAGCAACACGCCGACGATCCGGTCCAACGCGGCCAGGTCGTCCGGACTCAGCGCGAGCAACGCGGCCGGGGGCTCGTTCAGGATGGCGTCGGCCCGCGCGGACATCAGCCGGCCGGCCGAGGTGATGCTGACGATCTTGGCCCGCCGGTCGTCCGGATGCACCGCCCGCCGCACGAATCCGCGCTTCTCCAGCCCGTCGACGACCAGCGTGGTGTACGGCGGATCGGTGGCCAGCTGCGCGGTCAGCTCGCGCATGGTCAACGGCCCGGAGGAGAGCTTGCGCAACGCCTTCGCCCGAATGAAGCTCATGTCCAGGGCGGCGCTGACCTCCTTGCGCCGGTCGTGCAGATCCAGCACCAGGGTGCGGAGCCCCGACCATGCGCTGGCCGCCGGCGTGGTGGGGGGGCGCTCGACTGGGGCCGGCTCAGTCTTCATACCGTGATGCTCTCCGTCCGCTCACGTTCGGGTGGAAACCGGGCCGCGGTGCGCACCGCGGTGTCCCGGGCCCATTCTCCCGTCGTGGCTAGTCCGACCGCGAACACCACCACCCCGCAACCGACGATGATCCACCAGCCGACGTGGCTGGCCGCCGCGAAGCTCGGGGCCAGGGCGCCGACGATGCCGCCGGTCACCACCGCCGGAATCACCGCGACGCCCAACGACTGGCCGACCTGCCGGCTGGTCGACGCGACCGCGGCGGCGACACCGGCCTGCGCCCGCGGCATCCCGGACACGGCGGTGTTGGTGATCGGCGCGTTCACCATGCCGAAGCCGATGCCGAACAGCAGGTACGCGCCGACCAGCCAGGCCGTCGACGTGTTGTCGGCCAGCGTGGTCAGCATGAGCGCGCTGGCCGCGATGCCGGCGCCGCCGATCAGCAGCGGCACCCGCGCCCCGGTGTTGCCGACGATCCGGCCGGACAGCGGGGCGAGCACCAGCGTCATCGCCGCCATCGGCACCGTGTAGACGCCGGCCCGTAGCGCGGAGAAGTGCAGCACGTCCTGGAGGTACAGCGTGTTCAGGAAGAGGAATCCGCCGAGCGCGGCGAACGCGCTGATCGCGATCACGGTCGCCCCGGTGAACGGCGCGCTGCTGAAGAACCTGGTGTCCAGCAACGGATCGGCGCGTCGCGGCTCGTACCAGACCAGCGCGACCAGGGCGACCGCGGCGAGCGCGAACGAGCCGACGATCACGGCGGATCCCCAGCCGGCGCGCGGGCCCTCGATGATTCCGTAGGTGAGCGCGGCGAGCAGCACGATCATGGTGGCCTGGCCGACCGGATCGAGCCGGCGCGGGCGGGGGGCGCGGGACTCGGGCACGAACAGCGCGGTGAGCACCAGCGCCGCGATGCCGATCGGGATGTTGATCCAGAAGATGGACCGCCAGCCGACCGTGCCGACCAGCGCGCCGCCGACGATCGGCCCGAGCGACATGCTGATCCCGACCACACCGCCCCAGACGCCGATGGCGCGGGCGCGCTCCCTGGCGTCGGTGAAGGTGTTGGTGATGATCGACATCGCCACCGGGTTGAGCATCGACCCGCCGATCGCCTGAATCGCACGGAACGCGACCAGCGCGCCGACACCGGGGGCGAGGCTGCACAGCAAGGAGCCGAGGGTGAACAGCACCAGCCCGGTCTGGAAGGTCCGCCGCCTGCCGAGCCGATCCGCGGTCGAGCCGGACAGCATCAGCAGGCTGGCCAGGACCAGGGTGTACGCGTCGATCGTCCATTGCAGACTGGACACGGACGCGCCCAGGTCACGCTGGATCGAGGGCAGCGCGACGTTCACGATCGTGTTGTCCAACCCGACGATCAGCAGGCTCAGGCAGCAGATCGCCAGCACCAACAGCCGGCGGCGGCGACTGAACTGATCGCTGGGCTGACCACTGGGTCCGGGCACCCGACCACCCCGTTCGATTGGTTGTAGATCTATAACTGTTACTACTCTACAACCAATCGGCGCGGCCCGGCGAAACATTAATTCCGGCGGACATCCCCCGGATGGGTGGCCATCAACGCCACCGGCATGCCCTGCCGGCGCAGCACCCGCCCCCACAGATCGACGTTCGGCGCGGTCACCACGTCGCTGGGCAGCGCGGGGACCACGATCCAGTCCTGCCGGCCGATCTCCCCGGCCAACTGATCGGTCTCCCAACCCGCGTAGCCGGCGAACACCCGCAGCCCGCGCACCTTCGGCACCAGCACATCCGGATCGGTGTCCAGGTCCACCAGTGCGACCGGGCCGCGCACCCCGATCACCCCGGTCAGCTTGCCGGCGTCCTCGCCGGTGCGCAGGGTGGCCAGGCACAACGCGGTCTTCTGCTCGACCGGGCCGCCGACGAACACCGCCTGCGGGCGGCTCACGTGCGGAGCCCAGCTGGGCAGCACGTCGTGCACCGCGACCTCGCTCGGTCGGTTCAGCACCACCCCCAGCGTCCCCTCGCGGCGGTGGTCGATGATGTAGACGACGGTCCGTCGAAAGTTCGAGTCCTGCAGGCTCGGCGCCGCGACCAACAAGGTCCCGGGTTGTACATCATCATCCGGTCGCACAGCTAGATGATTCCATCCGTGCGATGAGTCATCCGCATGCGACCGGGAACGGGCCACAGGTCAGGGGTTCGGGACAGTTCGGGAACAGGCCGGAGATCGGGTACGTTCTTCAGTAGGCCGGCACACCACCGTGTCCCCCGGGCTCACACCAGAATCGCCCTTGTGGAATACCGTACGGCTGGAGCCACACCGCGCGTACCCGCCGAGAGGCGACCGTCGTGTGCCGTGCCGCTATTCCGGGTCGACCCCGGTCCACCCGCCGTGGACCGGGGTCGACCCGGACATTGGGTCGTTCCGAACACCGTTCACGTTCAGCCGGACATTGTTGATCTTTCGTGTCGTCGCTTCCGGCTTGCCGTGTCGACTCTTGGCGGCCCGCTCGGGTGATCGTCGACAGCCTCGTTTTCCCAGTTCAGCAACGAATTCCGGCAGCCATGCCCATGGCCGCACAGCGCGGATCACCCGCTGCGACAGCCGGTTGGGTCCTCGTCACCGGCCGTAGGCTGAGGCACGTGCCGCTCTCCCACAACTCGTCCAGCACCGTGACCAACGGGCCGACTAATGGACCTGCCGATCCGACGACCGACCACACCGCGACAGCCGGCCGGCTCGGGCCGCGCAGGCTGCTCGCGCAGGCCGGCCTGCGCCGACTGCTGGCCAGCCGGCTGGGCGCGCAGTGGGGCGATGGTCTGTTCCAGGCGGGGTTGGCCGGGGCGGTGCTGTTCAATCCGGAACGGGCGGCCGATCCGGCCGGGATCGCGGCCGGGTTCACCGTTCTGCTGCTGCCGTACTCCCTCGTCGGCCCGTTCGCCGGCGCGCTGCTGGACCGGTGGGACCGACGTCGGGTGCTGACCGTCGCGAACCTGTTGCGCGGGGTGCTGATTCTGCTCACCGCGCTGGCGGTCGGCCGGGGACTGGGCGGTCTTCCGTTGTACGCCGGGGCATTGGTGACCGTCGGGATCAGCCGGTTCGTCAACGCCGGCCTGTCCGCCGCGCTGCCGCATGTCGTCCCCGAGCGGAATCTGGTCGAGGCGAACGCCGTGGTGACCACCCTCGGCGCGGCCACGGCGGTGGTCGGCGCCGGCTACGCGGTGGGGCTGCGGGCGCTGTTCGGCGTGGGCAACGTCGGCTCGGCCTGGGTGACCGCCGTATCGGCGGTCGGTTCGATACTCGGCGCCTGGTTCGTCGGCCGGTTCGCCGCCGGCGCGCTCGGGCCGGACGATGTGAACGAGCCGGTGGAAACGGTGGTCGCGATCGCCCGCGGACTGGTCGACGGCGGCCGGGCCGCGTTGCGCGCGCCGCGGGTGGCGGCCGGGTTCGTGGCGCTGTTCGCGCACCGGGCCGCGTTCGCCGCCAGCCTGATGATCACCGTGCTGCTGCTCCGGTACAGCTTCCACGACATCGGGCCGCTGCGCGCCGGCATGGCCGGACTCGGCGAGGTCGCCCTGGCCGGCGGCCTCGGCCTGCTCGCGGCCGGGCTGTCCACCGCGCGGCTGGTCGGCTGGCTGGGGCGCGGGCGGGCGGTGTGCGTGGCCCTGGTGCTGGCCGCGATCACCCAGGTGGGCCTTGGTCTGCCGATGCTGCTGCCGACCATCCTGGTCGCCGCGTTCCTGCTCACCGCCGTCGGCCAGGTGGTCAAGCTGTGCGTCGATTCGGCGGTGCAGCAGGACATTCCCGACGACACCCGGGGCCGGGTGTTCGCCCTCTACGACACGCTGTTCAACATCACCCAGGTGGTCGCGGTCGCGCTGACCGCCATGGTGGTGCCGGCTGACGGCCGGGCGCCCGGCCTGGTCCTCGCCGCGACCGTCCTCTACCTGGTCGGCATGGCCGGCTA
>DASZLR010000197.1:0-2014 GCA_035552275.1 Pseudonocardiaceae bacterium | reverse complement strand
CAATCTTGAGCGCCAGCAGGTCGTCCGCCCGCTTGGCCCGCCACACGCCGTCCTCCGGGACGCCCTCGGCCGGGCCGGGCGCAAAGCACAGCGGCGCGAGCGTGTATTTGACCACTTCCGCGGCCAGAAGCCTTGGTGTGTAATGAGTTCCGGTCGACCGGCGGTCGCCCACCTGGGTGAACAGCACCGAGCCGGCCGGAAAGACCGTGGGCAGGTCGCGGAGATCGTGCCGTAGCAGGCCCCAGAATGGCCGCGCCCGGTCGGCGAGCGCGGCGTCGTTGTCGCAGGCGGCGTGCAGCGCGGCCTGCTGGGTCAGGTCCGGCTGCGCGACCAGGGCCTTATCCAGTTGCTTTTCGGTCAGGTCACACGTTTCGCGCAGCCAGCGCCGGAACTCCGCGTCGGACAGCGCCGCCTTCGATTCCAGCTCCGCGAGCGGCAGCTCGGGTTCGCGCTTGCCGGCCAAGCCGACGAACGGCTCGGTCACCTTGCGGCAGGAGAATTCCAGCAGGCCCTCATACACGTGGCCGATCTGCTCGACGTCCAAACCCTGGTAGGACAACCGTTCCGGGACTCGGCCGCGGTGCCGCAGCATGAGCAGCGCGTCCAGGATTTCGCGGATCACCCGGTCCGTCACCGCCGCGCCGGCCAGCCACGGAAACGACGCCGGATCGAACAGTGAGCCGCCGTGCGCGGGAATCCGCAGGTCGGGATGTTCGCAGCCGGCGTGGATGGCGGTGAACAGCGCCAGCAGTCTCGGCCACGCGGCGGTGCGCCGGTCGCCGATCTCGTCGCCGTGCAGGTTCCGGTCGGCGTCGAGCTGATCGAACAGCGTGCTCACCGCGTAGCCCTGGGCGTAGATCGGGTCGATGCCGGGCAGCAGCCGTTGTTCCTCGGCGTAGAGCAGGAAAACCAGTCGCATCAGCAGGGTCAGCGCGGCCCGGTAGATGTCCCGTTCGGACACTCCGGCCAGCAGTTCACCGCCGGATTCCCGGTCCAGCCGGGCCAGTTCGCCGACGAACAGCTCGACCGCCTGCCGCACCTGGCTGCCCAGGGTCGCGGTGACCGTCGCCTGCGCGGCGGCGCTGCGCGCGAACAGTCCGGCCAGGCTGGTGGACGGCCCGCCGTCGGCGGTGGTCGGCGGCGGCAGCACCCGCGACACGCCCAGCAACATGCTGAACGCGCGCAGCAGCACCGGTTCCTCGGACCACAGGTCGGCGTCGAACACCGCGATACTGGTCGGATCGCCGAGCCGGGCATGGACCAGCGCCCAGATCCGGCCGTTCGTCAACAGCGCCAACGGAACCCCGGTCTGCCGGCACGCGCGGGCGGCCAACTCGGTCAACGCCGGCGCTCCGGCGCGGGCCTGGTCCAGCGGCTCGTCGAACCCGCGCCGGTAGAGGTGCAGCCGCGCCGCCTGGCCGCCGCCGGGACTCGGGCCGTGGATCACCGCGTCCGGGCGGAGGTCCGCGAACTCGCCGTCGACCGGGCCGCTGTCGCCGATGACCGACGGCGGATAGCGCAACACCTCACCGAGAACCAAATCCTGCCAACCCGAGTTGAGCAGGTCCGGGGCTTCGGAGACCTCCGCCCAAGCCTGCCGCACCCGCTTTCGGGTCTCGTCGGGCACGGTCTCCACGCCGGTCGGGAAGACCTCGGTGAGCACCGTCAGCGCGAGGAACGGACCGTCCGGGCGAAGCAGGCCCAGCCATTCGGCGTGTTGCTCGGTGGTGCTGCCGGCGTGGCCACGGGGGCGGTGTCCGCCAGTGCGGCTGGGCATCAGCGACTCCCGAGGGTGGTGTGGGCGATCGACGCGGGCACCAGGAAGGTCACCGCGGCCGGGAACCAGCGGGCGGTCGGGTCGGCGTATCGGGTGCGCAGCGCGGCGATCTCCCGCTCCCGCTGCTCGGGAATCGCGTCCAGGCGGGCGATCAGCGCCTGGTGGTCGGCGTGTAGTTGATCGCGCTCGTCCAGGTCGAACAGGCTCGGCTGGTACCAGCGGTCGCTTTCGGACAGT
>DASZLR010000196.1:0-18813 GCA_035552275.1 Pseudonocardiaceae bacterium | reverse complement strand
GGTCGGTGAACGCGGCAATGACCTCTGGCGCTTCAAAGGCACGGTTTCGCCGGCCGACAGTGACCTGAGCGAGGATGCCCGCGGCGACCAATCGGCTGATGGCCTGGTTGGTCTGTGGAAAGCTGCGGCCGATCAACGTGGCGGCGCCGCCCGCGGTGATGATGGGCGTTCCAACGAGCATGGGCAGCAGAAGGTCGACGGCGGACCCGCGGCGAACGGTCCCCAGGCGTGCCCGCCACTGCCGCTGAATGTCCTGGGACCGCTGCTCGAAAAGGTTGGCATCGTCCACCGCTCTGCTGCACGCTCCGGCGAATCGGCCAATCCAGATATTGATCCCCTCATGTGCGGCCGATGATGTCGCGGGGCCGTTGTATCGGGTGCGCACCAGCCCGTCGATATAGTCGCGCGACCAGGTGGCAAGGACCAGGGAAACCGGCAGCAGAACACGTGAGGTGAGAGCTCGCCGACGCATAACCAAATGAATCAGGGCGCGACCGGTCCTGCCATTGCCGTCAGCGAACGGATGGATCGTCTCGAACTGGGCGTGGGCGATCGCCGCCTGGGCGACGACGGGCAGGCCATCGTCGTTGCAGAACGCGCAAAGATCGGACAGCAGTTCCTCGACCAGTTCCGGCGGAGGTGGCACAAAGGCGGCGGAACACGGGTTGTAGTCACTGCCGCCGATCCAGTTCTGCTCGGTCCGAATCTGCCCCGCATACTCCGCGATTCCGCTTCCGGCCAGCAGGCGGCGATGGAAATCGAGAATATGGTCCAATGTGATGGGCTCGCCCACCGCCGTGCTCTGCACCGTCCGAGTCATCGCATCGACATTGGCGAGCACTTCGCCTGCTGTCACGTCAACAGCCGGTTCCGCGAATTCGGCCGATTCGGCCGTTTGACGGGCCACCTCGGCGCGCAGCAGTCGACGCGGTCCCACCTCCAGCCCTTCGATCCGGGACGATGCGACTGACTCGGCTCGAAGCAACAATCGGGCGAGTACCTCGGTGTCGGTGAGGGCCGTGGCCTCGGCATCGAGCCGGGCGACGGCCGCTTCCGCGTCGGCGACATCGGCGGCGACATCGCCGTCCAACGTGATCTTCCGACCAACGAGGGGATCGGGAACATACGCCTCGTAGGTGCACGGCTGCCGATCGCGACGGGACGGCGCCGACCACTCACCGTCCCACCGATGCCGAACAACCTTTGCCATGCGCGCTCCTATATTTAGGGTTACAGCATAACCCTAAATATAGGGTCATGCCGACTTGCGGGCCAGGGGCCGACCTGAGCGATCAGCCCGGTAGCCGTGTCGGCGTCGGGTCGCCACTCGTTGACCCGCACCAGGCCGGGCGGCTCGATGCCGAGTCCGTCGAACCAGGCGCCGATCTCCCACGTGGTGCGCACGACCACCGGCACTCGGGTCACCCGTTGGTAGGCGCTGACCGCGCTGGTCTGACCGCCGGGATTGCTGCCGTCCCGGATGCCGTGAGACAGGGCGAGATAGCTGCCCGCGGCGACCCGATCGCGGTAGGCGCGCACGATGCCGGCGGGGTCGTCGTCATCGGAGATGAAGTGCAGCACGGAGATCAGCAAGATCGCCACCGGCTGGTCGAGATCGAGGATGTCGCGCAGCCGATCGCTGTCCAGGACGCGATTCGCCCACGCGGTGGGACGCAGCGCGGGCCTGGCGTTCGCCGCTCGCTCGCCCACCTCTCGATCCGAGGCGAAGTTGTGGCTTCCGCCGAGCCAGTAGTCGTAGATGCGCGCCGTGCTGGGCCGACTGATGTCGATGCCGCTTGGGTCCGGTAAGCCGCCTCGCTCGTGATCGTCGCCAGTCCCGCTCATCAGGTACCAAGTCCCTTCGAAACCGAGGTAGATCAGGTGCGTTCCTGCTGGCGCATCTCCAACCACACTTCTGAGAGCGTCGGACCATACTCGATCAGCGGCAATGGCGACCAACGGTCCAGTCCGGGTGAACGGGCGGGGCGCAGCCGACCAGCCGCGATCATTTCGGCTCGACGTCGTTCGCTGGGAGTCACGGCTATATCTCCTTGACGTGCTCGAAGGGCTCATGGCACCAGCGGCACCGGTACAGCGCCTTGCAGGCGGTGCTGGAAAACCGGGACAGTTCCACGGTGTCGGTGCTGTCGCAACGGGGACATGGCACCGCCACCACGGTCGACCCCAGGGCAAGCGGAATCGGACCGGCGCTCGGAGTGCGCGGCGCGGCTGCGGGCGGGGCGATGCCGGCCTCGGCGAGCTTGCGACGGCCGGCCGGCGTGATCCAGTCGGTCGTCCACGGCGGGCGCAGCGCCAGCCGGACCTCGACCTCGCGGTAGCCGGCGTCCCGCAGCGCGTGCCGGAGGTCGTCGCGCATGGTCTCCAGCGCCGGACAACCGGTGTAGGTCGGCGTGATGGTGACCGCCACCCGACCGTCGTGTTCGCTGACCTCGCGCAGCACGCCGAGGTCGGCCAGGGTCAGCATCGGCAGCTCCGGATCGGTCACCGTCTCGGCGACCGCCCGCGCGTCGACCGGCCCGCTCACCAGGTCGCTCCGGGGTACGCGCGGGCGACGTGTTGCAGTTCGGCGATCAGGTAGCCCATCGCCTCGGTGTGCACGCCGTCCCGGCCGGCTCGCCCGCTGACCGTGGCCATCGCCGGCGCCTCCGGTGGGACGACAGTGGCGGCGGCGAAAACCCCAGCGAGTACGGCGTCGAACTCGGCGCGCAGCGTCGACGGGTCGACCGCGACACCGAACCGGGCCAGCCGAACCTCGATCTCGTGCGGCGTGAACAGTTCCCCGACCCACGGCCAGACCTCGGCCAGCCCGGCCAGCATCCGCTCGCGCGAGTAGTCGGTGCCGTCACCGAGCCGGATCACCCAGCCGGCCGCGTACTCGCGGTGGTACGCGACCTCCTTGACGCCCTTGGCCGCCACAGCCGCCAGCACCGGATCACCCGACTCGGTGAGCTTGTGCAGCAGGGCCAGCCGCCACGTGGAGAACACCAGCAGGGTCGCGGCGAGTTGGGCGAAATCTCCGCGCGCCGCCTCGACCAGCCGGACGTTGCGGAATTCGGATTCGTCTCGTAGGTAGGCGTAGTCGTCCTCGGTGCGCCCGCTGCCGTCGGCGTGCCCGGCGCGGGTCAGCAGCAAACGGGCCTGCCCCAACAGATCCAGGCCGATGTTGGCGATAGCCAGCTCGTCCTCGATCTCCGGCGCGCGGGTGCACCACTGTTGCAGCCGGTGCGACATGACCAGCGCGTCGTCGCCGAGCATCAGGCAGTAAGCCGCGAGGTCATCACCATCTACATCGGACGGAATCGGATCGTCCAAGCCGGACAGTGGATCGCCGCAATCCATACCATAGGCCCACCGCGCGTCATCGTCGGCGTCGGCGAGAGCCTCGTAGGCGTTGTCAAAGGACATGGCGGGCCTCAGATGTGCGGGACGTCGGCGGGGATCTGATAAAAGGTGGGATGCCGGTACACCTTGTCGCCGGCCGGCGCGAAGAACGGGTCCTTCTCGTCCGGGCTGGACGCGGTGATGTCCGCCGAGCGCACCACCCAGATGCTCACGCCCTCATTGCGCCGGGTGTACAGGTCGCGGGCGTTGTGCAGCGCCATTTCCGCGTCGGCGGCATGCACCGAACCGACGTGCACATGGTTGAGCCCGCGCTTGCCGCGCACGAAAACCTCATACAGCGGCCAGTTGACTCGCTCGCTCATCGGCCGTCCTCCCCGTGTCGAGCCGCTTGTCTGGCGGCGTGCGCGGCGGCCGCCTCGCGCACCCAGGCGCCGTCGGAATCGGCCGCGCGGCGGTGGGCGACACGCTGCGCGTTGCACGGCCCGTTCCCGGCGATCACCCGCCGCAACTCGGACCAGTCGATCGATCCGAAATCGTGGTGGCCGCGTTCCGGATTCCACTTCAGTTCCGGATCCGGCAGCGTCACCCCCAGGGCCTTCGCCTGCGGAACCGTCATATCCACGAACCGCTGCCGCAACTCGTCATTCCCGTGCCGCTTGATCTTCCACCCCATCGACCGCGCGCTGTTCGGTGACTCGGCATCGGGCGGACCGAACATCATCAACGACGGCCACCACCACCGGTCCACCGACTCCCGCACCATCCGCCGCTGGGCCGCGGTGCCGCGCATCATCGTCATCAGCAACTCGAAACCCTGCCGCTGATGAAAGGACTCCTCCTTGCAGATCCGGATCATCGCCCGCGCGTAGGGCCCGTACGAACCACGACACAACGGCACCTGGTTACAGATCGCCGCACCATCGACCAACCAACCGATCACCCCGACGTCAGCGAAACTCAACGTCGGATAATTGAAAATAGACGAATACTTCTGCCGGCCGCTGATCAGTTTCTCGGTCAATTCCGACCGGTCCGTGCCCAGCGTCTCCGCCGCCGAATACAGATACAGCCCGTGCCCCGCCTCATCCTGCACTTTCGCCAGCAGGATGGCCTTACGCCGCAACGACGGCGCCCGGGTGATCCAGTTGCCCTCCGGCTGCATCCCGATGATCTCCGAATGCGCGTGCTGTGCGATCTGCCGAACCAGCGTCGACCGGTACGCGTCCGGCATCCAGTCGCGCGGCTCGATCCGCTGATCAGCGGCGATCGTCGCCTCGAAATGCCGCTCAAGCCGGGCGAGCTCCGCGTCGGGCACCGTGGCCGTCATGGATGGGCCTCCTCAACCCGCTATGGTACGACGAACGACGCCGCGATCGCGCCGACGACGTCGACAACGCCGCTGGTCAGGGCTTGCGCCCGACCCCGGCGTAGACGCCCTCCTGGCCGGTGTCGGTGTCCGGCTCGGGCCGCCAGGCCGGCGCGCTGACCAGCCCCGGCGGCACCAGGTCAAGGCCGTCGAACAGCGGTGCGACGTCGGCGTAGCCGCGGAAGTACATCGGGTCGCGGCTGTTGCGCATCGCCTCGACGACGGCGGCCATCTCGCCGGGAAACTGGTCCGCGGTCAGGTGCGACAGCGCGATCAGGCTGCCCGACGGCAGCGCGTCGCGGTACTTCGCCACGATCTCGGCCGGGTTGCGCTGGTCGGGCACGAAGTGGAAGACGGCGACCATCAGCAGCCCGACCGGCTGGCTGAAGTCGATCAGCCGGCGCACCTCGGGCGACGCGAGCACGTCGTCGGGCCGGCACAGGTCGGCCTGGATGACCGTCGCCAGGTCGTTGCCCCGCAACATCAACTCGCTGTGCGCGACCGCGACCGGCTCGTGGTCGACATACACCACCCGGCTGCTCGCGTCGGCTTTCTGGGCGACTTCATGCACATTGCCCACGGTGGGGATGCCCGAGCCGAGATCGAGGAACTGCGGAATGCCGGCGTCGATCATGTAGCGGACGGCGCGACCCAGGAACGCCCGGTTCGAGCGGGCGACCGCGCGACCGTCCGGCAGCACCTGGAGCACCTTCTCCCCCACCGCACGGTCGGCGGCGAAGTTGTGCGCGCCGCCCAACAGAAAGTCGTAGATGCGGGCGGCGCTGGGCACCTCCATGTCGACGCCCTCGGGAACCCAGTCCAACGTCTCTGACATGACCATCCTCACACTCGGCGGCCGAGCCAGCTTACGGGTTCGATCTTGGTGCGGGTAAGGGACCAGCTGGGGGATATGAGAGGGTATGCGGCCGTGGAGTTCGTCTACCGAGTGCTTGCCACCGCCGTCGCCGTCTGGGTGGCCACCTTCCTGCCGGGCATCGACCTGCTCACCGCCTCGACACCGGCCAAAGTCGGCACCCTGGTCGGCATCGCGCTGGTGTTCGGCCTGGTCAACCTGGTGCTCAAACCGGTGGTGAAGGTCGTCGGCTGCGTCTTCTACATCCTGACGCTCGGCCTGATCGGCCTGGTGGTGAACGGATTGCTACTGGAACTCACCGCGTGGATCGCCCGTCAGGCTCGGCTGCCGTTCGAGGTCACCGGATTCTGGCCGGCGTTCTGGGGTGCGATCGTGATCGCGGTGGTCAGCTTCGTGCTGACCCTGCCGCTGCACCTGAAGCACCTGACCCGGCACGCCCACCCGAACCACCGCTGACTCGACCACCACTGGCCCGACCACTGCTGATCCGGGCGCGGAATCGACCTACCAGGTGACCGAACAGCAGCTGTCCACTCTGGACACCGAGCGAGGCCAATTGGCCGCCCAGATGCAGGATGTGCTGCTGGGCGCGGAGTTCTACGGCCACCCGGTGCCGCCGGGCCGGGCCGACGCGCTGACGGCGGCGGCCAACCGGCTACTCACCCAAGCGGACCGGTTGGCCGGCCAGCCCTGACGCGGCAGCCGCTGGCACGTCCCACGCGTCGGCGACCGGAACAGCGACCTCAGCCCATTCGTCGGCCTCCGCCAAGTACTCCGCCCACCCCTGCGGATCGGTCGCCCGGAACCAATCCATCGCGGCGACGGCCTCCGCCTCCCAGTGCTCGTCCAGCAACCGAGGCAACGTCTCGTCAACGGTGGCGCCCTGGAAATCCTCATTGCCGACATGCATGACGCGTTCCTCGGTTCGCTCGCTGACCCGCGACATCGATGCGGCCATCATGTCACCCAAGACGGTGATCACACTGTCAGTAGACCGGTAGCATCACAGTCCGTGCTGGACTGGCTGCGCCGGATTCCGGGCCTACGAAGCGGCCCGACTCCGTACGAGCGCGTGCCCAAGCACCCGCGCGGTCAGGTCGACCTGGTGCGCGGCAGCCGTTTCTGTCATCCTCGCCGGCGGCTGGCCGGTCACTGCGATCCGGAGCTGCTGGACCTGTGTACATGAGCCAGAGCCCGCGCGCCAGGCTGCGCGCCCCGGCCGCGGTCAAACGCCGAACCTGGTTGCTGAGTGGCCTTTTCCTGCTCTGCGTGCTGGTCATCGGCGCCGCGGCCGCCGCCACCCAGTTCGGCCTGTCCCGCTGGGCGGCCGGTTCCGTGGCCGGCGCGGCCGCCGTCGCCGTCGCGTCGGGCGCGTCGAAGCTGGCGGGCTCGGTGCGGGATCTGCTGACCAGGGTCCGCAACGCGAACACCGCGCTGGCCGAGCACTTCGTGCGCTGGGACGCCGAGGGTGGGCCACGGATCGCCGACGTCACCGATCCCGGCGAACTCGGCGTCACGCCGGCCGCCGAGTTGCCCGGCCTGGAGGCGCCGCCCGACCGGTCGCCGGACTACGTCCCCCGAACCCAGGACAACGAGATCCACGAGCTGCTCCGCACCTCGAACTTCGTGTTGATCCAAGGGCCGGCGAAAGCGGGGAAGTCCCGCTCGGCGTTCGAGGCCATCCGCGCCGAGTTCCCGGACCGATTGTTGTTGGCCCCCAAGGCGAGCAGCCGAACGGCCGTCAAGGAGCTCGACGACCTGTTGCAGTCGTTCGAACTGGTCCTGCCGGACACCGTGCTGTGGCTGGACGGCCTGAACCGCCATCTCGGCACGGACGGGTTGACCATCGATCGCCTCCGCCGGCTCGCCGATCCCCGGCACGGGCGGGTCACCGTCGTGGCGACGATGCGGCTGGAGTTCCTGGACGAGTTCCCCACCGAGACGGACACCGGCAGGCTGGGCTCCGTCGTGCTGGGCACAGCGCGCGCCGCGCGCCTGGGCAAACAACTCGACACGGCCGAACGGA
This sequence comes from Pseudonocardiaceae bacterium, assembly GCA_035552275.1. Classification (GTDB taxonomy): domain Bacteria; phylum Actinomycetota; class Actinomycetes; order Mycobacteriales; family Pseudonocardiaceae; genus DASVLX01. The sequence goes on along the minus strand of DASZLR010000196.1, from coordinate 11,184 downwards.
CGCTGGCCCGCCAGCAGGTCTCCCGCGCCGACCGGCGAATCGCCGCGGCGCTGCTGAGCACCGTCGGGCTCGCCGAATACCTGGCCGCCGTACCGGAACTGCGCCGCAAGATGGACGCCGGCACGGAGAAGAATCCCGCCGGTGTCGCGATCGTGCGGGCGGCCATCGACTGCCGGCGGGCCGGCCTGCAACGGCCGGTGCCGGAGGAGATTCTCCGCCGGCTGCAACCGGTCTACGACGCCCACGGCCATCCGCTGGACTTCGCGGACGGCCTGGCCTGGGCGCTGGCCCGGGTGTGCGCGACGGTCGCGCTGCTCTCCGGCGAGCAGGACGGTTACCTGGCCTTCGATCAGTTGGTCGAGGACGCCGAGAACACCGGGCGGCAGGTCCCGGAGGCCACCTGGCGGGTGCTGCTGGACTCGGTCACCGATCCGGCGGAGCTGTTCGACATCGGCCGCCGGGCATATCGCGCGGGGCGGCGGCCGGTCGCCGAGATCGCGTTCACCCGGTCGGCCGCCGCCGGCGACGCGGCCGGCAGGAACGGGCTGGGCGTGCTGCGGCACGACGAGGGTGACGAGCAGGCGGCCGAATCCTGGTACCGCAAGGCTGTCGCCGGCGGCAACACGCACGCCGCCCGCAACCTCGGCATGATCATGATGGACCGCGGTGAGCGCGCCGAGGCGGAACGGTTGTACCGCCAGGCCGCCGAGGCCGGGAACGCGCTGGCGATGAACAGCCTCGGCATCGTGCTGGAAGGCCGGCGCGAGACGGCCGAGGCGGAGCACTGGTACCGCGGAGCCGCCGAGGCCGGCAACGCGGTGGCGATGAACAATCTCGGTCTGGTTCTGGAGGATCGCGGGGATATCGACGCGGCGCACGACTGGTATCGCCGGGCGGCCGACGCCGGGCACAGCAGCCGGCGGTGACTGGTGGCCGGTGTCGGTGGCCGGTGTCACAGTCGGATGGCGAAAAAAAGTGGCGAACCGGCCGCACCGGCGGTTACTGTCGGTCTAGAACGAAACGGTTTCGTACAGTCTGCCGAGGGGAGGGACACTGTGTCGCCACAGGTGGCGGGCGCGTCCGGAACTTCCGCCGGGACAGCGGCCGGAACGCCGACTACCCGGCGTGACCCGGATCGCCGGGCGGCGATCTGCGCCGCGGTGTTCGAACTTCTCGGCGAGGTCGGCTACGACCGGATGACGATGGACGCTGTCGCCACCCGGGCCAGGGCCAGCAAGGCGACCATCTACCGGACCTGGCAGGACAAGCCCGGCCTGGTCGCCGACTCCTTGATCCACCACTTCGACCAGATCACCGAGCCGGTCGACACCGGCTCACTGCGTGGTGACCTGATGGCCCTGACCGGTTCCTCGTGCGAATTGGCCAACAGCGCGGACGGCGAGGTCATGGCCGGGGTGATGTCCGCGGCGGCCCGCAACTCGGCATTGGCCCGCACCCTGCGGGAGTGCACGTACGAACAGAAACACGCGCTGCACGAGACGGTCATCAAGCGGGCCGTCGAGCGTGGCGACGTGCACCCGCGCACCAGTCCGCACCTGCTCCACGAAGTGCTCCAGGCCCTGGTCCTGGCCCGACGCCTGGTCAACTCCGAACCGCTCGACGAGCAGTTCGCGCGGCATGTCGTCGATGACGTGCTGCTGCCCGTGCTCACCCACGATGTCGGTGGCACGAGGTAGAACGAACCATCCGAAACACGGAAACCATCGAAACACCGTTGGCACCGCGTTAGTCACCCGCGCTCCATCGCTGGGCCGCGTTCCATGGCTGGGCGGCGCGGCCCGCGAATACCTGTTTGAGGGGACACCTATGTCTGAAAACACCGTGATCGCCAAGGCCAGCACGGCCACGGCGACACCGGCCACCAGGAACACACCGGCGCCGGATCCACGACGATGGCTCGCGCTCGTGATCGTGATGATCGGCCAGCTGATGGTGGTGCTGGACGCCACCGTGGTGAACATCGCCATGCCGTCGGCCCAGCACGCGCTGAACATCTCCAACCCGGACCGGCAGTGGATCGTCACCGCCTACACGCTCACCTTCGGCGGCCTGCTGCTGCTCGGCGGCCGGGTCGCCGACTATGTGGGGCGCAAGCGGATCTTCCTGATCGGCCTGATCGGTTTCGCCGGCGCGTCCGCGCTCGGCGGCGCCGCGGTCAACGCCGAGATGCTGTTCGGCGCGCGGGCCCTGCAGGGCGCGTTCGGCGCGATGCTCGCGCCGGCCGCACTGTCGATCATCACGGTGACCTTCACCGAGGCGCGGGAACGCGCGAAGGCGTTCGGCGTGTTCGGCGCCGTCTCCGGTGGCGGCGCGGCGATCGGGCTGCTGTCCGGCGGCCTGCTGACCCAGTACGCGGACTGGCGGTGGTGCCTGTTCGTGAACGTCCCGGTCGCGGCGATCGCGTTCTTCCTCGCCGTGCCGATCGTGCGGGAGAGCCGCGCCGAGGGCAACACCCGCTACGACATCGCCGGCGCGGTGCTGTCCACCGTCGGGCTGGCCGCGCTGGTCTATGGCTTCACCAAGGCCGCGACGGACGGCTGGGGCGCCACCGGCACCATCGTCACGCTGGCGATCTCGGTGTTGCTGCTGGTCGGTTTCGTGTGGTGGGAGTCGCGGACCAGCCATCCGCTGCTGCCGCTGCGGGTTGTGCTCAACCGCAACCGCGGCGCGTCGTTCCTCACCTCGATCCTGCTCGGGTCCGGCATGATGGGCATGTTCCTGTTCATGACGTACTACCTGCAGGGGACGCTGCACTGGTCGGCGATCCGCACCGGGATCGGCTACCTGCCGTTCTCCGCCGGAATCATCGTCAGCGCCGCGGTGGCCGCCCAGTTGCTGCCCAGGCTCGGCGCCCGGGTGCTGATGACCACCGGCGGGCTGATGACGACCGCCGCGATGGTCTGGCTGACCCGGCTCGACCTGCACTCGTCCTACGTCGGTTTCATCCTGCCGGCGTTCATCGTGATGAGCCTGGGCATGGGCCTGGTGTTCGTGCCGATGGGCAACGCCTCGCTGACCGGGGTGTCCGATCATGACGCGGGAGTGGCCAGCGCGCTGGTGAACAGCTCGCAGCAGGTCGGCGGGTCGCTGGGCACGGCCCTGTTGAACACCATCTTCACCACGGCCCTGGCCGGCTTCATCACCACGCACGGCCCAGCGCAGGCCGTGGCCGGAGCGATCCATGGCTATAACGTGGCGTTCACGGCCAGCGCGATCCTGATGGCGGCCAGCGCCGTCGTGGCGTTCGTGATGATCCGGAGCAAGGGCGCCACGGACAGCGCGGTTCCCGCGTTCGTCGGCTGAGCTGATCACGGCTGATCACGGCAACCAGTCGTTAGCCGGTTGTTCCAGCGCCGTGCGGCGTCACCCTGCGGGTGCCGCCGCACGGCGTTAACGTGGGGAAATGGCAACAGAAACCGCCGAACACCCCACCCACACCGGCCATGACCACGCGCACGGCGAGGGCTGCGGACACGTCGCCGTCCCGCACGGCGACCACGTCGACTACGCCCACGACGGGCACCTGCACCGGGCCCACAACGGCCACTACGACGAGTGCGAGTCGGCCGGGCACAGCGCGCACACCAGCCACCAGCACACGCATGGCGAGGGTTGCGGACACGTCGCCGTCCCGCACGGCGATCACGTCGACTACGTGCACGACGGCCACCGGCATGCGGTCCACGCCGATCACTACGACGAGCACTGACCGGCAGGATTGACACCAACCTCGCTCATTGGTTGGCGTACTCGTCGTGGCGGCGCCACCAGTAGCCGGTCTCGTTGCGGCCGAGAGGCGCGCGGTCGAGCCATTGCCACATGCCCCACAGGCTGTCCAGCCCGCGCGCGTACGCCGAGTAACTGTGGTAGACGGTCCCGTCTTCCAGCGCGAACGCGCTCACGCCGGGCCCTTCTCGCCGATAGGTCTGCCAGTCCGTGCCGACGATCGACTGGGTGAAGGCGTCGCGGGAGCCCGCTTCGCCGGCCGCCGGCCGCATGTCCTCCGCACCGAAGTTGTACGCGACGGCACCCGCCGCCCACTCCTCTTTGGTGTGCGCCACCCCGAAGTCGAAATTGAAGTCGCCGCCGTAGGAGGACGCCCACGGGAAGCTCCAACCCATTCGCTTCTTGTATGCGTCGAGCTTGGCCAGCGGGGCCCGCGACACCGCGCAGAGCGTGACGTCGTGATGGGCGAGGTGGACCGTGGAGGCGTTGAAGCCGTCGGCGATCGCCGAGCAGGACGGGCATCCGGCGGTGTAGTCGGGCCCGAACATGAAGTGGTAGACGAGCAGCTGCGAGCGTCCCCGGAACAGATCGGTGAGTGACGCCGTGCCCTCGTCGGTCTCGAAGCGGTAGTCCTTGTCGACCCGGACCCAGGGCAGCTCCTGCCGTCGCCGGGACAGCTCGTCGCCGTGCCGGGTCAGCTCCTTCTCCGCGTCGAGTAGCTCCAGCCGCGCGGCAAGCCACTCCTCGCGTGTTCCCGTCTTGTGACTGGTCATGGCCCGTCTCCTTTCTTGTTTCGTGCATCTTGTTTCGTGTCGTTACGCCGGTGGCGTAAGTCCCGGAATCAGCGCGGGCGCGATGTGGGTCACGCGGATCCGCGAGCTTGCTGGTCGAGGTGATCTTTCAGCGCGTCCAGCGGGCTGTCCCAGTCGCGCGCCAGTGCGGCCAGGAACTGCTGCGCCACTTGCATCGGAGCGGAGCGCAGCCGGTAGCGCACCCGTCGCCGCTCACCCGGTTCGGCCGTTACCAGGCCGGCCTCGGCGAGCAGCACCAGGTGTTTGGCGATCGCCTGCCGCGTGATCGGCAGCCGGCCCGCCAGGTCCGTGGCGGTGGCCGGGCCCCCCGAGGCCAGCGCGGCCAGGATGGCGCGCCGGCTCGGGTCGGCCAGGGCGGCGAAGACCTGTTCGGCGATCGCCTCGATGTCAGGCGGCGGCATCGAGGTAGTCGACCAGTTCGCCCAGTTCGCGTGGCCAACCTTCGGTGTGGCCGTCGTACTCCTTGCGGTAGATCTCGTCGGGCAGTTGGGCGAAGCCGGTCTCGACCACCGTCAGCCGGGTGCCGGCGCCGACCGGTTCGAGCGTGAACTCGACGTAGGTGCGGCGCGGATCGTCCTCGGACAGTTGTTCGGTGCGCCAGGTGAAGCCGAACACCGTCGGCTCCTCCACCCGTTCCACCCGCATCTCGGCGCTGTGGCCGCCGTCCCATTTCATCCAGGCCGCGCCGCCTGGGCGCAGATCGATCCCGGCCTGGTTGCCGAACCAGGCACTCAGTCCATCGGCCGTGGTGAGCGCCGCCCACACCTTGGTCGGTGGGTGAGCGATCTCGACCGTCCGCTCGATGCGATCAGGGAATGCCATGACTGCCTCCATCAAGTAGCAACTGCTTGGTTGCGATAGTATGGCAACCAACAGATTGCGTCAACTGGTCGGAAGGCTGGCTAGCCGCAGCCGGTTAGACTGCCGGCGATGAGTACCACCACGGCCGGCCAGCACATCTGGCGCGAACGGTCCGGGTTGGCGGTGCTGACCTGGTCGGCGTTCGACGGCCACGACATCGACGCCTTCGTCACCACCCGCGAGGGCGGTACGTCCGTCGGGCCGTACGCCTCGCTGAACCTCGGCCTGCACGTCGGCGACGACGAGCCGGCGGTGCTGCGCAACCGGATTCGGGTCGCCGAGGCGCTCGGGGCGAGCCTGGACGACTTCGTGTTCTGCGATCAGGCCCACCTGCCGAACGTCACAGTGGTCACCGACGACAATCGTGGCCGGGGCGCCCGGTCGGCCGTCGACGCGATCGCGCGCACCGACGCCCTGGTGACCACGGTGCCGGGCATCGTGCTGGCGGTGATGGTCGCCGACTGCGTGCCGCTGGTGCTGCACGATCCGGTCGCCGGGGTGCTCGCCTGTGTGCACGCCGGCTGGCGCGGGACGGTTCGCGGCGTGACGCCCGCCGCCGTCGCCGCCATGCGCGGCCTGGGCAGCGACCCGGCGAACATCGTCGCCGGCATCGGCCCGTCCATCGCGCCGGACCGCTACCAGGTCGGCGCGGACGTCCGGGACGCCGCGAGCCTGGCCTTCGGCGCCGACGTCGATCAGGTGATCCGCCCCGACAGTGCCGGCAGGTGGACATTCGACCTGTGGCGGGCCAACGCGGTGCAGCTCGCGACCGCTGGCGTGCCGGAGAATCAGGTGCACATCGCCGCGCTCGGCACCGGCCCGGACACTCCGTTTTTCAGCCATCGCGCCGAGAACCCGTGCGGCAGGTTCGCGGCCGTCGCCCGCCTGCGTGGAAAGCGAGACCTGTGAACGCCCCAGCCCAGCCCGTTCGGCGTGCCGACATCTTCCAGTACCTCGGTTACGACCTCGATCCGGAGCGGAACCGGTTGGTCTGCCGATATCGGTTGGACGGACGCGACTTCCGCGAGGAGATCACCTTCCCCGGCGGCGGGGACTGGGCGGCGCCGGCGGTGGCCGAGGCGGCCCGGCTGGTGTTCCTGCTGGCCGCCGTGTCCTACTACAAGGCCGGCGCGCCGCCGGTGGTCGACCTGGGCGACACCGCGGTCACCGACACCGAGCGGGCGTTCCTCCGCGAGTTCTACCTTGAGGGCCTTGGCGAGTACGCCTACCGCAACGCGCTGGACCTGTCCGACCTGACCATCGCCGGACCGAGGCTCGACCGGGCGGCGCCGGTCGCGTACCAGCCGGACGAGGGCCGGCCGCTGGTGCCCTTCGGCGGCGGCATGGACTCGATCGTCAGCGTCGAGCTGGTCAGGCCGCGCGCCAAGGACGCGGCGCTGTTCGTGGTGAACCGGCCCGGCGACCGGTTCGACGCCATCGAGCGGCCGGCCGCGGTGACCGGTTGGCCGGTGGTGCGCGCCGAGCGGCTCATCGACGGGCAACTGCTGCGGTCGGCGGAACTGGGCTTCCGCAACGGCCATGTGCCGGTCACCGGCATCCTGTCCGCGATCGCGATCATGGCCGCGACGCTGGAGGGCCGGGACGCGGTGATCATGTCGAACGAGTGGTCGGCGTCGTCCGGCACGGTTGAGCTGGACGGCCGGTCCATCAACCACCAGTACTCGAAAAGCGAGTCGTTCGAGGCTGGTCTGCGCACGGTGCTGCGGGACGCGCTCGGCGGCGCGCCCACGTACTTCTCGCTGCTGCGGCCGTTCAGCGAGCTGTGGATCGCCCGCCGGTTCGCCGAGAGCCCGCAGTACTTCGACACCTTCCGCAGCTGCAACCGCGCCTTCTACACCGACCCGGCGAAGCGGTGGGACCGCTGGTGCGGCGAGTGCGACAAGTGCGCGTTCATCGACCTGATCCTCGCGCCGTTCCTGTCGCGATCCCAGCTGCGGGTGGTGTTCCAGGATCGGGAGCCACTGTCCAATCAGGACTTGATCGAGACTTTCCGGGCGCTGCTGGCGTTGTCGCCGGATGCCAAGCCGTGGGAGTGCGTGGGCGATCTGAGCGAGTGCCGGGCCGCGACCCGGCTGGCCGCCGACCGACCGGATCGCCTCGGATCGCCAGTGCTCGGGCAATTGTTGGCGGAACTGGGTTCCCAGCCCGACGAGGTCACGGCCGAGGATCTGCTCCGGCCGATCGGGCGGCATTTCACCGAGGAGAAGTATGCGCCCGACGATCTCCTGGTCTGACCTGCCGGGCCGCTCGGTCGGCCTGTACGGGCTGGGACGTGAGGGCCAGGCGAACCTGCGGAAGTGCGTGTCGCTGGGTGTCGAGCCGATCCTGGTGGACGACAGTCCCAGCGCATCCACAGTGGACTCTTTGCCGGTGCTGCGGACGGCTTCCGGCGGTCGGGAAGCGTTGGGGCGCTGCGACATCGTGGTCAAATCGCCCGGAATCTCCAGGTACGGCGATACTGTCCGGGAATTGGAGGCGTCCGGTGTCGCGGTCGTCGGCGGGCTCGGGTTGTGGCTGCGGGAGGCCGACCGGTCCCGGATCCTGTGCGTCACCGGCACGAAGGGCAAGAGCACCACGACAGCGATCGCCGCGCACCTGCTCAACCGCCTCGGCTACCGCGCCATGGCCGGCGGCAACCTCGGCGTGCCGCCCTACGATCCGACGCAGTCGGCGGACTCGCCGGACTACGACTTCTGGATCATCGAGGTCTCCAGCTATCAGGCGACCGATCTGAGCCGCACCCCGCCGGTGTTCGCGGTGACCTCGCTGCACCCGGATCACCTGCCATGGCACGGCAACGACGCGGAGAACTACTTCCGCGACAAGCTGTCCGCGTGTTCCCAGCCCGGCGCCGACCTCACCATCGCCAACGGCGACAGCGAGCTGCTCCGCGAGCGGGCGGCACTGCTCGGTCCCCGGGTGCGCTGGGTGAGCGCCGCCGACGACCCGGCCGCGACCTGGATCGAACCGCTGGGTCTGCTCGGCGCGCACAACCGGCGCAACGCGCTGATCGCCCGGGAAGGGTTGCGGGGGCTCAACATTCCCGAGGCCGACGACGAGGACGCGTTGCGCGCGGCGGCCGAGGGATTCGCCGGCCTGGAGAACCGGTTGCGCCCGATCGGCGCCATCGACGGAGTGACCTTTGTGGACGACAGCCTGTCCACCAATGTGCTGCCCACGCTCGCCGCCGTCGACGCGTTCCCGCGGCGGCGGATCGCGCTGATCGTCGGCGGACACAGCCGGGGCATCGACTACGCGCCGCTGGCCGAGGGATTGCGTTCCCGAACCGACGACACGCTGGTGATCACCGTGCCGGACAACGGACCGGACATCTACCGGCAGGTCGCCGAAACCGGCGCCGGACCGCGGGTTGCCGTCACCGAGGCGGACGACCTGACCAAAGCCGTCATCGAGGGCTACCACTGGGCCAGGCCGGACGGCGTGGTGCTGCTCTCCCCCGCCGCCGCCAGCTTCGGCCAGTTCCGCGACTACCGCGAACGCGGCACGGTTTTCGCCGCCGCGATGGAAACCTGCCGGCACAGTTAGCTGGCGATCAACCGGCCATCCGGTCCGCGAGTTTTCGCTGACCAGGTCCGGACAGTTCCTCGACCGCACATCGGCGCCCGGCGATGGCCATCAGCAGCGATTCGGCCGGGCCGCGCGCTTCCGGCCCGGTTCCGAAGGACCAGTCGACATCCGTGGCCGCCAGCCGCACTCCGCGAACCCGCCAGAAGCCGCGAATGACCGGGGCGAACAACGCCAGTCGCAGCGCGGGCAACAGCCGTTGCGGCGGAATGTCGCGCGGCATCCCGAGCGGGCGCCGGATGTCCTGCTGATGGATGAGGCCGTCGGTCAGCGCGATCATGCCGCCGAACCCAGCGGTGAGGCCACGCGGTTCGAGGTGATCTTCCAACACCGTCAGCAGTTCGTCGGGGCTGCGGGTGTTGTACTCGGCCAGTCCGATCGCGTTCACCCGATCGGGCAGGAACCGGCCCTTGGCGAAGCGCCCCAGCAGATCCCGCGTGCTCAACTCGTCATAGCTGATCACGTGCGCCACCACATCGCGGACCCGCCAGCCCGCGCACAGGCTCGGCGCGTCCCACTGCTCCGGCGACAGGGTCGCGAGGAACGCCGCGAAGTCCGCCCGCTCGTCGTGCGCCAATCGCTTCATGTCCACGGATTGCTTGTCCACTTGCTTGTCCACGGTCCGCGTCACGCTTCGCTCTTGACGGTCTCGGCGAAGCTCTGCAGCAGCACCGGCCAACTGCCGCCGCCGCGAATCGCGTCGTGGACGGCCTGGCCGCCGACCAGTCGCTCGAAGAGCCGCTGTTCCACCTCGACCCTGGTCTGCTCGGGTCCGTCCGCGGTGAACCGGACCTCGATCTCGCTGGCGTGCTCGGGATCGGGATCGAACTGCCATTCACCGTTGATCTGCCAGCTGATGATCACTCGATCCGGTGGCTCCCAGGCCAGCACCCGACCCCAGTCGCATTCGGTGCCGTCCACGCCTCGTTCGTACCACCGGCCGCCCACACCCGGTTCCAGGATCACTTCGGCCACGTCCGCCTGGCCAATGTGGTACTCGTGCGGCCACCAGGTGTTGACCGAGCCGGTGAAGACTCGGTACGCCTGCTCGATGGGCACGCCGATGGTGATCGTTCCGCCGAGCGGCGGGAGCGTGGCTGCGGTAGTCATTCCTGCTCCTGTTCGGTGTCGGTCGGGGCCGCTTCCGCGGCCTTGTGAAAACTGGTCAGGGCCGCGTCCCACACGCCGTCCAGCCAGGCGCGCAGCGCGGCCACGCCATCCGGGTTGAGCCGATAGATCCGGCGGGTGCCCTCGGCGCGGGCGACCACCAGACCGCCGTCCCGGAGCACGCGAAGGTGCTGTGACACGGCGGGCCGGCTGATCGGCAGTTGTCGCGCCAACTCGCCCACCGAGCTCGGACGACGAGCCAGCAGCTCGAAGATCGCGCGCCGGGTCGGGTCACTGAGCAGACCCAGGCCGCCATCTCCGTAAGTTCCCACGAACGGTTAGCGTAGACTTACGCTTTCCGCTACGCAACCGATGCCGGGAGGGCTCCCGACCGACTCATGCCACTGTCCGCCCATGGATCGGATGGATTCGGGCCGGCTGCTCCCAAACCTGCCGGCACTCGCGTTGGTCGCTGTCGCCGTGGCCGGCTGCTCGTCCGCCGGCAACGGTCTTTCCGGCCTGTCGCTCGGCGGCAACGGGCCACGGCCGGTGGACGCGTGCACCATGCTCGCCTCCGACCAACTGGCCGCGATCGTCGGCACCCCCGGCCCGTTCACCGGCGTACCCCAGGATCCCGCCGACGACGGAACCCCGGTCTGGGGCTGCATCTGGGGCACCCAGAAGTCCTCTGTGGACCTCCGCGAGCTGACCGCCGGTCAGTTCGACGACACGAACGCGCCCGACCCGGACACCGTCGACACACCGCTGAGCGGAATCGGCGACCTGGCCAAGCTGCAGAAGAACAGGAGCGACGGCACCAACTCATATGTGTACTTCCGCACCGGCGGGCGCTACTACGAGGTGCAAGTCGTGGTCGATCGATACGGATACGAGGACGCGCCCAACGCCGGACACGAGGCCAGTGCCGCCCAGTTTCTGGCGAAGATCATGGCACCCCGACTGTCCCACTGACGTCTGGCCGCTTGATCAGGACGGGTAGCGTGGCGGCAGGCGACCGACGCTGGGAGGGGCAGCGCCACGTGAGTGAGCT
>DASZLR010000195.1:0-24325 GCA_035552275.1 Pseudonocardiaceae bacterium | reverse complement strand
TCCACGAATCGGGCGCCCTCCATGGCCAGCCCAGTCAGCCGGCGGCGGCTGGTAGCCACCACGACTCGGTTGGCGCCTGTTGGTACCAGCGGTCGGACCTGCGCGGCGGAGGCCGCGTCATCCAGCAGTACGGCCAGCGAGCGGTCGGCGGTGAGGGACCGGTACATCGCCTCTCGGGCCGCCAGTTTTTCGGGCACCTGCTCGGCGGCCACTCCAAGTGACAGCAGGAACGACTCCAGCACCTCTGCCGGCGTAGCCGGTCCCCTCGCCGAGAACCCGCCGAGGTCCGCATAAAGCTGACCGTCGGGAAACTGGTCGCGGACGGTATGCAGCCAGCGCAGCGTCAGGCTGGTCTTACCGACACCGCCACCACCACTGATGATCAGCAGTTGCCCGCCGTCGTCCGCCTGCCACCGGGACAATGTCGCCAACTCGCGTTCCCGGCCAGCGAATAGCCGTGGTGGTGGCGGAAGCTGGCTCGGAACCACCGACGGTTCTTTCCCGGCGTGGTAGTGAACCGCACCAATAGAAGCGGCCTGGATGACTGAACCAGATACCGTACCAGATAACGAATTGTCTACATAGGATTCATTGTCGCTGTCGCCCCGGCCTGACGCGCTCATGTTCACTCCGCCCCGAACTGGTGATTATGAAGGCATCTATGAATATCGCCTGGCGGACGCAAGACGTAACGTGGGTGTGACGGGGGCGACGTCAGAGAGAAGTCGATCAAGGGCGCGACGGCGTGCATGACCGATTTCTATAGGGTTGCGGTGCGCAGAATCTCGCGACCCCGAGTGATCGTTCGGTTACACTCAGAACGGGTGATGTAACGAAAAGAACCGCGACGGAGAGCGTATTCGCTGGCCCCGACTTGGGCCGTCGGCTGGAAGTCGAGCTAGGCTGACCGGGTCGCGACTGGCGTGTTCGGGTGGAAATGACCACCGGGGAGCAACAACTGCGGGCACCGCGCGCCTGGGTGCCGTGGGTGAGCAAGCTACAGCCAGGAGGCAGTCCGATGCATGAGCCCGCGATCCCCGATCTCGCCGCCGCCGACCCCGAGATCGCCGAGTTGGTCGAGGCGGAGGCGCAGCGCCAGTTCGAGAAGGTCCGGCTGATCCCGTCCGAGAACTACGTGTCCAAGGCCGTGCTGGAGGCCACCGGCACGGTGCTGACCAACAAGTACTCCGAGGGCTACGCCGGCCGCCGCTACTACGAGGGCCAGCAGGTCATCGATCCGATCGAGCGGTTGGCGATCGAGCGGGCCAAGGCGCTGTTCGGCGTCGATCACGCCAACGTCCAGCCGTACTCCGGCTCGCCGGCCAACCTCGCCGTCTATCTCGCCCTGGCCGCGCCCGGCGACACGGTGATGGGCATGTCGCTGCCGCACGGCGGCCACCTCACCCACGGCTGGAGCGTTTCGGCGACCGGCAAGTGGTTCCGCAGCGTGCAGTACGGCGTGCGCAAGGACACCGGCCGGGTGGACCTGGACGAAGTGCGCGATCTCGCCAAAGCCGAGCGGCCGAAGCTGATCTTCTGCGGTGGCACCGCGATTCCGCGCACCATCGATTTTCCCGCGTTCGCGGAGATCGCCCGCGAGGTCGACGCGGTGCTGGTCGCCGACATCGCGCACATCGCCGGACTGATCGCCGGCGGCGCGCATCCGTCCCCGGTCGGCCACGCGCCGGTCATCTCCACCACCACGCACAAGACGTTGCGCGGCCCGCGCGGCGCGATGCTGATGTCCGATGAGGCGCAGGCCAAGGCACTGGACAAGGCAGTCTTCCCCGGCTTGCAGGGCGGCCCGCACAACCACACCACCGCCGCCATCGCGGTCGCGCTCGGCGAGGCCGCGAAGCCGCAGTTCACCGACTACGCGCACCAGATTGTCGCCAATGCCAAGGCACTCGCCGCCGCGCTCACCGAACGCGGCTACGACCTCGTCTCCGGCGGCACCGACAACCACCTGATCCTGGTCGACCTGACCAGCAAGGGAATCGCCGGCAAGCCGGCGGCGAAGGCGTTGGACCGGGCCGGGATCGAGTCCAACTACAACACGGTGCCGTTCGACCCGCGCAAGCCGTTCGACCCGTCCGGCCTCCGGCTCGGCACCCCGGCCATCACCACCCGCGGCCTGGGCAGCGAGCAGATGCCGAAGATCGCCGAGTGGATCGACCGGGCGATCACGGCCGCCAACAATACTGACGACGATGCCCTGGACCTGATCGCGGCCGAGGTGCGCGAACTGCTGTCCGGCTATCCGATGCCCGGCTGGGCCTGACCCGAAACGGGACTGGCGGCCGACGGAAACCGCACGTCGACCGCCAGTCCCTCCTACCAGCTCAGTGCTCGCCCCAGCTCAGTGCTCGCCGCGGGCGACGGCGTCCGTCTGCCGCTGGAACGACTTGGTGATCTCGGCCTCCGCGTCGGTTCGGCTGGCCCAGGTCGCTCCCTCGACGCTCTTGCCGGGCTCCAGATCCTTGTAGACCTCGAAGAAGTGCTGGATCTCCAGCCGGTAGAACTCGTTCAGGTGGTGGATGTCCCTGATGTGCTCCTGCCGGGGGTCGTACGCGGGGATGCAGATGACCTTGTCATCCGGCCCCTTCTCATCGGTCATCCGGAACATCCCGATCGCCCGGCAGCGGATCAGGCAACCGGGGAATGTGGGCTCCTGCACCAGCACCAGCGCATCCAGCGGATCGCCGTCCTGACCGAGTGTGTCGTCGACGAAACCGTAGTCGGCGGGGTACTGGGTGGCGGTGAACAGCGTGCGATCCAGCCGGATGCGCCCTGTCTGGTGATCCACCTCGTACTTGTTCCGCTGTCCCTTGGGTATCTCAATCGTGACGTCGAACTCCACGCCATCCTCGTCTCAGTGGCCTTATTTGTTACCCACTAGTGTGGACTACGCGGGGCAGTGCGACAGCTCGGTTGTGCTCGTCGAGCCATGTGATGTTGCCCCCTAAATCCCATGCGGTCGTGGCGGAGGAGGCCCGCGTGCCGGAAGCAGGCGAGTCGTCTGAGGACGACGCGCGTCCGGAGCCGGTCGACGCCGCGAAGACGGTGCAGGTCCCCGTCGCGGGCGAGCCGGCCGCGACCAGATCGACGGAGGACGTCGAGCTCGACGCGCCGGACGATGCCCTCCCTGACGCGCTCGATGACACTACGGAAGATGCGTCCGAGGACGCGAGGTCCGAGGTGGCTGCCGACGCGGATGAGGATGCGGACGGCGACGGAGACGCGGCCGAGGTAGCCGACGATATCGCTGATGATGTCGCCGACGCTGAGCCGGCCGAGGTCACCGAGTCGGCCGAGGTCACCGAGTCGGCGGAGGAACCCGACGAACCGGCCGCCGAGGTCGACTGGGATGTCGACGAGCCACTTGACGAGACCGAAGGCCCCGGCGCCGAGCACGGTGGGCCGGAGCCCGCGCCGGCCGCGGAACCTGACCCGGAGCCGATCCAGCAGCGGCTGCCCTGGCCGGACGAGACCCTGTTTGACGAGCCGGTGGTCGGCGTCGATTCTGAGCCGCCAGCGGTGATCGAGACCGCGCGGGACGAGCTGGAAACGGTCGAATCGGTTGACCCCGGTGATTCGGTTGACCCCAGTGATGCTGTCGAGCCCGATGACGCGGCGGAGACAGTCGAGGTCGCGGAGACAGCCGAGGTTGTCGAAGAGCCGGCGGCCGATGGGGAAGTTGCCGGCGAGGTCGCCGCCGGCGCGGCTCCGGAGGTTGTCGAGGCGGCCGAGCCCATCCTCACCGAGCCCGCAGAAGCCGCGGCCGAGGAACCGGTCGTGCCGGAGCTGGCGGCCGAGCCGGAGTGGCCGGAAGCGCCTGCCGAGGTCGACAGCCACGTCGAACACCCGGAACCTGAGCTCGAACCGGAACCTGAGCCGGCACCTGCCGACGAGCCCGCCGAGGTCGTTGACGCCGAGGTCGTCGACTATGCCTGGCCGGCTGACTGGGACGTCGGCCCGCGTGCCGAACCGGCCGATCGGCCGGACGAACCGCCCGCGCCACCGGACGACACCCTCGACGGCGGCGCGGACGACGACGCGGACGACGACGCCGCCTGGCCGACCGAGACTCCAGACTTTCCGGCCGACCAGGACACTCAGCCAACCCGTCGCGTGGACCCGCCGGCTCCGACCCAGCCGACCATCCCGGTCCCGACGCCGAAGCCACCGCCGACTCGAGTCGAGCCGCCGACCCAGTTCCTCCGGCCGGCCGGGCCGTGGCCGCCGCGGCAGCCGGGGCAACCCCAGCAACCGCGGCAACCAGCACTGGACGGTCCGGCCACCCAGTTCCTGCCGCGGGTGGACCCGGCCGCGCCGCTTGGCGCGACCGAGCGCACCCAGTTCATCCCGGTCATCCGGGACACCGCTGCGGCCCCACCAGTTCCGCCCGCGCCGGTCCAGCCACAGCAGGTCCCGCCGGCCGAGCGGACTCAGGTGATCACCCGGGCGCGGCCGAGCTTCGAGCCGGCCACGGTCGCCGAGGGCCGTCCGGTCACGCCGACCAGCGTCGAGCCGCCGCCGGCCCCGCCGGCTCCACTGACAAGGCCGGAAGCCGCACCGGCCCCGAAACGCCGTCGCCGGTGGCCCCGGGTGGCGTTGTTGGTTGGCGCGTTGGTGCTGGTCGGCGCGGTGGCCGGAGCTCTGGTCGTCGGTCCGACGAACGTGGCCCGCGATGTCGGCCTGCTCGGGCCGGCCACCTTGCCGACCTCCGCGCCGCCGTCACCGATCGGCTTCGCGGCCAGCCTGCGACCGCCCAGCGCCGCGGCGCCCGCGCCCACCGCCGCCGGGATCGCGGCCGCGCTGAGCAGCCAGGCGACGAACCCGGTGTTGGGCGCCTTCACCGGCACGGTGCTGGACGCGGACACCGGGACGGTGCTGTGGTCGAGCAACCCGTCCGCGCCGATGATGCCGGCGTCCACCAACAAGGTGCTCACCTCCGCCGCCGCGCTGCTCGCGCTCAACCCGCAGAGCACCCTGGACACCACGGTCGTGCAGGGCAGCGATCCGGGCACCGTGGTGCTGGTCGGCGGCGGCGACCCCACGCTGTCCTCGTTGTCGGGCGCCGCTGCGTCGGTGTATTCGGGCGCGGCGCGGTTGGACGATCTGGTCGCGCAGATCAAGAAGAACGCCACCGGCCCGATCAGCCGGGTGGTCGTGGACATCAGCCAGTATTCCGGCAGCACCCAGGCGCCAGGCTGGCTGCCGAGCGACATCCAGGGCGGCAACTTCACACCGATCCAGGCGGCGATGCTGGACGGCGGCCGGTTCGATCCGACCAATCCGGACGGCCCGCGCACCGCGACGCCGGCGCAGGATCTCGGCGGGCAGCTGGCCAGCCGGCTGGGTCTGCCCGCGTCGGCGGTGAGCTTGGGCACCGCGGCTCCGGGCACGCCGACGCTCGGCGTCGTCCACTCGGCGACGATCACCGATCTGGTGGCGAACCTGCTGACCATTTCGGACAATGTGCTCGCCGAGGCGCTGGGCCGGCAGGTGGCGCGCGCCGACGGTCAGCCGGAGTCGTTCCAGGGCGCGACCACGGCCGTGTTGGACGTGTTGCGGCGCAATGGTTTCGATACCACTGGAGTGTCCTTGGTGGACAGCAGCGGGTTGTCCCCTCAGGACCGGGTGCCGGGATCGCTGTTGGCGTCGATCATCGGCGTCGCGGCCGGCGATGGCTCCGACCCGAGGACGGCCAAGCTGCGTCAACTGCTCGACGGCCTGCCGATCGCCGGCGCGCCGAACGGCACCCTGGACAGCAGGTATTACCACTTCATCGGGCCTTCGGCGGCCGCCGGCATCGGCTGGGTGCGGGCCAAGACCGGCAGCCTGCCCGCCCAGGGCGTCAACACGATGACCGGGCTGGTGCTGGACTCGGACAACCGGGTGCTGGTGTTCGCGCTGATGTCCAACGGCGCACCGAATCCGCAGGCCGCCGCCGGCGCGCTCGACACCATGACGGCGACCCTGCGCGGCTGCGGCTGTCAGTAACCAGCGGGTAACCAGCGTCTCGACTTGTCACTGAGCAAACGGGAAAGCAGGTACCGTCGCCAGTGTGAACGGTGACGGCATTTCCCCGGTCGACTGGTCCGTGGCGGCCAGCGCCGGGCAGCTTCTGGCGCGTGGTGGACCGTCGGTCGGTCCGGACGAGGCGCGCGCCGCCGTGGTCGAGCTGCGTGAGGTCACGGCTGTCGCCGAAGGACACGTGCGCGAGCTGACCGGTCTGGGCGCCGGGCTGCCGGTGCGCGCCAGCGAGGTGGTCGACCGGCCGGGCTGGGTTCGCGCCGCCGCCGACGGCCTCGCGGCGCTGACCGCTGACGCGCTGCCGGCCGCCTACTCCGGTCCGTTCGGCAGCGTGCTGTCGGGCACGGCCGGCATGCAGGCCGGCATGGTGCTCGCCTTCCTCAGCTCTCGCGTGCTCGGCCAGTACGACCCGTTCGGCGGCGGGGCTGACAGCGACGCCGGGGGCCGGCTGCTGCTGGTCGCGCCGAACGTGGTCGGCGCGCAGCGCGCGCTGCACGTCTCGGCCGCCGATTTCCGGCTCTGGGTGTGCCTGCATGAATGCACCCACCGGGTGCAGTTCACCGCGGTGCCCTGGCTGCGCGGCTATTTCGCGGACGAGGTCGCGAAGCTGTTGCGCGGCATCGACGACAAGGCGCTGGACGCCGTCGGCCGGCTGCCCGAGGTGATCCGCTCCGCCAGGGAGCGGCTGCGCACGCCGGACGGCCGTAGCGCCACCGGCTTGATCGAGCTGCTGTCCTCGCCCGAGCAGCGGGCCGTGCTGGACCGGCTGATCGCACTGTCCACTTTGCTCGAAGGCCACGCCGATCACGTGATGGACGCGGTCGGGCCCGAGGTCGTCCCGTCGGTCGCGGTGATCCGCCAGCGGTTTGCCGAACGGCGCAAGGGCGGCGGCCTGCTGGACCGGGTGCTGCGCACCCTGCTCGGCGTCGAGGCGAAGGTCCGCCAGTACGCCGAGGGCGCGGCGTTCACCCGCCAGGTGGTCGACGCGGTGGGCATGCCGGGCTTCAACGCGGTGTGGTCCGCGCCGGAATCGCTGCCCAGCCGGGCCGAGATCCTGGATCCGGACCGGTGGCTGGCTCGCGTGCACGGCTGATGAACGGGCCGGTGCGGGACGAGGACGCCGTGCCGGCGGTCCGGGCCGCGATCCGGCGCCTGGTGTGCGCGGCCCTCGATCAGGGGCATCTGGGGTCCGGTGAGTTGGCGGTCGCGGTGTCGGGCGGCGCGGATTCGTTGGCGCTGGCCGCCGGAGCTCACTATGTGAGCGGACAACTCGGCCTGCGGGTGCACGGGCTGGTGGTGGATCACGGGTTGCAGCCGGGTTCGGCCGAGATCGCCGAACAGGCCGCCGACGCGTTGCGAAAACTGGACCTGGCGGATGTGCGGGTGCTTACCGTCGATGTCGACGGCGCCGGCGGGATGGAGGCCGCCGCGCGCCGGGCCCGGTACGCCGCGCTGCGGGAATCGTTGCCGGCGCCGGATTCGCTGGTGCTGCTCGGGCACACCCGCGACGATCAGGCCGAGACGGTGTTGCTCGGTCTGGGTCGTGGTTCCGGGCCGCGATCGATCGCCGGGATGCGGTCGCTCGATCCGCCGTGGGGTCGGCCGTTGCTGGACATCCCGCGCCGGATCACCGTCGCCGCGTGCGCGCGGCTGGGTCTGCGACCGTGGTCCGATCCGCACAACGCCGATCCCCGGTTCACTCGGGTCAGGTTGCGCACCGAGGTGTTGCCGCTGCTGGAGGACGTGCTCTCCGGCGGGGTGGCGGCCGCGCTGGCACGGACCGCCGCGCAACTGCGGGACGACGGTGACGCGCTGGACGAGTGGGCGGGGCAGGCACTGGAGCGGGCCGCCGGACCCGATGGCGTGGATGTGACGACGCTCGCGGCGGCGCCGGCGGCGGTGCGGCGGCGGGCGCTGCGCCGGTGGCTGTTGGACGGCGGTGTGCGCGAGATCACTGACGCCCAGCTTCGCTCGGTGGACGATCTGGTCGGCGCGTGGCGCGGTCAGGGCGGGGTGTGGCTACCCGGCGGGTTGGTTGTCGAACGCGCGCATGGCAGGCTCTGCCTTGACCAAGCTCGCCCATAAGATTCGCTGACCAACCGACACTGACCGACACAGTGCGCGAGAAGGGAAGCCGGTTGTTGTACGAGGGCGACATCGGCGCCGTGCTGATCAGCGAACCGCAGATCTCCGACAAGATCACCGAACTGGCCGCGCAGATCGCGTCGGACCGTCCCCGGGAACCGGTGTCGGACCTGTTGCTGGTCGGCGTGCTCAAGGGCGCGGTCATGTTCATGACGGACCTGGCCAGGGCGCTGCCGGTGCCGGTGCAGCTGGAGTTCATGGCGGTCAGCTCATATGGCTCGTCCACCTCGTCCTCGGGCGTGGTGCGCATCCTCAAGGACCTGGACCGGGACATCGCCGGGCGGGATGTGCTCATCGTCGAGGACATCATCGACTCCGGTCTGACGCTGTCCTGGCTGCGCAAGAACCTGGAGTCCCGGCACCCGGCCTCCCTGGAGGTGTGCACGCTGCTGCGCAAGCCGGACGCGGTGCGGGTGGACGTGCCGGTGAAGTACGTGGGCTTCGACATCCCGAACGAGTTCGTGGTCGGCTACGGCCTGGACTACGCCGAGCGATACCGGGATCTGCCCTACATCGGCACCCTTGACCCGCGGGTTTACACCTCCTGAACACCGGCGGTCGGGAACGTATCGGGCGGGCGGGCCGTTACAGGTACTGGGACGCCAGCCAAGGGCCGGCCAAGGACCTGACAGCCTGGCCCTGGGCGGTACGCTGAGTTGAGGTCCGGGGCGTCCCCATCCGTCCGGAGGGTGGATGACCCCTGGTCGATCGCGAGTTTTGGGAGGGTCGAGGCCGCCGGCCGTAGATGGATGGACCGTAAGCGCCTGCTGCGCAACCCGCTGCTTTGGATAGTGGCGTTGCTGCTGCTCTACTACGCCTTCAGCACTCTGTTCGACGACAACCGCGGCTATACGCAGGTGTCGACGTCGCAGGCGCTTGCCCAGATCAACACCAACAACGTCAAAGACGCGACCATCCAGGACAAGGAACAGCAGCTCAAGCTGGACCTGAAGAACCCGCTCGGCGGCTCGACCCAGATCATCACGTACTACCCGGGCAGCGGAAACGTCCAGCAGGAGATCTTCGACACCCTCAACAAGGACAAGATCAACTACGACACCAAGGTCACCCAGGATTCGTTCCTCACCCAGATCCTGATCTACCTGGTGCCGCTGGGCCTGCTCCTGCTGCTGCTGATGTGGATGATGAACAACGTCCAGGGCGGCGGCAACCGGGTGCTGAACTTCGGCAAGTCCAAGGCCAAGCAACTCAACAAGGACATGCCCAAGACCACCTTCGGCGATGTGGCCGGCGCGGACGAGGCCGTCGAAGAGCTGTACGAGATCAAGGACTTCCTGCAGAATCCCGGCCGCTACCAGGCATTGGGCGCGAAGATCCCGAAGGGCGTGCTGCTCTACGGTCCGCCCGGCACCGGTAAGACGTTGCTGGCCCGCGCGGTGGCCGGCGAGGCCGGTGTGCCCTTCTACACGATCTCCGGCTCCGACTTCGTGGAGATGTTCGTCGGTGTCGGCGCCTCTCGGGTGCGCGACCTGTTCGAGCAGGCCAAGCAGAACTCGCCGTGCATCATCTTCGTGGACGAGATCGACGCGGTCGGTCGCCAGCGCGGCGCCGGCCTCGGCGGCGGCCACGACGAGCGTGAGCAGACGCTGAACCAACTGCTGGTCGAGATGGACGGGTTCGACGCGCGCGGCGGCATCATCCTGATCGCGGCCACCAACCGGCCCGACATTCTGGACCCGGCGCTGCTCCGGCCCGGCCGGTTCGACCGGCAGATCCCGGTGTCCTCGCCGGACCTGCGCGGCCGCCGGGCGATCCTGGCCGTGCACGCCAAGGGCAAGCCGTTCGCCGCCGACGCCGACTTCGACGGCCTGGCCAAGCGCACCATCGGCATGTCCGGCGCGGACCTGGCCAACGTCATCAACGAGTCCGCGCTGCTCACCGCCCGCGAAGGCGGCCACCTGATCAACGCCGCCGCGCTGGAGGAGTCGGTCGACCGGGTGGTCGGCGGTCCCCGCCGGAAGAGCCGGATCATCTCCGAGAAGGAGAAGAAACTCGTCGCCTACCACGAGGGCGGTCACGCGCTGGCCGCCTGGGCGATGCCGGACATCGAGCCGGTCTACAAGCTCACCATCGTCGCTCGGGGCCGCACCGGCGGGCACGCGCTCGCCGTGCCCGAGGACGACAAGGAGCTGATGACCCGCTCGGAGATGATCGCCCGGCTGGTCTTCGCGCTCGGCGGCCGGGCCGCCGAGGAGCTCGTCTTCCACGAGCCGACCACCGGTGCGTCCTCGGACATCGACCAGGCCACCAAGATCGCCAAGTCGATGGTGACCGAGTACGGCATGAGCGCCCGGCTGGGCGCGGTCCGCTACGGCCAGGATCAGGGCGACCCGTTCCTCGGTCGGTCCATGGGCCACCAGCCGGACTACTCGCTGGAGGTCGCGCACGAGATCGACGAGGAAGTCCGCGCGTTGATCGAGGCCGCGCACACCGAGGCGTGGGACGTGCTGAACCAGTACCGGGACGTGCTGGACGACCTGGTGCTGGAGCTGCTGGACAAGGAAACGCTGCACCGCAAGGACTTGCAGCGGGTGTTCTCGCGGGTCACCAAGCGGCCGCGGATCACCGCCTTCAACGACTTCGGCGGTCGCACGCCCTCGGACAAGCCGCCGGTGAAGTCACCGGCCGAGGCCGCCAAGGAGCGCGGCGAGCCGTGGCCGCCGGCCAACCAGCAGCCTGATCCGACACCGGTGGGCACCATGCCGGGCGCGCAGGACATGCCCGGCTACCAGCCGGGCACCAACGGCAGCGGCCCCTACGGCGCTCCCCGGCCCGGTGGCCAGCCCACGCCGCCGTACGGGCAGCAGCCGGCGCCGGACCAGTACGTCGCGCCGAACCAGGCCAACCAGACCAGTCAGCCGCCGGGGCAGCAGAAGCCGGGCGACACGACGGACACTCCGGCCGGGCCGCCGTACTACGGCGCGCCGCCGGGCTGGGTGCCGGCGACCACCCCGCCCGGACAGCCGTGGATTCCGGCCTGGGAGCAGCGTTCGACCCAGAACAACGCCCCGGAGGGCGGCGACCGCGGCGCCGCCGGCGACGACTGACGGCCAGGAGTCGGAGAACTGACCGCTGCGCGGTCAGCGGCTGGGACGCCGTCGCCGGTGGGCGAGAATGGACACCGTGACCACCACCAGCGCATACGAGACGGTCGACGGGTCGGGCCTGCGCAAGTTCGACCACGCACGGGCCGAGGCGGCGATCCGCGAGCTGTTGCTCGCCTGCGGCGAGGACCCGGATCGGGATGGCCTTCGGGACACCCCGCGCCGGGTGGCGAAGGCGTACCGGGAGCTGTTCGCCGGGCTGTACACCGAGCCGGATTCGGTGCTGGCGCGCACCTTTGACGAGAGCCACGAGGAACTCGTCCTGGTGACCGACATCCCGCTGTACAGCCTGTGCGAGCACCATTTGCTGCCCTTCCACGGCGTCGCGCACGTCGGGTACATCCCGAACGAACACGGCCGGGTGACCGGACTGTCCAAACTGGCCAGACTGGTCGATCTCTACGCCCGCCGGCCGCAGGTGCAGGAACGGCTGACCTCGCAGGTCGCCGACGCGCTGATGCGCCGGCTGGAGCCGCGGGGGGTGATCGTGGTGATCGAGGCCGAGCATCTGTGCATGAACATGCGCGGCATCCGCAAGCCCGGCGCGCGGACCACCACCTCAGCGGTGCGTGGACTGCTCCGGAACTCGGCCTCGGCCCGTTCCGAGGCGCTCGATCTGATCAAGGGCCGCTGATGGCCGGTCTGCCCCAGCCCGGCCGGTGTGTCGTGATGGGCGTGCTCAACGTCACGCCCGACTCGTTCTCCGACGGCGGCCGGTACCTGCGGCGGGCCGACGCGATCGCGCACGGCGTGGCGATGCGGGACCGCGGCGCGGATCTGGTGGACGTGGGCGGCGAGTCGACCAGGCCGGGCGCCTGCAGAGTCGACGCCGAAGTGGAAGCCGACCGAGTGGTGCCGGTGATCCAGGCGTTGGCTGAGGCGGGCGTGCCGGTCAGCGTCGACACCACTCGCGCGGCGGTGGCCGCGGCCGCGCTGGACGCCGGTGCGGTGATCGTCAACGACGTGTCCGGCGGTTTGGCCGATCCGGACATGGCCCGGGTGGTCGCCGAGCACGAGGCGCCGTGGATTCTGATGCACTGGCGCGGGCCCAGCGCCGAGATGGACGCGCTGGCCCGGTACCAGGACGTGGTGACCGACGTGCGGGACGAACTGTCCGCGCGGGTGGACGCGGCGCTGGCGGCGGGCGTGCCGGTCGGCTGCCTGGTGCTCGATCCCGGACTCGGCTTCGCGAAGACCGCCGCGCACAACTGGGCGCTGTTGCATCGGCTGGACGTGCTGCTGAAGCTGGGTTTCCCGGTGTTGATAGGCGCGTCTCGCAAGCGTTTTCTCGGCCGGCTGCTGTCCGATTCGGACGGTTCGCCGCGGCCTCCGGACGGTCGGGAGGACGCCACCGCCGCGGTGTCCGCGCTGGCCGCGGTGGCCGGCGCCTGGGGAGTGCGGACGCACGACGTCGGGCGGTCGCTGGACGCGGTCGCGGTGGCCGACGCCTGGCTGCGCGGGGGCGCGTCGTGACGGACCGGATCACCCTGACCGGGCTGCGGGTGCGCGGCCGGCACGGGGTGTTCGACCATGAGCGCCAGGACGGCCAGGACTTCGTGGTCGATATCACCGCCTGGATCGACCTCGACCGGGCCGCCGCCACCGACGACCTGGCCGACACCCTGGACTACGGCGCGCTGGCGGCCCGCGCGGCCGAGATCGTCGGCGGCGAGCCGTGCGATCTGATCGAGACGGTCGCCGCCCGGGTCGCCGACGGTGTGATGGAAGATCAGCGGGTGCACGCCGTCGAGGTCACCCTGCACAAGCCGGCCGCGCCGATTCCGCTGGACTTCGCCGATGTCGCGGTGACCATCCGCCGCTCCCGCCGGGGTGGCCGGGGCAGCGGCCGGGTGATCCCCGCCGGGGCCGACCGGTGACCCGCGCCGTGCTGTCGCTGGGCGCCAATCTCGGCGACCGGCTGGCGAACCTGCGGCTGGCCGTGCACGGGCTGGGTGCCGCGGTGCGCGCGGTGTCGCCGGTGTACGAGACGAAAGCGTGGGGTGTGACGGACCAACCCGACTTCCTCAACGCGGTGCTGATCGCCGAAGCCGACGGCGTGGACGAATGGGGCTGGCTGGCCCGCGCCCGCGAGTTGGAGAACGCCGCCGGCCGGATTCGCACTGTCCATTGGGGACCGCGCACGCTCGATGTGGACGTGGTGACCGTGGACGGGGTGCGCAGCGATGATCCCGAACTGCTGTTGCCGCATCCCGGCACGCCGGACCGGGCCACCGTGCTGATCCCGTGGCTGGACATCGAGCCGGCCGCCGAACTGCCCGGCCACGGACCGGTAGCCGCGCTGCTCGCTGCGCTGACCACACTCGACGCCGACATTGTCGCCGGGGTCCGCCGGCGCGACGATCTCACCCTGGGAGCGGCATGAAATTCACCCGGGCCAGGGACCTGGTGATCGCCGGTGTGATCGCCGGTGTGCTGGTGAACCTGTTCCTGCTGCTGGACTACGACGCGGTGCCGCCGTTGCCCGGCCTGGCCGGGATCACCCTGCTGGTGCTGGCGCTGATCGAAGCCGGGCTGGCCTGGTCGCTGCGCGGCCGGATCCGCCGCAAGCCCGGCACCGAGCCGGTGCGGGCGATGACGGCCGTCCGAGCGGTCGCCCTGGCCAAGGCGTCGTCCGTGTTGGGCGCGCTGATGGCCGGCGGGTGGCTGGGCGTGCTGGTGTACGTGCTGCCCCGGAATGCCCTGAGCACGGCGGCGGCCAACGACACCACGAGCGGCTTCGTCGGCCTGGTCTGCGCGGCCGTGCTGATCGCCGCCGCGCTGTGGCTGGAATACGTCTGCCGGACGCCCAAGGACAACGTCGATGATCGTTCGGAGCACGACAGCCGGTCTTGACCGCTGTCGCAAGAGGACTAATTGACTGCTCCATTTGGCGGTTCCCGTGGCGGTAATGGCCACGAGCCGGTCTCGGCCGGATAACTGCCAGGTACCGTATCCGCCATGACCGGCTCCCGAGAGTCTGAGGACGACGAGCCCCGCGCGGGCAGCGGAGTCGGCGCCGGGCGGGCGATGCTGGTCATGGCGCTGGGGCTGGCGTTGGTGTCGACCGGCGTGCTGGTGCTGACCGACAGCGCGAAATGGCTGCGGCTGGCCGTGCTGGCCGCGCTGTGGTCGGCGTTACTCGGGGTGTTCCTGGCCGCCAAGTACCGGCGGCAGGCGACCGACCGCGACAGCGAGGTCGCCGACCTCCAGTCCGTCTACGAACTGGAGCTGGAACGGGAGATCGCCGCCCGGCGCGAGCACGAGTTGCAGGTCGAGGCCGACGCGCGTCGCCGGGTCGAGGACGAACGACAGAGTGATCTCGCTTTGCTCCGCGCCGAACTGCTGGCGCTGCGGGAGAACCTGGAACGACTGAACAACGGCGAGGTGCTGGTCGAGCGGTTCGCGTTGCAGGCCCGGTCGACCCGGATGCGGACGCTGGGCGAGCCGCCGGCCAGGGTGATCTCGGCTGGCTCGGGTGATGCCGGCCGACCCGAACAACGTCGGGTGTTGCCGCCGGCCGCCGAGCAGTGGCCGTCCACCAAGCCGCCGAACAAGCCGATGACCCGGCCGGGCGAGGACGACGAGGGCCCGCCGACGGTGACCGTGCGCCGCCCGCCGGCCCGTCGAGTCACCGTCGGCCAGCACCAGCCGGCGCGCGACCGGACGGTCGTCACGCCGGCAGTCCAGCCGGTCAACCCGGTCCCCGTGACTAACCAACTGACGGCGGCCAACCAACGGCCCGTCCCGGAGCCGCCGCCGGCCAACCCAGTGCCACCGCGGCCGGCTGGCGGCCGTCGGCGAGCCGAGGAGCGGGTCGAGCAGTCGCCGCTGGGAAGCTGGCGGCCTGAGCCCGAACTGGTGGACTGGGGCGCCCCGGCCGAGGACGTGCTGGCCGAGCCGCCGGCCCCCCCAGCCGAACCACCGTCCCGGCACGGCGCGCACGCCGGGTCGGAGCAGCACGCCGGGTCAGCACCGCGTGCCGGTTCAGCACAGCGGGATACCGGCCGCCGCGCCGGCCAGCACGAGAGCGCGGAGTCGTCGCCCAGTGGCGCGCACACCGCCGGCACCTCCGTCACCGAGCTGCTCGCCGCGCACAGCAACAGCGCCGGATCGCGCCGGCACCGCCGCCGGGATTGAGTTAACCCGTGAGTAGCCCGAACGGTCGACAGACCGAGATGTCGATCAGCACGTAGGGTGCCTAGTGTGATGTCTGACGGCGCGTTACAGGATGATTACCGGCGGCGAACACCTCGCCGAACGACCACGCTGTCCCTGCTCGGCCTGACCGCGCTGGGCGCGTGCGGCCTGGTGTTGCTCGGCCTGGGCACCTCGAACATGGGCGTGCTGCCGGTTCTGGTCGGCGCGCTGGCCGCGCTGATCCCGGTGTTCGTTGTGGTGCAGGCGTTTCTGTGGGTGGACCGGTGGGAGCCGGAGCCGCCGAAGATGCTGGTGCTGGCGTTCGTCTGGGGCGCGTGCGGTGCGGCGCTGGCGGCGCTGCTGCTCAACAGCACCGCGGAGATCGCGGCGAACGCCATTCTCGGCGGCCATCGCGGTGACACGATCGCCGCGCTCGTCTCCGCGCCGCTGTTCGAGGAGGGCGCCAAGGGCGCGTTCCTGTTGGGCCTGCTGATCTTCGCCCGCAACGAGTTCGACGGCGTGGTCGACGGGATCGTCTACGCCGGCATCGTGGCCGCCGGATTCGCCTTCTCGGAGAACATCCGGTATTTCGCGGTGGCTTTCGAGTACGGCGGATTCGGCAGCACCAAGGGCGTGGTGGCGGCGTTCGTGCTGCGCGGGGTGTTCTCGCCGTTCGTGCATCCGCTGTTCACCGTGATGACCGGCATCGGCTTCGGGGTCGCCGCGCGCACGACGGTGCCCTGGCGGCGGTGGGCCGCGCCGCTGATCGGCTATCTGGTCGCGGTGTGCCTGCACGCGCTGTGGAACGGCTCGGTGACCATCGGCGGCTCGATGGGGTTCATCAGCCTGTACTTCTACGGCATGGTGCCGCTGTTCCTGGCCATGGTCGGGCTGGTGCTGTGGTCGCGGCGGCGCGAGCAGGGCGTGGTCGAAACGCATGTGGGCACGATGGCGCGGGAGGGTCTGGTGCCGGCGGCGGACATGGACGTCCTGTGCAGCATGGCGTCCAGACGGCAGACCGTCCGCCGGACGCGCCGGCGATCCGGCCGGCAGGCCGCCAAGGCCACCGCCGTCTACCACGCCGCCGTGACCGAGTTGGCGTTCCTCCGTCGGTCGCTGGCCGCCGGAGTGGCCGGCGAGGACGGCGACAGCCGGCACGAGCGGATGATCGCCGAGCTGGCCGCCGCGCGTCGCAGGGTCGAGGAACTGACCCAGCGATCCGACCCGGCAACCGGGTGAACCTGGTCACCTGGGCCCGGTCCCGGTGTTTCCCGGCGGTTACGCTCCCCTGAGTCGTCTGGTACCCCCGTCCTTGTCGAAACGGGACGATCACGGGACTGGAACGAGTGTGAGGAGTCATCCGCGATGAGCGCACCGACGCGCCCCGCGCGACTGAAGGTCGGCGTGGTGTCCGCCGGACGGGTCGGCTCCGTGTTGGGAGCGGCGCTGGCGAGAGCCGGACATACCGTGGTGGCGGCCAGCGGACTGTCCCGGGAATCCTTGCGGCGAGCCGAAGACCTGTTGCCGGACGTGCCGATCCTGCCGCCCGACGAAGTCGCCCGGCGGGCCGATCTGGTGCTGCTGGCGCTGCCCGATGACGCGCTCGCCGGAATGACCCGTGGCCTGGCCGCCGCCGGTGTGCTGCGGGCCGGCCAGATCGTGGTGCACACCTCGGGCGCGCACGGCGTCGACGTGCTGGCCCCAGCCACCGCACTGGGCGCGCTGCCGCTGGCGCTGCATCCGGCGATGACCTTCAGCGGACGCTCCGAGGATCTGCAACGGCTGGAGGCGTGCTGCTTCGGCGTCACGGCGAGTGCCGGCGGCGGTGCTGACGACGGTGCCGACAGCGGTGACAACGAGGCCGCCTGGCATGTCGGCGAGGCGCTGGTGATGGAGATGGGCGGCGAGCCGGTGCGGGTGCCGCAGGAGGCCCGCCCGCTCTATCACGCGGCGCTCGCGCACGGCGCGAATCACCTGGTCACGTTGGTCGCGGAATGCCTGGAACTACTGCGTTCGGCCGGAATCGCGCCGGCCGAACGGCTACTCGGGCCGCTGCTGTCGGCCGCGCTGGACAACGCACTGCGGCACGGTGACCGGGCGCTGACCGGGCCGGTCGCGCGGGGCGATGTCGGCACCCTGGACGTGCACCTGCGAGTGCTGGCCGAACGCGCGCCGGACGCACTGCCCGGCTATGTCGCGCTGGCCCGGCGCACGGCCGCCCGTGCGCTGGCCGCCGGGCTGCTCTCGCCCGGCGACGGCGAGCGGGTGCTGACCGAGCTGGACCGGGGCGGCGCGCCATGACGGCCACCTTCACCTCCGGCGAGCTGGACGTCTACCAGATCCCGGCCGAGCTGACCACGGTCACCAAGGCGCTGCGCGGCGCCGGCCGGCGGATCGCGCTGGTGGCCACCATGGGCGCGCTGCACGACGGCCACCGCGAGCTGATCCGCCGGGCCCGCCGGATTCCCGGCGCGGTGGTCGCGGTGTCGATCTTCGTGAATCCGCTGCAGTTCGGACCGACCGAGGATCTGGCCCGCTATCCGCGGCCGATCGAAGCGGACCTGGACGCCTGTCGCGCCGAGGGCGTGGAGATCGTCTTCCGTCCCGAGGTCGATGACCTCTATCCGGACGGGGTGCGGACGACGGTCGATCCCGGCCCGCTGGCCGCCGAGTTGGAGGGCGCGAGCCGGCCGGGGCATTTCGCCGGGGTGCTGACCGTGGTGGCCAAGCTGTTCAACATCGTCCGGCCGGACTTCGCGTTCTTCGGCGAGAAGGACTACCAGCAGCTGACGCTGATCCGGCGGATGGTCCGGGACCTGAACATGGACGTCTCGGTGGTCGCGGTGCCGACGATTCGTGAGTCGGACGGCCTGGCCCGGTCATCCCGCAACGTCTACCTGGACGCCGCGCGTCGCGAGGACGCGCTGGCGCTGTCGGCCGCGCTGGCGGCGGGCGTGCGGGCCGGGATCGACGGGCCGGACGCGGTGCTCGCGGCGGCCGATGCGGCGCTGGCCGCCCGGCCGGATGTGGAACTGGACTATCTGGAACTGCGCGGCGAGGATCTCGGCCGGCCGCCGGAGTCCGGTCCGGCCAGGCTGCTGGTGGCCGCCCGGGTCGGTCCGACCCGGTTGATCGACAACACACCGGTTCTGCTGGGTCCGGCGAGAGGGTGAGGCGGGAATGTTGCGAACAATGCTGAAGTCCAAGATCCACCGGGCCACGGTGACCCAGGCCGATCTGCACTACGTCGGCTCGGTGACCGTGGACGAGGACCTGATGGACGCCGCCGATCTGCTGGCCGGCGAGCAGGTCGCGATCGTGGACGTGACCAACGGCGCCCGGCTGGAGACCTATGTGATCGCCGGCCCGCGCGGCAGCGGCGTGCTGGGCATCAACGGCGCGGCCGCGCATCTGGTGCACCCCGGCGACCTGGTGATCCTCATCGCCTACGGGCAGTTGGACGACGCGCAGGCGCGCGAGTACCAGCCACGGGTGGTGTTCGTGGACGCGGACAACCGGGTGGCGGACGCCTCCGCCGATCCCGGCCGCGCGCCCGCCGGGTCCGGCCTGCGCTCCGGCGCGGTGCTGGCCGACACCAGGCTGGAACTGACCGACGCGACATCGGCGGAGACCGTTGACGCGGCCAGACTGGACGCGCTGATCCAGGCCGACGCCGAGGCGCGGTAAGCCGTGCTGCTGTGTGTCGACGTGGGAAACACGAATATCGTGTTCGGGCTCTACGAGGGCCGGGCCGATGACGCGAAGCTCACCCGCGACTGGCGAATGCGCACCGACGCCCGGATCACGGCCGACGAGCTGGCGCTGACCATGCGCGGACTGCTCGGCCCGCACGCCGACCAGGTGACCGGAGTGGCCGCGCTGTCCACCGTGCCGGCGGTGTTGCGTGAGCTTCGGGTGATGCTCGGCCGGTACTACGACGGCGTGCCGAAGGTCGTCGTCGAGCCGGGGGTGCGGACCGGGGTGCCGCTGCTGGTCGACAACCCGCGCGAGGTCGGCGGCGACCGGGTGGTCAACTCGCTGGCCGCGCACCATCTGTTCGCCACGGCCTGCATCGTGGTCGACTTCGGCACGTCCACGAATATCGACGTGATCTCCGTGAAGGGCGAATTCCTGGGCGGCGCGTTCGCTCCGGGTATCGAGATCTCGATGGACGCGTTGGCCGCGCGGGCGGCGCAGTTGCGGAAGGTGGAAGTCGTTCGGCCCCGATCGGTGATCGGCAAGAATACCGTGGAATGCCTTCAGTCCGGTATCGTCTACGGGTTCGTGGCGCAGGTGGATGGCCTGGTCCGGCGGATCATCGCGGAATTGCCGGATGGTCCGGTCACCGTCATCGCGACCGGCGGATTGGCGCCGTTGGTGTTGGCCGAGTCGGAAACCATCGACCATCATGTGCCGGACCTGACCCTGCTCGGTCTGCGACTGGTGTTTGAGCGCAACATCCGCTGAGCCGGGTCGCGATCGGCTTGCGATCGCCATCCGGTCACCAACAAGTCACCGAATGCGGTCCTACTCGAAAGAGCGAAGCCCATAGTTTTGTGGAACGGGCTATCTGCGCTAACCTGATCACAGGCTGATCGCTTCGTCATCCGCGGGAATCAGTCGGTGGATGCAGACTTATCCGCACCTTCGGTGCAGTGGACGCTAGGAGGGAAGGCATATGGCGCAGAAGGTCACCGTCGCCCTGGTCGATGACTTGGACGGCACTGAGGCCGAAGAGACCGTTGAGTTCGGTCTGGACGGTGCGACATACCAGATTGACCTGTCGGACGACAACGCCGAGCGTTTGCGTGATGCGCTTGCGGACTACGTGGACCACGCTCGCCGTTCCGGCGGCCGTAAGCGTGCTCCGGGCCGCCCGGCCGCGGGCCGGGCGCCGCGCACGGCTTCCGCGGATCGCGAGCAGAACCAGGCGATCCGCGAGTGGGCGCGTAAGCAGGGCATGCCGGTCTCGGATCGAGGCCGTATCCCGGCTGAAGTCCTGGACGCTTACCACAAGAAGAACTGACGACCCCTTTCTGAAGTCGACACAGCCGTAGTCGACACAGCCTGAGTCGACTACGGCCCGAAGTCGACCACGGTTTGCTACACGTGTCCCCGGCCGGATAGCCGGGGACACGTGTCACAAGGGCCGAGTCCGGCTCGAAGGGCGTAGTGAAAGCAGCAACTTTCCCGACGACGGGTCCACTCCGACTTGTTCTCGCGAACCATCCGGACGGTTGACGCGGACGTGAGTGGCGCGAGCACGTCCGAGTCAACCGAGTCCCCCGAGTCCCCACTGCGGCCATCCGGCAACACCAATGCCGCGTTGGCGACGCCGGCTTCCTCATTTCCCAGGTGTCGACCGGTCAGCCACAATGCCTCATCCAACGCGTCGGTGGCGGCCGCCCACAACGTCCGCCGGCCAAACCGGGTCAGCGGCGCGAATGCCGCGATGAACCGCGCCGCGTGCGCGATGAACCGGCCCCGCAACAACGCCGCCAGCGCGGCCTCGTCGCCGACAACGGTCGCCCAATCCGCGTTCGCCTCCGGATCATCGGGCAGAACGGCGAATTCGTCGGCGAGCACCGCCATTCCGTCCGGCCGCGGCCGCTGTTCGGCCAGCCGTAGCACCAGATGTTTCGGCGCCAGTGCGGGCAGCCGGCGCTTCGTGTGGAACATCAGCGCGGCCAGCCGGGCGGGCGCGGCCAGGTACCAGGTGACCAGATAGCCGTCGACGGTCGCCTCGGGCGCCTCGCCGTAGTGCTCGGTCAGCCAGCCGGCGATCATCGCCTGCCAGCGCACCAGCCGGTCCGGCTCGGCCAGCAACTCCGCGCAGCGCCACCAGCGGTCCCGATTCCCGGCTTCGTTCTCGGCCGGTTCCGGCGGCCCGTGCCGGACGTGCAACAGGACGCCGGTCAATCCGCCACCCTCCGTCACCCCTCATCGCTGCCGAACCACTGCCGAGCCACCGTCGCTTAGGTGTGCCTAACCTTAGCGGCGTGATCTGTTCGCGCTGAGCGGACATGCCTGATCCGCGCCCATCTTGTGGAATCCACCTGGCCAGCGGGCCGTTGTGCAGGGTGTCGGGGTTGCCGGAGGGCGGTTCGGAACGTTTTGCTACGTACATCGAACCGAGTGCGACAGGGCCTGCGACTACAGTGGTCGTACGGTGCTGAACCCGCCGAGGCAGGGCCAAACCAGTTGGCAAGGGCGGGCTAGGGACGCCGGCGCAGCAGTCAGGGAGTGCGAATGTTCGAGAGGTTCACCGACCGCGCGAGGCGGGTGGTCGTCCTGGCCCAAGAAGAGGCCCGGATGCTCAACCACAACTACATCGGCACCGAGCACATCCTCCTGGGCTTGATCCACGAGGGTGAGGGTGTCGCGGCCAAGGCCCTTGAGTCGCTGGGGATCGCGCTGGAAGGCGTGCGCCAGCAGGTCGAGGAGATCATCGGCCAGGGTCAGCAGGCGCCCAGCGGGCACATCCCGTTCACGCCGCGGGCCAAGAAGGTGCTGGAGCTGTCCTTGCGGGAGGCACTTCAGCTCGGCCACAACTACATCGGCACCGAGCACATCCTGTTGGGCCTCATCCGCGAGGGTGAGGGTGTCGCCGCCCAGGTTCTGGTGAAGCTGGGCGCGGACCTCAACCGGGTGCGGCAGCAGGTGCTGCAGTTGCTGTCCGGTTACCAGGGCAAGGAGCCGGCCGAGACCGGCGGCCGGGGTGAGGGCACCCCGTCGTCGTCGCTGGTGCTGGACCAGTTCGGGCGCAACCTCACGTCCAGTGCGCGCGAGGGCAAGCTCGACCCGGTCATCGGACGCGAGAAGGAAATCGAGCGGGTCATGCAGGTGCTGTCCCGCCGCACCAAGAACAACCCGGTGCTCATCGGCGAGCCGGGCGTCGGCAAGACGGCCGTGGTCGAGGGGCTGGCGCAGAAGATCGTCAAGGGCGAGGTCCCGGAGACGCTGAAGGACAAGCACCTCTACACGCTTGACCTCGGTTCGCTGGTGGCCGGCTCGCGGTATCGCGGTGACTTCGAAGAGCGGCTGAAGAAGGTGCTCAAGGAGATCCGCACCCGCGGCGACATCATCCTGTTCATCGACGAGCTGCACACGCTGGTCGGCGCCGGCGCGGCCGAGGGCGCGATCGACGCGGCCTCGATCCTCAAGCCGATGCTGGCTCGTGGCGAGCTGCAGACCATCGGCGCGACCACGCTGGACGAGTACCGCAAGTACGTGGAGAAGGACCCGGCCCTGGAGCGCCGGTTCCAGCCGATCCAGGTGGGTGAGCCGTCACTGGAGCACACCATCGAGATCCTCAAGGGCCTGCGCGACCGGTACGAGGCGCACCACCGCGTCTCGATCACCGACTCGGCGCTGGTCGCCGCCGCCACCCTGGCCGACCGGTACATCAACGACCGGTTCCTGCCGGACAAGGCGATCGACCTCATCGATGAGGCCGGCGCGCGGATGCGCATCCGCCGGATGACCGCGCCGCCGGACCTGCGCGAGTTCGACGAGAAGATCGCCGATGTGCGTCGGGACAAGGAGTCCGCGATCGACGCGCAGGACTTCGAGCGCGCCGCCAAGCTGCGTGACTCCGAGAAGCAGTTGCTGGGCCAGAAGGCCGAGCGGGAGAAGCAGTGGAAGGACGGCGACCTGGACGTCGTCGCCGAGGTGGACGACGAGCAGATCGCCGAGGTGCTGGCCAACTGGACCGGCATTCCGGTGTTCAAGCTCACCGAGGAGGAGACGACTCGGCTGCTGCGGATGGAAGACGAGCTGCACAAGCGGATCATCGGCCAGGAGCCGGCCGTCAAGGCCGTCTCGCAGGCGATCCGCCGCACCCGCGCCGGGTTGAAGGACCCGAAGCGGCCGTCCGGCTCGTTCATCTTCGCCGGCCCGTCCGGTGTCGGTAAGACGGAGCTGTCCAAGGCGCTGGCGGAGTTCCTGTTCGGGGACGACGACGCGCTGATCCAGATCGACATGGGCGAGTTCCACGACCGGTACACCGCCTCGCGGCTGTTCGGCGCCCCGCCGGGGTACGTCGGCTACGAGGAGGGCGGCCAGCTGACCGAGAAGGTGCGGCGCAAGCCGTTCTCGGTGGTGCTCTTCGATGAGATCGAGAAGGCGCACCAGGAGGTCTACAACACGCTGTTGCAGGTGTTGGAGGACGGCCGGCTGACCGATGGCCAGGGCCGCACGGTGGACTTCAAGAACACCGTGATCATCTTCACCTCCAACCTCGGCACCTCGGACATCTCCAAGGCCGTGGGTCTGGGCTTCTCGGGCGGCGGCGACAGCGCGTCGAACTACGAGCGGATGAAGCAGAAGGTCAACGACGAGCTGAAGAAGCACTTCCGCCCGGAGTTCCTCAACCGCATCGACGACATCATCGTCTTCCACCAGCTCACCCAGGACGAGATCATTCGGATGGTCGACCTGATGGGCACCCGGGTGCAGACCCAGCTCCGCAACAAGGACATGAGCATGGAGCTGGCCCCGCTGGCCAAGCAGCTGTTGGCCAAGCGCGGGTTCGACCCGGTGCTGGGCGCCCGGCCGCTGCGCCGGACCATCCAGCGCGACATCGAGGACCAGCTGTCCGAGAAGATCCTGTTCGGCGAGTTGCAGGCGGGCCAGAACATCGTGGTGGACGTCGAGGGCTGGGACGGCGAAGGCTCCGACGACCAGGCGAAGTTCGTGTTCCGCGGCGAGGACAAGGAGCGGCCGGAACTGGACGCGGCGCTGGCCGGGCTGACCGCCGGTGCCGGTGCCGGTGACAAGGAAGCCACCGCCGAGTCCGACTGATCAAAGATCGATAACACGAAAGTTGGCCCCGGGCACCGGAATCCGCCGATTCCGGGCCCGGGGCCGACGTCTGTGAG
>DASZLR010000194.1:0-11950 GCA_035552275.1 Pseudonocardiaceae bacterium | reverse complement strand
ACCCCGATCAGGCGGATCCTCTCTACCACCTGATCTCCACCAGTCGAAAACTGTCAATGACGCTGACGGATGCAGCCGAGCGGCAGAGGGAGTTGGGCATGAACGTGCCTGATCTCGCCACGACCAACAGGGCTGCAATGGAGCTGGTTCCCATGGCTACAGATTCGCCGTAGCTGATCAGTCCACGCGGTCCAGCGGACTGTCGGGTTCGAGGTCGGTGGTGTCGGGCCAGCCGGGGTAGGGCGGCGGGGTGCCACCGAACGCCGGACAGCGCGCCTTGTGGTCGCACCAGTCGCACAGTTTGCTGGTGCTGGCCGGGAAATCACCGGTCCGGCCGGCGCGCAGGATCGCCTGCCACACCGCGTCCAGCAGCTTCTCGAAGCGCAGCAGTTCCGCCTCGTCCGGCGTGTACGCCAGGGACTGCTGATCGGCCAGGTACATCAACAGCAACTGCCGGGGCACCACACCGCGCAGCCGGTACAGCGCCAGCGCGTAGAACTTCATCTGGAACAGCGCCTTGGCCTCGCCGAACTCCCGTGGCGCGGCGCCGGTCTTGTAGTCCACCACCCGGATCTCGCCGGTCGGCGCGACATCGAGCCGGTCGATGAAGCCGCGCAGCCGCAGACCCGAATCCAGCTCGGCCTCGACCCGCAGCTCGCACGCCTCCGGTCGCAGCCGGCGCGGATCTTCGAGCTGGAAATAGGCGTCCAGCAAGGATTTCGCCGATGCCAGCCATTCGGCCAACTCGGGATCCTCCGGGCCGGTGAACAATTCGGCCAATTCCGGGCGTTCGGCGAGCAGTTCCGACCACGCCGGTTCGACCAGCGTGTACGCCTGCTCCGGCACCCGGTCGGCGGCCGGCAGCGCGAACAGCCGCTCCAACACGGAATGCACCACGGTGCCGCGAATCTGGGCCCGGCTCGGCGTCTCGGGAATGCGGTCGATCGCGCGGAACCGGTAGAGCAGCGGGCACTGCTTGAAATCGCTGGCCCGCGACGGCGACAACGCCGGCCGGCGCACCTTCTCGGCCGGCACGGTCTGCTCAGCCTCGGTCGGCTCCGCTTGCTCGGGAAGCGTCCGGATGTCCGCTGCGCTGACGGTCTCGGCCATGCCCGCACCCTAACGGCAGGGTCCGACAACGCCGCGTCACGGCACACCGACACGCGGCGATCTACAGTCGTGGGGTGAACGCGCCCATCGGAGTGAATCGCCGTGGCACCGAGATCCGCGGCGTGCTGCTGTTCCGGATGCGCGGCGTGCCCGTGCTGCTCGCGCCGTCCTGGTGGATCGGTTCGCTGGTGGTGACCGTGCTGTACACGCCGCTGGTGAGCCGGCTGCTGCCCGGAACCGGCGGCTGGGCGTCGTTCGGACTGGCCGCCACCTTCGCCGCGTTGCTCGGCGGTTCGGTGCTGCTGCACGAGCTCGGGCACTGCGCGGTCGCGCTGCGGTTGGGCATTCCGGTGCACCGGGTGCGGCTGTTCCTGCTCGGCGGCCTGTCCGAAATGGCCCGCTCGCCGCGCGAACCGGCGCACGAGGGCTGGGTGGCCGCCGCCGGCCCGGCGGTGTCGCTGGCGCTGTCGCTGGTCTTCGGCGCGCTGCTGCTGATCGTCGCGCCGAACAACGCGCTGTGGCTGCTGGTGCTGGAATGCGCGGCGGCGAACCTGGCCGTCGCGGTGTTCAACCTGCTGCCCGGCCTGCCGTTGGACGGCGGCCGAATCCTGCGCGCGGGCGTCTGGGCGATCACCGGCCGCCGGTTGCTGGGCACCCGGGCGGCGGTGGTCGGCGGCGGCGTGGTGGCCACCGTCCTGGTGGTGTGGGCGATCATCGGGCTGGCCCAGGGGACCACGGACGAATGGCTGCGGCTCGGGGTGTGCGTGCTCACCGCGTGGTTCGTCGTCTCCGGCGCGAGCGCCGAGCTCGCCGCCGGGCGGCGGCACGAGTGGCCGGCGGGCCTGCGGGTGGCCGACGTGCTGCGGCCGGTGCTGCAGCTGCCCGCCGAGAGCCCGGTCGGCGACGCGCTGATCGCCGCGGCCGGACGGGGGGTGGTGCTGGTGCGCGCTGACGGCCTGGCCGCCGGACTGCTGGACGAGGTGTCCGCGCGGGCGCTCGCGGCCCGGTCCCCGAGCGCCCCGGCCGAGCAGGCCGCGCAGCCGATCCGGCCCGACATCGTGCTGTTCGACTCGGAGCCGGGGGAGGACATCGTGGACCGGGTGCGCAGCACGGCCGCGTGGCAGTTCCTGGTGGTGTCCGAGGACGGCCAGCCGCTGGGCGTCCTGCATCGCGACGACCTGCGCGCCGCGATGGCCGCCCCACGCGCGGCCTGACCGCCCCATCTGCGACTATCGGGACCGTCACCAGCTTTCTTGTTGGATAGCGGCTTTATCGGAGGTTCCCAGCGTTGAACGCCGCCAGTGGTCCGTTCCGGGCCGGCGACCGGGTGCAGTTGACCGACCCGAAGGGCCGGCACTACACGGTCGTGCTTGAGCCCGGACAGACCTACCACACGCATCGCGGTGCGCTGGAGCACGACCGGCTGATCGGGTCGCCGGAGGGCAGCGTGGTCACCTCCGCCGCCGGCACGCCCTACCTGGCGCTGCGTCCGCTGCTGCCCGACTATGTGCTGTCCATGCCGCGCGGCGCGCAGGTGATCTATCCCAAGGACGCCGCGCAGATCGTGATGTGGGGCGACATCTTCCCCGGCGCGCGGGTGTTGGAGGCCGGCGCCGGCTCGGGCGCGCTGACCTGCTCGCTGCTGCGCGCGGTGGGCGAGAAGGGTGCGGTCACGTCGTACGAGGTGCGCGACGACCACGCCGAGCACGCGGTGCGCAACGTGCGGAGGTTCTTCGGCGAGCAGCCGCCGAACTGGACGTTGCACGTCGGCGACGTGACCGAGC
The DNA here is from genome assembly GCA_035552275.1 of Pseudonocardiaceae bacterium. Lineage (GTDB taxonomy): Bacteria > Actinomycetota > Actinomycetes > Mycobacteriales > Pseudonocardiaceae > DASVLX01. The sequence goes on along the minus strand of DASZLR010000194.1, from coordinate 9,056 downwards.
ACGCCGGCGAGGTGGACCGGGCGGTGCTGGACATGCTGTCCCCGTGGGAGGTCCTGCCGACCGTCGCCGCCAGCCTGATCGCCGGCGGCGTGCTGGTGGTCTACGTCGCCACCACCACCCAGCTGTCCCGGATCACCGAGTCGTTGCGCGAGCAGCAGTGCTGGACCGAGCCGCAGGCGTGGGAGACGCTGTTGCGGCCGTGGCACGTGGTCGGGCTGGCGGTGCGGCCGGAGCATCGGATGGTGGCGCATACCGCGTTCCTGCTGACCACCCGGAAACTGGCCGAGGGCGTGGTGCCGCCCCGGCCCCAGCGCCGCCCCACCGGTCGCGGCTAGGCGCATCACCCGACCTGGTGATCATCGCGTTGCGGTCTGTCCAGTAAGGACTAGCCTGCCGATGATCTCATGAGGACGGTCGGAGGCGCTGGATGCGGCGGTTGGGTGGCGGCACGCTGGCGACACTGGCCGCGCTGGCGTGCCTGACCGTGCCCGCGCGGGCTGAAGTGGCATCGGCGCCTGTCACAACCGCGCCGCCGGCCCGACAGGCGATGTTCGCCGGCGGCAGCGCCTATCCACGGCTGATCCGGCTCGCGGACAGCGGCTCGGCCAACGGCACGATTCTGGCCAGTGTCAACGCCGTGCGGAACAACAGCGGCGTGGGCATCATCGAGGCGAGCACCGATGGCGGCCGGTCGTTCCACCAGATCGCGACCATCGCCGATCCGACCGCCGCCAACGGCGCGGTGTCGGCGGGCGGCAGCCTCTACGAGCTGCCCTCGCCGGTCGGCACCATGCCGGCCGGGACCCTGCTGTGGGTGGTCGGCACCGGCTACGGCCTGCGCACCGGAGCCCGGCACGTGGCGATCCGGTTGTGGGACAGTCGCGATCACGGCCGAACCTGGCGGTATGTCACGGATATCGCGCGCTCCGGCACGCCCTTCCCGTACTGGGAGCCGAGCCTCTCAGTGGCCGCGGACGGCCAGCTCGTCGCGTTCTACTCGGACGAGACCGACAAGACCTATCACGACCAGAAGCTCGTCCAGGCCCGCTCGGCGGACGGCGTGCGGTGGACCGACACCCGGGAGACCGTGGTCAGCGATGACTGGTACGTGCGGCCGGGCATGGCCACCGTCATCCGGCTGCCGGACGGCGGGTACTTCATGACCTACGAGGTGTGCAACAACGACCTGGTGCACACCTGTGCCAGCTATTTCCGTACCTCGACCGACGGCTGGAACTACGGCGATCCGACCGATCTGGGCACGGTGATCCGCACGGTCGACGGCCAGTACGCGCGCGGCACGCCGGACGTGGCGTGGAGCCCCGGTCCCGGCCGCGACGGCAGAATCCTGGCGATCACCGAGATGATGGCCGACTCGGACGGCAGCCTGGCAGCGGACGACGGCACGGTGCTGATGGCCAACGACAACGAGGGCAGCGGCGCCTGGTACCAGATTCCGGCGCCGATTCCCCTGGGCAATGCCGACGCCGGCATGTGTCGCAATTTCGCCCCGGCGATCCTGCCCAGCGTGGACGGGAAGTCCATGCTGGAGGCGGCCGACGATTTCGCCGCCGATGGCGTGTGCACCACGTATTTCGCCAGCGGCCCACTCGCCCCACCGGCGAGCGGCGCGCCGGCCGGTGGGGCGGTCCCGGCGGTCAGCTCAGGTCGTTGACGCAGTAGCCGGTGCCGGACTTGTTGTTGAAGACATTGATCGTCAACTGCTTGGTGGCCGTCCGGCCGTTGTTGGTGGCGATCGCGGTGGCGGCGATGGACGGACCTGGACTGCCCGCCTCGCCGGGACCGTCGTTGGGCACCGAGCCATTGATCGTGAGGTGTATCCGCAGTCCGGGGTCGATCGAATCGCTCTGTTGCGTGCAGAACAGCCCGTCGGCGGCCTGAAGCTGGTTGCTGTTGACGTCGGCGACCAGGGCGTTGATGAGGTCGGCCGGCGTGCCGTAGGTCTGGCCTGAAGATCCGCCGCCGCTCGTGCTGTTCGCGCCGCTCGCCGTGGTCGCCGTCGTCGATCCGGCCGGCGACGCGGTGTTGTGGCTGTTGCTGCCGGGCGAATTGCCGGTCAGTAGGACTATGGCGGTGATGCCACCGCCCAGCAGGACCACCACGCCGACGACGATGGCGACGATGAGTCCGGTCTTCGACTTCTTGGGCGGCGGGGAACCGTTCCCCGGCTGTTGGCCGAAACCGCCCGGCTGTTGGCCGAAACCGGGGGCTTGCTGTCCGAACTGGCCGTAGCCCGGTTGTTGGCCGTAGCCCGGCTGTGCGCCGTATCCGGGCTGCTGCCCATAGGGCTGGCGCGGGTCGGGCTGGCCACCCTGGCCGGGCGGCTGTTGCGGATAGGACATGTCCGATTCCCCTGTCTCGCTCTGTTGCCCCGCATCATGGCAGGACTGGTGCGGCTGTGAAGGCCGAATCACGAAAGTCGGCATGCACAGCAGGTCAACCAACCTGAGCCTGCTCGATGGTGACGGTTTGCCTGGGCTTGCCGTCCTGATCGCTGGTCTGGCCGGTGGACGGGTCGGTGCCGGGGGTGATGCCGTTGGCCGTGATCGTGTCCATTGTGGTCAGTCCAGCCGGGCTCACGGCGCCGAAAATGGTGTAGTCCGGGGGAAGTTGCGAGTCGCCGTAAACCAGGAAGAACTGGCTGCCGCCGGTGTTGGGCTGGCCGGTGTTGGCCATCGCGATCGTCCCACGTGGATAGACCGACGCCGGCGGATCACCGGCATTGGTCTGCGCGGGCCGGAGACCGGTCGGCTTCTCGTCGGGAATCACGTAACCCGGACCGCCGGTTCCCTCGCCGGTCGGATCGCCGCACTGCAACACTTTCAGCGTCGGATACGCGGTTTCCCGGTGGCAGCTGGTGCTGTCGAAGAACTTGCTGGACGCCAGGTGCAGGAAGCTCTGCACGGTGCACGGAGCCTCGGCGCGATCCAGCGCCAGCGGGATGTCGCCGAGATTGGTGTGCAGGGTGACCGTCACGGTGCCGGTCGAGGGCGTCGGATAGGGGTCGTCGGGCAGGCCGACTTCCTTGCCGGACGGAGCCGGGGTCTGCGGGGTCGCGGTGTACTTGCACGGGCCGGCACTGACTCCGTTGGTCTGCACCGCCGACGGGGCGGCCGTGGTCGGGATCTGCACGGCGAGGCCGCCGCCGTGGCCGCCGCCGGAGGTCAGCACCACCGCCAGCACGATCCCGCCGACCAGTACCAGCGCGCCCACGATCAGCAGGACCAGGACCACGGTGCTGGTGTGGCGCGGCGGTCCGCCAGGACTCGGGCCGACCGGGTTCGGCGGCGCGCCGAGGTTCGGTTGCCACTGCGGGCCGGGCGGTTGCTGCGGCGGATAGCTCAACGTGGTGTCCGTTCTGGTCAGGATGTCGGGGGCAGCTTGGGCCAGGCGCTGCCGGCGATCTGCTGCGCTTCTCCGCACACCTGATCCAGACTTCCGGTGGCCTGCACGGAAACCGACACGTATTCGATCAGCTCGTTGGTCGGCGCCGGGTCCGATGGAAGCCCCTGGAACTCGTTGATCGCGCCGGTCCACGGCTTCCAGTCGTGCACCGCCGTCTCCACCTCGCAGTAGCTGGGCCCGCCGTCGCCGGCCGTGCCGCTGGTGAAGGTGTCCCGGCCGGCCAACGTGGATTCGTTCATGCCGGACTGCGAATCCGGCTGTAGGGCCAGATTCGTGAGGTCCGTGCTCACGTACGCCCAGTTTCCGAGCTGCCCGGCAGCCGACAGGCCGTAATCGCAGGAATGGTTGCCCGGTCCGGGTTGTGGCGTGATTCCGGACTGTCCCAGCGCCGCCGACGCCACCGCGGTCGTGGTCAGCGAACAGGAGTCGAGGCTGCCGGCCGAGTTCGCCGGATAGGCCGGCAGGTGCGGCACGTGCTGGTTGACCGCGCCGGCGACGTCGGCGGCGGCGAGGTCCGCGAACGCGCAGAAGTTCGCGCTGCTGGCCTGGGAGTTGCGTGGCTTCGCGGTGATGTCCACATAGGTCCGATCGGGCAGCACACTGTATTCCTCGCACTGCTGGTCGGCCTGCGTCGTTGGCTTGACGGTCTTGAGCTGGCCTTGGTTGGTGATGGCGTACTTACTCGAATCGAGCTTGCTCAGGTCAATGCCGGCGCCGAGCGTGCTGGTGATGTCCACGATGCCGGTGTCGCCCGGCAGGGTCACCGCGATGGCGCAGTCGGTGAAATCCGACGGGGCGATCTGGACCTCGAGTTGCTTGGTGTCCGGGCTGGTGTACGCCTTGGTGGCGAAGCTGGCCGCCGGAAAGAGACCGCACGGGTCGATGGTGTGGAGATCACCGAAGCTGAGCTGGCTGGCGCCAGAACCGGCGGAACTCCCTGCGCCGCCGCCCTTTCCGGCGCTGGGCGTTCCGCCGGACAATGCGAAGTACAGGCCCGTGCCGCCGCCGAGCACGACCAGGACCGCGATCACGGTCAGGACCACCAGGCCGGTCCGCTTCTTCTTCGGCGCGGGCGGTGGCGGGAATCCGCCAGGCGGCGGAAATCCGCCGGGCGGATAGCCGAACCCGCCCGGCGGCTGTTGCGGCCCGACGTTCGGCTGTCCATAGCCAGGTTGCCCATAGCCGGACTGCCGAGCACCGGGCTGTTGATTACCGGGCTGGCCCCAGCCACCCGGCGGCCCGTATGGACCGCCGGGTGGCTGGGGTGGATAGCTCATCGCTTCGCTGCCAGTTTCTTAGCCGCTGTCTGCCGATGTCTCAGCCGCCGATGTTGGGCGTGCCCTGATTCATGTTGCTGATGCACCAGCCGCCGCCGCTGTTGGACATGTCCAGGTTCATCGGCACGGTCGACTGCGTGCCGCCCATGTTGATCGCCATGTTGACCGTCGCGGTCGCCGAGTCGCCGTTCACCGTCGCCGGTCCGGCTGCGCTGGCGGACACGCTGGTGCCGGCGGGCATGGACGGCATTCCGGACGGAAGCTGCGTTCCACCGCCGGAAGAGGTGTCGCACATGATTTGGGAGGGTGGCTGGGACTGACTGTTGACCGAGTCGACGTAGGCGTTCACCAGCGAGTCGGGGCTGTCGTAGGAGCCGGAACCCGAGCCGCCGGTGTCGGTCGAGCCGGTGTCACCGCCGGCGTCGGTGGTGTCCGTGGGGGTGGGCGTGCCGGTGCCGGCGCTGGTGTTGCTGCTGTTGGCGTGGTGCCCACTGCCCGAGGCCAGCACGATGCCGGTGATGCCGCCGCCGAGCACGACCACCGCGGCGACGATGATGCCGATGATCAGGCCCATGTTGGGCTTCCTGGGCGGTGGCGGGGGAAAACCGCCGTAGCCGGGCTGGCCGAAGCCGCCGGGCGGGGTGCCGTAGCCGGGCGGCGGCTGCTGGCCCGGCTGACCGTAGGGCGGCTGACCCGGTTGGCCCGGTTGACCATACGGCGGCTGGCCCGGCTGGCCGTAGGGCGGCTGCCCTGGCGCGGGCTGCCCTGGCATCGCCTGTCCTGGCTGCTGTCCGGGCATCTGCTGATCCGGCGTCGGCTGGCCCGGTGCGGGCTGACCGTAGCCGGGCTGCTGGCCGTAGGGGTTCGGCTGCTCGGGCTGACCGGGCTGCGGCGGGTAGGTCACCGTCGTCCCCACCTTTTCGTTGATCGGAATGAGCGTTGATCGGAATGAGGCTGCGTGCAGATAGTGCCATCCGGCTCACCCGCCGGTACGTCGAACCGGAAAAATCGTGCGCCCCGGTTGGGGCAGTGGGTGAAGAACGATCGTCAGGAGGCCGGTGGCGGCAGGTTCGCCCACGCCTTGCCGGCGAGCGTGGTGGCCGCTTGGCAGGCCTGCGCCGAGGTGCCGGTCACGGTCGCGTCCACCTCGGCGTACTCGATGAATGTCTGCGGCACCGAACTGACCACCGTGCCCGGCCAGTTCTTCCACGTCTTCACCGCGGTGTCGGCGTAGCACTCGCCCAGCGAGCCGTTGGACTGGGTGGCGCTGCTGGGATAGACGAAGGTGTCCCGGCCGATGATCGGCAGTTCGTTGCCGCCCTGGGTGCCCGACACGTTGTCCGGCCGGGTGGCGAGCAGTTCGAAGAAGTAGACGTTGGGCTTGCTGGTGTCGGTCTGCTGGCCGACGCCCCAGGAACACTTGTGGCTGCCCGGATACGGGTGCGCCACGATCCCGGTGCCGCCGAGCGCGCCGGCGACCTCCGACGGGTCGAGCACCGAGCACGAGTTGACCGCGGCCAGCGAGCCGGTCGGGTAGTCGAGGTGTTTGAGGGTGTGCTTGGCCAGCGCGGGAACCAGCGCGTTCACCGCCGCGTCGGCCATTCCGCACAGATCCAGGTTGCCGGTGTTGCCGCTGCTGGGCCGCACCCGCACGGCGACCAGTTCGCTGTCGGTCACATACACGTCGGCGTCGCAGCCCTGGTTGCTGGTGCGGTCCTTCTGCTTGACGACGCGCAGCGAGCCCTGGTTGGTGATGGTGACCACGGTCGGGTCGTGCTGCGAGATATTGAGGTCAGCGCTGAAGTCGGCGTAGACGTCGGCGCTGTCGCTCGAATCCTGGGCGGTGACGGTCGCGTCGCACATGAAGAAGCCCGCCGGCACGATCAGCGCCGAGCCGACGCCGCTGAACGTCGTCGGCGTGAACGCGCCGCAGGGGTCGATGGTGCCGCGATCGGCCAGTGGATCGGTGCTGCCGCCGGGGTTTCCGCCCGTGGTCGCGGTCGGCGTGCCGTGGCCGCGGAAGAAGGCGAAATACGCGCCGACGCCGCCGCCGAGGACCACCACCAGCGCGATGATCAGCCCGATGACCAGGCCCTTGCGGCTCTTCTTCGGTGGTGGGCCGCCGAATCCGCCATAACCGGGCTGCCCGAAGCCGCCCGGCGGTGTGGCCTGACCGGCCTGACCGGGCTGGCCGTATCCGGGTTGCGGGTAGCCGGGCTGTCCGGGTCCCTGCGGTCCGTAGCCCGGTTGGCCATAACCGGGTCGGCCGTATTCGCCCGGCTGCTGACCGTAGCCGCCCGGCTGTGCGCCGTAGGGCCCCGGCCCGGACGGTCCGGGCGGCTGGGGAGGGTAGGTCACGACGGATCCCCTCGATCTCTTGGGCGCCGCGGCTGCGGCGCCCGGCCACGCGCGCCCGATCATGGCAGAGACCCCGCGCCGCGCGCTGGCCGATGTGCGGGCAATGGCACCGATTCGTAACCTGACCGCGCCCGGTGTGGACGCGCCAGGCATGTTGCCAACATTCGTGTGAGAGATGTCACGGCGGTGAACACCGGTTGGACCAGCGGCTACCGGCCATCCTGGACGGACGGTAGCGGGTGATCGGTTCGATGTTGCGCCGGGATGACAGTGCGCGTCTCGCCAATTGGACGTTTGTGCCGGTGGGACGCGGATAGCGGCGATTTGGTTACCCCAATTGTCGGTGATCGCCTGTACCGTGGAGGACACGACCGCGGGAGGATGGTGCCTAATGCAGCACGACCGCCCCAGCAGCCGGCCCGATGAGGGTAGCGAGCACAACGCCGGGCAGAGCAGCGCCGAGTTGTCCGCACAGATCCGGTTCCTGGAAGAAGAAGTCACCCTACTGCGCAGGAAACTGACGGAGTCTCCGCGGCATGTCCGGCTGCTTGAGCAGCGGCTGGCCGAGGCCTCGGAGCGCGTGGCCCAGCTCACCGAGCGCAATGCCAAGCTCGTCGACACGCTGCGCGAAGCGCGGGCGCAGTTGCTCGCCTTGCGCGAGGAAGTCGACCGGCTCGCCCAGCCGCCCAGCGGCTACGGCGTTTTCCTGCAGCGCCACGAGGACAGCACGGTCGACGTGTTCACCTCGGGCCGGCGGATGCGGGTGGCGGTGTCGCCGGCCGTGGAGGGCGAGGAACTGCGGGTGGGCCAGTCGGTGCGGCTCAACGAGGCGCTCACCGTGGTCGAGGGATGTTCCTTCGAGCGCACCGGCGAGGTCAGCACCCTCCGCGAGGTGTTGCCCGCGCTGGACGACGGCGGCCCGCTGCGCGCGCTGGTCGTCGGCCACGCCGACGAGGAGCGGGTGGTGTGGCTGGCCGACTCGCTGGTCGACGTGCCGATCAAGTCGGGCGACTCACTGCTCGTGGACGGCAAGGCCGGCTACGCCTTCGAGCGGGTGCCCAAGGCCGAGGTCGAGGACCTGGTGCTGGAGGAGGTGCCGGACGTCCGCTACGAGGACATCGGCGGCCTGTTCCGGCAGATCGAGCAGATCCGCGACGCGGTGGAACTGCCGTTCCTGCACTCGGAACTGTTCGCCGAGTACAAGTTGCGGCCACCCAAGGGCGTTCTGCTCTACGGCCCGCCCGGCTGCGGCAAGACGCTGATCGCCAAGGCGGTCGCCAACTCGCTGGCCAAGCAGGTCGCGCTGGCCAGGGGCGACGACGACGGCCAGGCCAAGTCGTACTTCCTCAACATCAAGGGCCCGGAGCTGCTCAACAAGTTCGTCGGCGAGACCGAGCGGCACATCCGGCTGATCTTCCAGCGGGCTCGGGAGAAGGCGTCCGAGGGCACCCCGGTGATCGTGTTCTTCGATGAGATGGACTCGATCTTCCGGACCCGTGGCTCGGGCGTGTCGTCCGACGTGGAGACGACGATCGTGCCCCAGCTGCTGTCCGAGATCGACGGCGTGGAGGGGCTGGAGAACGTCATCGTGATCGGCGCCTCCAACCGCGAGGACATGATCGACCCGGCCATCCTGCGGCCCGGCCGGCTGGACGTGAAGATCAAGGTCGAGCGGCCCGACGCCGAGTCGGCGCGAGACATCTTCAGCAAGTACGTCGTGCCGACCCTGCCGCTGCACCCCGAGGACCTCGCCGAGCACGGGGGCAACCGCGAGGCCACCTGCGCCGGGATGATTCAGCGGGTCGTCGAGCGGATGTACTCCGAGGATGACGCCAACCGCTTCCTCGAGGTCACGTACGCCAACGGTGACAAGGAAGTTCTGGACTTCAAGGACTTCAACTCCGGCGCCATGATCCAGAACATCGTTGACCGGGCGAAGAAGATGGCGATCAAGGCCTTCCTCGACTCCGGTCAGAAGGGCGTCCGGCTGCAGCA
>DASZLR010000193.1:0-11353 GCA_035552275.1 Pseudonocardiaceae bacterium | reverse complement strand
ACTCGCGACACCTACCGGCCGGGCGCCGCTGGCCAGCGCGGCATCCACGTCGTGCGGAGTGTCGCCGAAAACCACCACCGACTCTCGCTCGAACCGGCGACCATGCTTGCTGCTCGCTCGGGTGATCGCGTCGGCCACCAGCGCAGGCCGATGCTCGGACAGCTCGCCGTACCCGCCGATGTCCAAATCGAGGTACTCGTCCAAGCCGAACGCGCCGACCTTGTAGCCGGCGATCGGCCGCTGGTTTCCGGTGACCAGGCTTTGCGCGGTATCCGGCAGCGTTGCCACCGCCCGCAGCGATTCCGTCGCGCCGGGCAACACAAAGCCGAGTTCACCGATGTCCGCCCGCTGCTCCGCGGCGAGATTCGCGGCGGCTGCCTGCACCCGCCCGATCAGATCTTCCGACGCCGGCAGGCCGACCGAGGACAGCAGCTCGATGGTGATCCACCGGTCGGTCCGCCCGCCGAACGGCGGAATCTCGGTCAGCGTCCGGCCGGTGACCTCCGCAACAGCTCGCCGATACCAGGCCCCGCCCAGCCGACGCATGTTCACCAAGGTCAGGTCGACGTCCCAGAGCACCAGAGTGCGGATCGTCGCGGTCTGTCGGTCGGTCATATCGCCATTGTCGGTGCTTCAGTGTCCTGTCGTCGTCGAGTGGGTGGTGGAGCTGGTCGTCGGGCGCGAAACCGGCGGAATCGGCACGATCGATGACGGCGCCTGCGTGGTGGGGAGGATGTGTGGTGGCGGCGCTTGCTTGGCGGGTGCGTTGGTGAGCACGACAACCAACACCGCCGCCACTGCGGCCACCGAGCCGCCGGCGCTGACCAGTTGGCGGGGCAGCGAACTGGCCGCGCCGGCCGCCCCGCCACTCGTGGCCCCCGCACCCGCAGCCACACCCGCCTTGACAGCCGCAGCGCCGGCCGTTGTACCGACTGCGCCGGCTGCGGTCGCCTTGGCCGCCGTGAGGTAGGCCGTCGCCGCGCCGCCGAGCACCAGCGGGGCGATGAAGATCCGCAGCGAGCCGTTGACGTCGGCGAGTTCGGCGGCCAGCGCCCGACACCGCTCGCATTCGTCCAGGTGCGCATCGACCTGCGCGGACTCCCGACGGGACAGCCCACCTCGGGTCCACGCGCCGAGCCGCTCGGCCGTTGGTCGGCAGCCAGCGGCGGTGGTTTCCGCGAGATGCACCTGCAAGTACTCCTGGCGCAGTCCTTCCCGGGCGCGGTAGGCGAGTGCGGACACACCGTTGGGAGTCAGCCCGAGCAGCGGGGCGACCTCGCGTGCCGACTGGCCTTCGATCTCGGTGTGCCACAGCACTGCCTGCCAGCGTTCCGGCAACCGCGCGTACGCCCGCGCGGCCAGCGAACGTTCCAGGCCGGCGACAACGGTGTCCCGAAACGGGACGCTGGTTTCCGCGCTCCGCGCATTACCGGTGGTCACGTCCTCGTCCAGTTCGACGCGGCGCTCCTTGCGGTTCGTGTTGTACGCGACGTGCCGCAGCGCGGTGAGCAGGTAGGCGCGAAACGCCGAATCCGGGCCGCGGCCATCGCGCAGCACGTCGAGGACTTTGGCGAACGCTTCGGAGACCAGGTCGTCCGCCGCGTCGCTGGAACGGGCGAGTTGCCGTGCCAGCATCGTGGCCGCGCGGGCATGGCGGGTGTAGAGCGCCCCGTACGCCGAGACATCGCCGCCGCGAACCGCGGCGATCAACTTGGCGTCGCTCGGCGGCGTGGGCTCGGGGACCTCAGACACGGTGTCTTCTCTCGGTTGCTGGCGTACCGGACCGAGAGATCGACACTCGACGGCCGAGGCTATGACGCGGACTCGCGCCAACCATTCCGGTGAATCGTGGCCAGACAGCCCCGAAGTGCTGTCATAGTCGCGGCCGGCCCGACTCTCAGTCAGTCATGATTCGCTACCTCCCGGCCGGCGGCCTCCCGCGGAGGCGGGCCGCGTGAGCTACGTCTATCTCAGCGGTGCGCTGTTGGCCGCCTCAGTGCTGTGCCGTGCGCTGCTGTTCTGCCTGGCGCTGTTCGCCCACCATCGCTGGCGGATTCCGATCGCCGATCTCGAACGGCTGATCCTCGCCTGTTTCCCGCGTCGCGACCTCCGCCGCCACGGTCGTGTCGACGACCGAGAGATATCAACTTGAGTGATGTTGCATCACACTGCATAATCATGCGTATGACGGTCAGGGTCGCGGTGGCGGGAGCCAGTGGATACGCCGGAGGCGAGCTGCTCCGGCTGCTGCTCGCGCACCCGGAAGTGGAGATCGGCGCGCTGACGGCGGGCGGCAGCGCCGGCACCACGCTCGGACAACACCAGCCGCACCTTGTCCCGCTCGCCGACCGCGTGCTCGCCGAGACCACGCCCGAAATCCTGGCCGGTCACGACGTCGTGTTCCTCGCCCTCCCGCACGGCAATTCCGCCGCGCTGGCCGCCGAACTCGGCCCGGACACCCTGGTCATCGACTGTGGCGCCGACCACCGGCTCACCGACCCGGCCGCTTGGACCCGCTGGTACGGCGGCGAGCACGCCGGCAGTTGGCCGTACGGCCTGCCCGAACTGCCCGGTGCGCGCCCAGCCCTGCACGATGCCCGCCGGATCGCCGTCCCCGGCTGCTATCCGACCGCTGCCTCGCTGGCGCTCGCTCCGGCGCTGGCCGCCGGCCTGGTCGACCCGGATGTCGTGGTGGTCGCGGTCAGCGGGACGTCCGGCGCCGGCCGCAGCCTCAAACCGCAGCTGCTCGGCACCGAGGTGATGGGCTCGGTCAGCGCCTACGGCGTCGGCGGCACGCATCGGCACACCCCGGAGATCGCGCAAAATCTCGGTCAGGTCGCCGGAACCAGCGTCCGGGTCTCGTTCACGCCTGTGCTCGCGCCGATGCCGCGCGGCATCCTCGCCACCTGTTCCGCCCCGGTCCGCGCCGGCGTGGACGCTGCCGCCGCACGCAAGACCTACCACGACGCCTACGCCGACGAGCCGTTCATCCACCTGCTGCCGGACGGGACCTGGCCGACGACCTCGGCCACCCTCGGCGGCAACGCCCTGCACCTCCAGGTCACCGTGGACGCCGACGCCGGCCGCCTGATCGCAGTGTCCGCTGTGGACAATCTCACCAAGGGCACCGCCGGCGCGGCCGTGCAGTGCATGAACATCGCCCTCGGTCTCGCCGAGACCACCGGCCTGTCCACCATCGGAGTCGCCCCGTGAGCCAGTCTGACGCCAATCAGTCTACTGTGGATCGCCAGGTCGGCGTGACCGGACCGGCGGGCTTCCGCGCGGCCGGAATCGCCGCCGGCATCAAGGATTCCGGCGCACTCGACCTCGCGCTCATCGTCAACGCCGGCCCGTCCGACGCCGCGGCCGGCGTGTTCACCACCAACAAGGTCAAGGCCGCGCCGGTTCTCTGGTCACAACAGGTGCTGACCCAGCGTCGGCTGCGTGCGGTGGTCCTCAACTCCGGCGGCGCGAACGCCTGCACCGGCCCCGAAGGCTTCCAGGACACCCACACCACCGCCGAGAAAGTGGCCGAGGCGCTGAACATCGGCGCGGTCGAGGTCGCGGTGTGCTCGACTGGCCTGATCGGCGAACGACTGCCGATGCCGGCCGTGCTGTCCGGAGTGGACACAGCAGCCAGCGCACTCGCGTCGACCCCGCAGGCCGGGCTCGACGCCGCGACCGCCGTGCTCACCACCGACTCGCACGCCAAGCAGTCCTGGGCACAGCATCCGGATGGCTGGTCGATCGGCGGCTTCGCCAAGGGCGCCGGCATGCTCGCGCCGAACCTGGCCACCATGCTCTCGGTCATCACCACCGACGCCGACATCCCCGGTGACGTGCTGGACGCCGCCCTGCGCGCGACCACGGCCATCACCTTCGACCGGCTCGACGTCGACGGCGGCACCTCCACCAACGACACCGTGCTGCTGCTCACCTCGGGCGCGTCCGGGATCACGCCTGAGCCAGCCGAGTTCCGTGCGCTGCTCACCGCCGTCGCCGCAGACCTGGTGAAGCAGCTGCAGAACGACGCTGAGGGCGCGACCAAGGAGGTCAGCATCACCGTGCGTGGCGCGGTGGTCGAGGTTGAGGCCGTGCTGGTCGCCCGGACGGTGGCCGAGGACAACCTGGTCAAGACGGCGTTGTTCGGCTCCGACCCGAACTGGGGCCGGATCGCGATGGCGGTCGGCCGCTCCGGCGCCGAGGTCGACCCGGACCGGCTCGACATCCAGATCAACGGAATCCCCTTGCTGGACAAGGGTCAGCCGGCCACCGACCGGTCCGCCGTCGACCTGTCCGGCCGGGACATCGAGATCGTCATCGACCTCAATCTCGGCGACGCCGCCGCCACTGTGCTCACCACCGACCTGTCGCACGCCTACGTCGAAGAGAACAGCGCGTACTCGTCATGACCGAAACCGCTGACGCGACAGCCAAGGCTGAGGTGTTGATCGAGGCTTTGCCGTGGCTGCAACGGTTCCATGGCAGCCTGGTGGTCATCAAATACGGCGGCAACGCCATGATCGACGATCGGCTCAAGCGCGCGTTCGCCGAGGACATGGTGTTTCTGCGGCTCGCTGGGCTTCGGCCGGTTGTCGTGCACGGCGGCGGACCACAGATCACCAGCATGCTCGACCGGCTCGGCATCCCAGGGGAATTTCGTGGCGGCCTCCGGGTCACCACCCCGGAGACCATGGACATCGTGCGGATGGTGCTGGTCGGCCAGGTCGGCCGCGAACTCGTCGGGCTGATCAACGCACACGGCCCGTACGCGGTCGGCATCTCCGGCGAGGACGCGCACCTGTTCACCGCCGAGCGCCGCACCGCGACCGTCGACGGCGAGCCGGTCGACGTCGGCCTGGTCGGCGATGTGGTCGCGGTGAACCCGGACGCGGTGCTGGACATCGTGTCCGCCGGCCGGATTCCGGTGGTGTCCACGGTCGCCCCGGACGTCGATGGTGTGGTGCACAACGTGAACGCGGACACCGCGGCCGGCGCGCTCGCGGTCGCGCTCGGCGCCGAGAAGCTGGTCGTACTCACGGATGTCGAGGGCCTGTACGCGAACTGGCCGGACCGGTCGTCGCTACTCAATCAGGTGACGGCCGACGAGCTGAAGGCGCTGCTGCCGAACCTGGCCAGCGGCATGGTGCCCAAGATGGAGGCGTGCCTGCGGGCGGTGCGCGGCGGCGTGCCCAGGGCGCACGTCATCGACGGCCGGCTCGCGCATTCGGTGCTGTTGGAGGTGTTCACGACACACGGCGTGGGCACCATGGTGCTACCGGGAGACCTGACGTGATTAAATCCAATGTGGACGGCCAGAGCCGCTGGCAGGACGCGATAATGGACAGCTACGGCACGCCACCGGTGACGCTCACCCGAGGCGAGGGCGCGTGGGTCTGGGACGCCGACGACAACCGGTACCTCGACCTGGTCGGCGGCATCGCGGTGAGCGTGCTCGGCCACGCGCACCCGGCCGTCGTCGCCGCCGTCACCGAGCAGATCGCGAAGCTCGGCCACATCTCCAACCTCTACATCAGCGAGCCGGCCGTCGAACTGGCCGAACGCCTGCTTGACCTCGCCGGGGTCGGCGAGGACGGCCGGGTCTTCCTGTGCAACTCGGGCGCGGAGGCGGTCGAGACCGCGTTCAAGATCGCCCGCCGCACCGGCCGCACCAAGGTCGTCGCCGCCGAGGGCGGATTCCACGGTCGCACCATGGGCGCGCTCAGCCTCACCGGCCAGCCCGCGAAACGCGGTCCGTTCGAGCCGCTGGTGCCCGGCGTCACCCATGTGTCCTACGGCGACACCGCCACCCTCGAATCCATTGTGGACGACGAGACTGCGGCCGTCGTGCTCGAACCCGTCCAGGGTGAGGCCGGCGCGATCGTGCCACCGGCCGGCTACCTGCAAGCCGCCCGGTCGATCACCGCGAAGCACGGCGCGCTGCTGATTCTGGACGAGGTGCAGACCGGCGTCGGCCGCACCGGTACCTGGTTCGCCTTCCAGCAAGCCGGCATCACCCCCGATGTGGTGACGCTGGCCAAGGGCCTGGGCGGCGGGCTGCCGCTGGGTGCGTGCATCGGCATTGGCCCGGCCGCCGGGCTGCTGCGACCGGGACAGCACGCCAGCACCTTCGGCGGCAACCCGGTGTGCTGCGCGGCCGGGCTCGCCGTGCTCAACACCATCGCCGCCGACGGACTGCTCGACCACGCCGCCGCACTGGGCAAGGAAATCGCCAGCGGCGTCGAAGCCCTGCACCACCCGCTGATCGCCGGGGTGCGCGGCGCCGGGCTGCTGCTGGGCGTCCAACTCGCCGATGCCAAGGCAGCCAAGGTGGCCGCCGCCGCGCGAGCCGCCGGCTACCTGCTCAACCCCGTCCAGCCCGACGTCGTGCGGCTCGCCCCGCCGCTGATCCTCGACCACGACCAGGCTCACCAGTTCATCACCACCCTTCCGTCCATCCTGGACGCTTCCGAGGAAGGCTGACATGGCCCGCCATTTTCTGCGCGATGACGATCTCGACCCGGCCGAACAGGCCGAGGTGCTGGATCTCGCCGCCGAGCTGAAGGCTGACCCGTTGAAAAACCGTTCGCTGGCCGGTAAATCCGTGGCGGCGATCTTCGAGAAGAGCTCCACCCGAACCCGGCTTTCCTTCGACACCGGCATCTTCCAGCTCGGCGGCCATCCGATCATTGTGGACGGACGCACCATGCAGCTCGGCCGCGAGGAAACCATCGAGGACACCTCACGAGTGCTGTCCCGCTACGTCGACGCCGTCGTCTGGCGGACCTTCGCACAGGCCCGCATCGTCGCGATGGCCTCGACATCCCGGGTGCCGGTGGTCAACGCGCTCACCGACGACTTCCACCCCTGCCAGATACTCGCCGATCTGCAGACCATTCGGGAGCGGCACGGCACACTGGCCGGCATCACCCTGACCTACCTCGGTGACGGCGCGAACAACATGGCGCACTCGCTGCTGCTCGGCGGCGTCACCGCCGGCCTGCACGTGCGGATCGCAGCGCCGGAAGGATTCCAACCACGTCCGGACATCGTGCTGGACGCCAAGCGCCGGGCCGGCGAGACCGGCGGCTCGGTCGCGCTGTTCACCGACCCGAACGCCGCCGTCGACGGCTCCGACGTGCTGGCCACCGACACCTGGACCTCGATGGGACAGGAGACCGACGGCAAGGACCGGGTGAGCCCGTTCCGGCCGTACCAGGTCAACGCCGAACTGCTGGCCCGTGCCGCGCCCGGCGCCATCGTGCTGCACTGCCTGCCGGCGCATCGCGGCGCGGAGATCACCGACGAGGTGTTGGACGGCCCGGCCAGCGCGGTCTGGGACGAGGCGGAGAACCGGCTGCACGCGCAGAAGGCCCTGCTGGCCTGGCTGGTTCGACAGTCCGGTGACCGACCATGACCGCGGCTAAATCGGCGCAGGCCCCTGTGTTCAGGCCAGGGATTGCCGATCCCACTGGCGCCGCGTCGGTATCGAACATGGGTTCGATACACTGGGTTGGTGCAGGTCAGATATCGCTACCGGATCGAGCCGTCCGCAGTTCAGCGGTCGATGCTGGCGCGGACGTTCGGTTGTTGCCGGGCGGTGTTCAACGACGCGATTCGCACTCGACAGGACGTGCACCGGGCTGGGCAGAAGATCACCCCGAGTCAGGTGCAGAGCCAGGTGATCACCCAGGCCAAGGCCACCGAGGAACGGGCGTGGCTGGGCGAGGTCGCCTCGGTGGCGTTGGTGCAGTCGGTGCGGGACGCGCACCGCGCCTACCAGAATTTCTTCGACTCGCTGGCGAAACGCCGCAGGGGCAGGCGGGTGGGGCGGCCGAGGTTCAAGTCCCGCAAGGACAGTCGGCAGTCCTTCCGGCTCACCCGCAACGGGTTCACCCTGCGGGCCAATGGCCGTTTGTATCTGGCGAAGGTCGGGGAGGTGAGGGTCCGCTGGTCGCGGGATCTGCCTTCCGAACCGTCGTCGGTCACAATCATCGCCGAACCGGACGGGAACTGCTACGCGAGCTTTGTCGTCGAGGTTCCGTCGACGCCGCTGCCGGCCATCGACCGGGAAGCGGGGATCGACCTGGGAATCACCCGGCTGGCGACGGTGGCCACGACCACCGGTGCCTGTCTGGATATTGCCAACCCGAAGTTCTTGCGCCGCAAGCAACGGAAACTGTCCAGGTTGGAACGGGAGAAAGCGCGCCGCGCCAAAGGCAGTGGCAACCGAGCCAAGTCTCGGCGCAAGATAGCGATACAGCACGGCAAGGTTTCTCGCGCTCGGCGGGACTACCATCACAAGCAGGCCCTGCGTCTGGTCCGCGACAACCAAGCGGTCCACGTGGAGGACTTGAACATCGCCGGGATGATCAAGAACAGGGGGTTGGCCCGCGCCATCGCCGACGCCGGGTGGGCCCAGTTCGTCCGGCTGATCCAGGAGAAGGCCCAGAAGTACGGACGCACCGTGCACAAGGTCAGCCGCTGGCTGCCCAGCTCGAAGACATGCTCGACGTGTGGGCACCTCATGGATCAGATGCCGCTCAAGGTTCGGGCCTGGACCTGCCCCGGCTGCGCCACGGTGCACGACCGCGACCACAACGCAGCACGCAACATCCTCGCCGCCGGGCAGGCGGAGAGACAAAACGCCTGTGGAGCCCAGGTAAGACCTCCCTGTCGGGAGGCACCGGGTGATGAAGCAGGAACCATCCCAGACGCGGCCTAGCCGCACGGGAATCCCCGCACTTCAAGACGGGGAGGATGTCAAAGTTTCCACCGCCGCAACCCGCGCCGCCCGGCAGGCCCGTATCGTGCAGCTCGTGTCCACAATGGCCATTCGCAGTCAGACCGAGCTGTCCCGGCTGCTGGCCGCCGAGGGCATCGACACCACCCAGGCCACCCTTTCGCGTGATCTTGACGAACTGGGCGCGGTCAAGCTGCGGGCAGCCGATGGCGGTGCGCCGGTCTACGTCATCCCCGAGGACGGCAGCCCGGTGCGCGGCGTGCAGGGTGGCACATCGCGGCTGTCCCGGCTGCTCGCCGAACTGCTGGTCTCCGCCGAGGGCTCGGCCAACCTGATGGTGCTGCGCACCCCGCCGGGCGCCGCGCAGTTCCTGGCCAGCGCCATCGATCGGGCCGCCTTGCACGAGGTGCTGGGCACCATCGCCGGCGACGACACGGTGATGGTGATCGCCCGCGAGCCGGTCACCGGCAGACAGCTCGCCCATCGCTTCACCGACATGGCTTCCCCGCAACACCAACCAGACCTGCTGAAAGACCCAGACTTGCTGAAAGACAAGGAGAACGACAATGACTGAGCGCGTGGTCCTGGCCTACTCCGGCGGCCTCGACACCTCCGTGGCGATCGGTTGGATCGGCCAGGAGACCGGCGCCGAGGTCGTCGCCGTGGCCGTGGACGTCGGCCAGGGCGGCGAGGACCTGGACACCATTCGCAAGCGGGCACTGGACTGCGGCGCGGTCGAGGCCGTCGTCGTGGACGCCCGGGACGAGTTCGCCGAGCAGTACTGCCTGCCGGCGGTGCGCGCCAACGCGCTGTACATGGAGCGGTATCCGCTGGTGTCCGCGCTGTCCCGGCCGCTGATCGTGAAGCACCTGGTGGCCGCCGCGCAGGCACACGGCGCGTCCATCGTGTCGCACGGCTGCACCGGCAAGGGCAACGACCAGGTGCGGTTCGAGGTCGGCATCGGCGCGCTCGCGCCGGCGCTGAAGGTGCTCGCCCCGGTCCGCGACTTCGCCTGGACGCGGGAAAAGGCCATCGCCTGGGCCGAGGACCGCAGCCTGCCCATCGACGTGAACAAACGGTCGCCGTACTCGATCGACCAGAACGTCTTCGGCCGCGCGGTGGAAACCGGCTTCCTGGAGGACATCTGGAACGGCCCGATCGAGGACATCTACTCCTACACCCAGGACCCGGCGCA
The DNA here is from genome assembly GCA_035552275.1 of Pseudonocardiaceae bacterium. Classification (GTDB taxonomy): domain Bacteria; phylum Actinomycetota; class Actinomycetes; order Mycobacteriales; family Pseudonocardiaceae; genus DASVLX01. The sequence continues at coordinate 1,415 of DASZLR010000193.1, read as the reverse complement.
GCCGCGCGAGCCGGACGAACTGGTGATCACCTTCGAGCAGGGCGTGCCGGTGGCCATCGACGGCGAGACGGTCAGTGTGTTGCAGGCGATCACCGCGCTCAACCAGCGGGCCGGCGCGCAGGGTGTCGGCCGGCTGGACATGGTGGAGGACCGGCTGGTCGGCATCAAGAGCCGCGAGGTGTACGAGGCGCCCGGCGCGATCGCGTTGATCACCGCGCACCAGGAACTGGAGAATGTCACCCTGGAGCGTGATCTCGCCCGGTTCAAGCGGCAGGTGGAGCAGCGGTGGGGCGAGCTGGTCTACGACGGCCTCTGGTTCTCGCCGCTGCGCGACGCGCTGGACACCTTCATCGCCAAGACCCAGGAGCCGGTTTCCGGCGACATCCGGCTGAAGCTGCACGGCGGCCGCGCCGTCGTCACCGGGCGGCGCAGCGAGCAGTCGCTGTACGACTTCAACCTGGCCACCTACGACGAGGGCGACACCTTCGACCAGACTCTGGCCAAGGGATTCATTCAGTTGTGGGGCCTGCCCAGCAAGATCGCCGCCAAGCGGGACCTGGGCAAGTAAGGAGAATCTGATCGTGGTCGCTTTGTGGGGCGGACGGTTCGCCTCAGGTCCGTCTGACGCACTTGCCGCGCTTTCTGTGTCCACCCATTTCGACTGGCGGCTGGCGCGGTACGACATCGCCGGCTCGCGGGCGCACGCCCGCGTTCTGCACCGGGCCGGCCTGCTGACCGCCGACGAACTGGACCGGATGCTCGCCGCGTTGGATACCCTGGACACCGATGTCGTCGCCGGCGCGTTCGTCGCCCATCCGGGTGACGAGGACGTGCACACCGCGCTGGAACGCGGCCTGCTCGACCGCGCCGGCGCCGAACTCGGCGGCAAGCTGCGCGCCGGCCGGTCCCGCAACGACCAGGTCGCGACGCTGTTCCGGATGTGGCTGCGGGACGCCGCGCGCCGGATCGCGGCCGGCACGCTGGACGTGGTGGATTCCCTGGTGGCACAGGCGAATGCGCACCCGGACGCGGTGATGCCCGGCCGGACGCACCTCCAGCACGCCCAGCCAGTGCTGCTCGCGCATCACCTGCTGGCGCACGTTCAGTCGTTGCTACGGGACGTCGATCGGCTGCGGGACTGGGATTCCCGGGCCGCGGTGTCGCCGTACGGATCGGGCGCGCTGGCCGGTTCCTCGCTCGGGCTCGACCCGGCCGCCGTCGCCGCCGAACTCGGCTTCGACGCGCCGGTGGAGAACTCGATCGACGGCACAGCGTCCCGCGATTTCGCGGCCGAGATCGCGTTCTGTCTGGCCATGCTCGCGGTGAACCTGTCCAGGGTGGCTGAGGAGGTCATCATCTGGACCACCGCCGAGTTCCACTACGCGGTGCTGGACGACGCCTGGGCCACCGGCAGT
>DASZLR010000192.1:0-15444 GCA_035552275.1 Pseudonocardiaceae bacterium | reverse complement strand
CGGGTGTTTCGGTCACCACAGCTGTGGTGACCGAAACACCCGGGACTCAGGCCGGTGCGCCTTCGGGCGCGGGCGTCGCGGTCCCGGACTGCGCCGGTTCGCTCTCGCCGGCCGGCACGGCCAGCACCCGCCACCACATGTCCAGCCCGGTATCTGACCCCGTGTCCAGGGCAGCACCCGTCGCCGGCTCGACCGGTTGTCCGGGGCGGGGCACCACCAGCCGTGCACCGTCGGCCCGCGCGGCGGCGACCGCTCGTTCCACCGGCTCGGCCCACGGATGCGGCGCCAGCCGGAAGGTGGCCCAGTGCATGGGCAGCATGATCCCGTGCGGCTGCCCGCCGGAGACGTCCCGGTGCGCCCGCACGGCCTCTTCCGGGTTCATGTGGATGTCCGGCCAGAACTCGCTGTACGCGCCCACGGCCATCATGGTCGCGTCGAACGGCCCGTGCGTCGCGCCGATGTCGGCGAATCCGGGGAAGTAACCGGTGTCGCCACTGTGGAACACCCGGTGCTCCGGCCCGGCGACGACCCACGAGGACCACAGCGTCGGCCCGTTGTTGCGCAGGCCCCGACCGCAGAAGTGCCGTGCGGGTGTGGCCGTCAGCCGCAGTCCGGCCGCCACCGCCGACTCGTTCCAGTCCAGCTCGATGATCCGCGACTGCGGCACACCCCAGTGCTCCAGGTGCGCGCCCAGCCCCAACGGCACCGCGAACGGCGCGCCGGATCCGACCAGCGCCTTGATCGTCGGCATGTCCAGGTGGTCGTAATGGTCGTGTGACACCACGATCACGTCAACCGGGCCGACGTCGGCCAGCGGCAGCGGCGCCGGGTGCAGCCGTTTGGGCCCGGCGAACGGGAACGGTGAGCACCGATCGCCCCACACCGGGTCGAACAGCACCCGCCGGCCGTCGATCTCGACCAGCATGCCGGCGTGTCCCAGCCAGGTCACCCGAAGCCCGGACGCCGGCGGCGCGGCCAGGTCGTCGGGTGTCAGCCGGTGCACCGGGATCGCGCCCGCGGGAGTCCGCTTCGCCCGGTCCTCGGCACGCAGGAACACCCGCAGCAGCGGCCCGATCGAGCTCGGCCGGGCCAGCTGCGCGGCCACCGGGTTGCGGAACGAGCCGGCCACGAAGTTCGGCGAGCGGCGAACGCGTTCCAGCCGCTCGCCGGTGGGCTCCGCGCCGAACGAGTCCGGGCGCAGCGCGCGGCCGGCGGCCGACACGGCGCTGGACGCGGCCGCCGACGCGGTTGACACCGCGTTCGATCCGAACCCGGCCAGCCGCCCGGCCCATCCTGTGTAGTCAGCCACGGAACCTCCTGGTGACGGTCTTGACCATAAGAACAGCCGCGCGCCCCCAGTGGTTCCCCGATCTGGCCCGAGCGGGCGCTAATTCACCTGGCGCTTACGACCGGCCCAGTACTGCTGGCGCAGCTTGTACTTCTGCAGCTTGCCGGTCGCGGTGCGGGCCAGCTCGGCGCGGAACTCCACCGAGGTGGGCGCCTTGTAGCCGGCGAGGCGGCTCTTGCAGTGTTGGATCAGCTCGGTCTCGGTCGCCCGCGCGCCGGGCGCCAGCACCACCAGCGCCTTGATCGTCTCGCCCCATTTCTCGTCCGGCACGCCGATCACCGCGACCTCGGCCACCGCCGGATGGCTGAACAGCGCGTCCTCCACCTCGATGGACGACACGTTCTCGCCGCCGGTGATGATCACGTCCTTCTTCCGGTCGGCGATGGTCAGGTAGCCCTCGTCGTCGATGGCACCGCCATCGCCGGTGTGGAACCACTCGTCCTCCAGCGCGTCCGCGGTCTCGTCGGGCTGCTGCCAGTAGCTCTTGAGCACGACGTTCGAGCGGGCCAGCACCTCGCCGTCGGGCGCGAGGTCCAGTGTCACGCCCAGCGCGGGCGCGCCCGCGCGGACCAGTTTCTCGGCGCGCTCGGCCGGCGGCAGGTCGTCCCACTCGGCTCGCGACCGGTTGATCGTCAGCAGTGGGGACGTCTCGGTGAGGCCGTAGATCTGGATGAACTCCCAGCCCAGCTCGGCTTCCACCCGGGCGATCGTGCGGGTCGGCGGGGGAGCGCCGGCCACGATGATCCGGGTGCGGTCCCGGCCGGGGATCTCGCCGTCCCAGGTCTGCGCGGCGGCAAGGACGGCGTTCACCACGGCCGGCGCCGCGCACATCACCGTCACGCCGTGCTCGGCGACCCGACGCAGGACCTCCGTGCCGTCGACCTTGCGCAGCACGATCTGCTTGACGCCCAATCCGGTCATGGCGAACGGCATGCCCCAGCCATTGGCGTGGAACATCGGCAGCGTGTGCAGGTAGACGTCCCGGTCGGAGACGCCGGCGTGCAGGGCGAAGGTCACCGCGTTCACCCAGATGTTGCGGTGGGTGATCTCCACGCCCTTGGGGCGGGCGGTGGTGCCGCTGGTGTAGTTGATCGCGGCGGTGGCGTTCTCGTCGCGGGTCCACGGCGCGGGATCGACGCCGAACCGGTACAACTCGGCGTCGGATTCCGTACCCAGGATGAAGCGGCGTTTGCACGGCACCGACGTGAGCGTGTCGGCCAGTTCCGGATCGATGAGCAGCACGCTCGCCCCGGAGTGCTCGACGATGTAGGTGACCTCGTCCACGGACAACCGGAAGTTCACCGGCACCAGCACCCGACCGTGACCGCTGACCCCGAAGAACGAGGTGAGCAGCCGGGCACTGTTGTGCGACACGATCGCGACCCGTTCGCCTGTGCCGACGCCGAGCGCGTCCAGCCCGGCGGCTTGGGCGCGGGCCAGTTCGCCGACGCGGCCGTAGGTCAGCCCGGTCCAGGGCGCGGCCGGCTGGTCGGGCTCGTCCACCACACCTGTGCGGGCGCCGAACACGGTTTCGGCCCGGTCGAGGAAATCGCTGGCTCCGAATGGCACGAACATGCTGGGCCTCCACCTTCGCCTGATCGGTGTGTACAGGTCAGGTTCTATGAACGCGCCGCCAGGTTCAACCGTTAGGAGGTGGTGACGGCGATCCGGGTCGCCACCAGATGGTCGGTCAGCGCGGTCGCGAACACCGCGGCGTCGCCGGCTTCCAGCAGGTCACACAGGTACGCGTGTTCGGTGAGGATGGTGCCGAACCGGTTGGGGTCGCGCAGCAGCGCGTTGGTGCTCATCCGCAGTTGCCGGTCGCGCAGCGCCGCGTAGAAGCCGGCGAGCAGTTGGTTGCCCGAGGCGTTGACCAGCGTGCTGTGGAACAGCCGGTCCAGTTCGCTGAACCGATGGGTGCCGGGCGGGTCGGTCACCTCGCGCTGCCGGTCCAGGATCGCGCGCATCGCCGCGGCCACCGCCTGATGGTGCCCGGCGTGGATGACCGTCTCGGCGGCGTGCCGTTCGATCAGCAGCCGGGCGTCGAGCACGTCGTGGATCTCGCTCACCGACACCGGCACGACCAGCGCGCCCCGTTTCGGGTAGAGCCGCAGCAACCCCTCGGCCTGCAACCGCAGAAACGCCTCTCGGGTCGGGGTACGCGACATGTTCAGCGCGTCGGACACCTCGCCCTCGGTGATCAGGGTGCCGCCGGCGAAGATCCCGGTCAGGATGCGCTCCTTGACGAAGGCGTGCGCGCGGTCGGCGGCGCTCTGCTCGTCTGTCATGGACATCAACATAGATCCCGCCTCGCGTTCATCTGGTATCTGTTGCCGTCACCGGCAGGTCGCGGCGCGACGACACACCGACCACGCCGGTGCAGGCCAGCGCGCACCCGCTCAACGCGGCCAACAGCAGCGGGTAGGACAGCAGGTGTGAGAGCGTCGCCAGCAGCACCGGCAGCAGGAACCCCGAGTAGGCCAGCGCGTAGTAGACGCCGGTCAGGCCGGCCAGGTCCCCGGTGTCGCTGTCAGCGCAGATGCGTTGGATCTCCAGCAGTCCGGACACCAGCGCGATTCCGTAGCCGGCGCCCAGCACCACGGCGACCACCACGCCCAGCCAGGGCAACCGCAGCTGCGCGTCCACGGCGCTCACCGCCATGCCGACGGACATCACCACCATCGCCGCCAGCACGGCCCGCGCGGTGCCCACCGAGTCCAGCCGCTTCGCCAGCGGCTGCACCAGCGCGCCGGCCGCCGGCGTGCACACGGTGACCAGGGTCGCGTAGGCAAGTTGCCAGTGCCCGACGCGTCCGGCGGTCAGCTGCGGCATGACGGCGTAGGCGACGCCCGCCGAACCAAAGATCCATGGTGCCATCGGCAGCACCACCCGCAGGAAGCGTCGATGCCCGGCGATCGGTACCCGCAGTCGCGACCGCAGTGCGGCGATCCGTTGCGGCGCACGGGTTTCCGTACCCCGGATCGCGCCGATCAGGACCGGGACGCCGATGGCGACGTGCGCCAGGTAGGGCAGTACCGTCGGCCATGGCGTCCACTGGGCCAGCGCCCCGGCGACCCCGCCGCCCAACCCGAACCCCAGGGTGACCGCCAGCGACGCTCGGCGTGCTCCGGCGCCGACATCGGCGCGGCGATCGTGGGGAGCGGTGGAGAGCTCCTTGATCCAGCTGGTGCCGACCGACATCGCGATGCCGACGGCCGCGCCGCTGATCAGCCGGCCGAGGTACAGCGGCAGCGGGCCAGTCGCGCCCAGCGCGAGCACCAGGCTGCCCAACAGCGACAGCGCCGTGCCGACGACCATCACCCGGCGGCGGCCGTGCACGTCCGAGGCCGGTCCAGCGATCAGCAGGCCGGGTGCCAGCCCAGCCACGTACGCGCCGAGAAACAGATCAACGGTGACTGTTGAATAGCCGCCGACGTGCCGATACATCAGCAGCAGCGGGGTGAACTGGTTACCGCCCCAGGCGCTGCAGAACACCGCCGCGCCGGCTCGCCGCCACTGCCCGGTCCGGATGCGGTGGGCCGCGACGGGTTCGGTGAGCGCGAAGGATGTCGACACCGGAACACATTAACACGACATAGATGCAACAAGGATTCCTCTAGTGTGCCAGGCGAGCCCGTTGCGGAACCTCCCTGATCAGCAACGCGGCGACCCCGGCCAGCAGGGTGCCGGTGACGCGCCGTTGCCAGGCGATCCAGCGCGGCCACGTCTACGAAACCGCGCCAGCCTGTACTTCACCGTCGTCTGCGTGCGGGCCGACGATCCGCTCGCCCAGTGGGCCGCGGCGAAGTCCGCCGCGAACGCCGCCATCCGAGCCGCCGGCGCCGCGATCACCCACCACCACGGCGTCGGCGTCGACCACCGCGGCACCTACCACCGGGAAATCGGCCCGCTCGCCGTCGAAGCACTGCGCGCGGTGAAGAAAACCCTGGACCCACAAGGGATTCTCAACCCAGGGGTGCTGCTCTGACGGCCGCTGCGGCCGTGCCGCGCAACGGCAGGCGCCGGTAGCCGCGCAGCACATTCGTGCCACGTCGGGTCGGCCGACTCGCCACTACCAGATCGGGGAACCGGTCGAACAACGCGCGCACCGCGATGGTGGCCTCCAACCGGGCGAGCTGCGCGCCCAGACAGAAATGGATGCCGGCGGAGAACGCGAGGTGCTCGCGGGCGTTGCCGCGGGTGGTGTCGAATCGGTGCGGGTCGGCGAAAACGTCCGGATCGCGGTTGGCCGCGCCGAGCAGGACCACCACCGGCACCCGGGCGGCGACCGGGATTCCGGCGACCTCGGTGTCCGCGGTCGGCGTCCGCAGGGTCACCTGGACCGGCGAGTCGTAGCGCAACACCTCCTCGATCGCGTTGCCCCAGCCGGCGGGTTCGGCGGTCAGCGCGGCCAGCTGGTCCGGGTGCGCCAGCAGCAGGGCCACCGCGTTGCCGATGAGATTCACGGTGGTCTCGAAACCGGCGCCCAGGATCAGCAGCGCGGTGATGTGCAGTTCGGTGTCGGAGAGCCGATCCGACCCGTCGGCGGCCTCGATCATCCGACTGAGCAGGTCATCGCCGGGTTGCCGACGCAGCCGCGCGATGTGCTCGGCCAACCAGACGTGGCCCTGCCGGTTCGCCGCGTACGCCCGCCGATAGTCGCGCCAGGACAACCCCGGCTCCAGCGACAACGCCGCCTGGCCGCCCCAGTCGAGGAATTCGCGGCGCATCGACGTCGGCACCCCGAGCATCTCGGCGATCACCGTCACCGGCAGCAAACCCGCGTAGGAGTCGATCAGGTCGAACGACACGGGTTCCCCGGCGGGCCGCCCAGCCGCGATCGTGTCGAGCATCCCGTGCGCCAGCTCCGCCACGCGCGTCGACAGCGCCGTCATCGCGCGGGCGGTGAACGCGTGCGACACCAGGCGCCGGATCCGGGTGTGCTGCGGTGGCGCGATCGCCAGCAGCGAGGGCGCGTCATCCGGGCCGAGCGCGCGCGGATCGGACGCGGCGGCCAACAGCCGGGCCAGCAACGGCGACGGCGCCGGTGTCGGATCGGCCCGGAACACGTCGCTGCGCAACAACTCGTTGGCGACCGCGTGACTGGCGGTCGCGCTGACGAACCGGCCGCCGACCAGCGGCCCACGGGCCCGGATCTCGTCGTACACCGGGAACGGGTCCTCCCGCAGTCCCGGCTCCACGAACGCGCGCGCCACCGGCTCGCCACGCCGGGCCGCCAGCCGCAACCCCAGACCGGGCAGGCCGTACTTGATCGACCACGTCACCGCCGCCCGCGCCTTCATCGCCCCACCCAACTCGCTCCAGGTCATCGGACACCTCCCGTGAATGGATCCACGGTAGAACCACGGCCGCCGCCGCGCGTCGTACCGCGGCACGACCGCGCGCCTCCTACCGTGGTCGGAGATCAACGCCCCACCCACCGCAGGATGACGTGCCTACCCACAGTTCCTAGGCTGGAACCATGCGCGCACCGCTGGACGGCGGGGCCAGGGCACGGGTGGAAGCCGGCCTGGCCCGGTCCGGCCTGGCTATTCCCTGGTGGGTGGCGGTGACCGCGACCGGCTCGGGCGCGATGTTCGGCATCGTCGCCGCGGCGCAACGGATTTCCCTGTTGCCGCCGCCGGTCGTCGGACTCGCCGGTCTGCTGATGATCCCGTCGCTGCTGGTCTTCGCGGCGACCGGCCAGATCATGCAGCCATGGCTGAAGTCGATCGCCGTGCTCGTCGCGGCCGCCATCCTGCTCACCCATCCGGTCGTCCCCGACTTCGCACCGGTGCCGATGTTCGTGCTCACCGCCGAGATCGCCGTGACCGCACGTCCGGCACTGTCGCTGACCGTCGCCGGGGTCAGCATCGCGATGCTGACCGCCGCCAGCATCTGGACCGGGTTGATCGGCACGCCGGTGTACGCGGTCGCGGTCCTGCTCGGCCTCGCCGGCGGATCGGTGGTCCGCTGGTACGTGCGGGCGCTGCACGCCGAGCGCGGCCACCAGGACGCCGCCCGAGAGCAGGCGATCCTCGCCGAACGGCAACGCATCGCCCGCGAGGTGCACGACGTGGTGGCCCATTCGCTGAGCATCACCCTGCTGCACCTCACCGGCGCGCGCCGGGCGCTGCAACAGGACCGGGACGTCGACGAGGCGATCGACGGGCTCACCGAGGCCGAGCGGGTCGGGCGGGCGGCGATGGCCGACATCCGGCGGGCCGTCGGCCTGCTCAACAACTCCTCCTCGGGGACTCGGCCGCTGCCCGGTGTCGATGACATCGCCGCGCTGGTCGAGCACACCCGCGCCGCCGGGCTGGACGTGCGCTACGAGCAGCATGGCGACCTCACCGTCGTCGGCGCCTCGGCCGGGCTGGGCCTGTACCGCATCGCGCAGGAATCGCTGGCCAACATCGCCAAACACGCCCCGGACGCCACCGCCCGAGTGCGGTTGTGCGCCGAACCCGCCGGCACCCGGCTCACTGTCCACAACAGCCTGCCGCCCGCCGCGCCCAGCCCGTCGGCCAGCGGCTCCGGCCTGACCGGCATGTCGGCCCGCGCCACCCAACTGGGCGCCGATTTCCGGGCCGGCCCCAACGGAGAGGATTGGGTCGTGGACGTCACCGTGCCCAGCGCGCAGCCCTTCCCAGCCGCCCCACCAGATCCAGCCGCCGCACCCGATCAGGTGGTGTCATGACTGGAATGACAGGGGCCGCCGACTCCGGTGTCCGCTCTGACGTTCGCGTCCTGCTCGTGGACGACCAGGAACTGGTCCGCTCCGGCCTGCGCCGAATACTGCGCCGCCGCGACGGATTCGTCATCGCCGGGGAGTGCGCCGATGGGTCCGACGTGCCCGCGGCACTGGCCGCCGGCGAGGTCGACGTGATCGTGATGGACCTGCGGATGAAAGTGGTCGACGGGATCGAGGCGACCCGCCGGCTGCGGCAGTCCGGCAGCCATCCGCCGGTGCTGGCGCTGACCACGTTCGACGACGACGAACTGCTCGCCGGCGCGCTGCGGGCCGGCGCCACCGGCTATGTGCTCAAGGATTCCCCGGCCGAAGACCTGATTCGGGCCGTGCGGGCGGTCGCCGCCGGCGACGCCTGGCTGGACGCCGCCGTCACCGCGCGAGTGCTCACCACCTACCGGCGAGCGGCCCCCGAACCCGACACCGGCCCGGCGCCCGAACGCCTCACCCCGCGGGAGCACGACGTGCTGCGCGCCATCGGCCGGGGCCTAACCAACGCCGAAATCGCCACCACGCTGATGATCTCCGAGCTGACAGTGAAAAGCCACATCAGCCGGATCTTCACCAAACTCGGGTTGCGCGACCGGGCCGCCGCGATCGTCTACGCCTTCGACCACGGCATCGTCAGCCCGAGCCAGGGCGGCCCCGATTTCGGCGACTTACCCACGGAACCGGCGCTGACCCGCCGGCCGGTGATCAACCAACGTCCACCCGCCACGATCGCGGTCGCCCCGGTTTCGGTTGCCAGCCCACGACTTCGGCTGGCGGTGCTCGGCCCGCTGCGCGCCTGGCGCGGCCACACGCGACTCGACCTCGGTCCGGTCCGCCAGCAGGCGCTGTTGGCGGCGCTGGCGCTGTGCCCGGACGTGACGGTCAGCCAGCGGGAGCTGCTGGACCGGGTGTGGGGGCAGGAACCACCGGGCACCGGCGGCAAAGTCGTCCCGGTGTACGTGCACCGGCTCCGCAGGTGCTTGCAGGACAACAACAATCCGGCGGATCCGGTGATCGACCGGGACCGTGGCGGCTACCGGTTCGTCAGCCGCGACATCGAGATGGACTCGGCGCGGCTGGCCGAACTCGTCGCCGAGGTGGACACGGCCGAACAGGCCGGCGACCTCGCCGCCGCCGTCGCGGCCTGCTCGTGCGCGCTGGCACTGTTCGAGGGCGAGCCGCTGGCCGGGCTGCCGGGACCGTTCGCCGCCGGGGAACGGTCCCGGCTGTCCGAACGCGGCATGGCGCTGTCGCTGCGGAAACTGGACTGGCAGCTTCGGCTGGGCCGGCACCCCGACGCCATCGGCGAGCTTTCCGCGCTGTCCCAGGCACATCCGCACAGCGAGCCGGTGGCCGCGCTGTTGATGCGCGCCCTGTACGGCAGCGGCCGGCGCGTCGACGCGCTCACCGTATTCACCCGACTGCGTCATCGGCTGGTGGCCGATCTCGGCGTCGAGCCGGGGGAGCAGCTGCGCCGAGTGCAGCAGGCGGTGCTGCGCGGCGACAACACCGGCCTCACGCCAGCTGGCCAGGGGTGACCGTCGTACCAGTCGTGCCCGTCGCGGTGGCAACGTTGGCAGGCCGAACGGCACTGGACGGTGTCGACGTGGTCAAGGTGGTCGGCCTGGTTGACGTGGCGGGGCCGGTGGTGGTCCCCGTCGTGCCCGCGGTGGTGGCGTTGACCGAACCGGTCGTACCCGTGCTGCTCGTGGACGATCCGCCGGTGGTGTTGGCGGTCGTCTGACTGATCGCGGTGTTGACGGCCTCCAGGGACTTCACCACGGCCAGCACCAGCTTCGCGAGATTCTGCCCGCTGGACAACAGCGCGCCCATCTTCTCCGCGATCTGACCGCCGTACTGGGCGGCGATCTGCACGCACTGCGGAATCGCCGCCGCGACACTCGCGCCGCCGGTGGCCGGCGCCGCGGCCACCGCCTGCGTCATGATCGTGTTCATCTCCCCGCCGGCCTTGGTGACCAACTCGGTGACGATCTGCGTGGCCGAGCCGACCACATCCTTGGCGCCGCTCATCGCACTCGACACCCCGGAGCTGGCCTTGGCGATCGCCCGCAGCTCACCGGCCAGCTGGGTCGCCGTGCTCTGGTATCCCGACGCCGCCGAGCCGGACCAACTGCTGGTCTGCGTGCCGGCCGACTGCTGATACGAACCGGCCAACGAGGACACGTTCTGCCCAGCACCCTGCAGACTCTGCGCGCTGGAAGACACCGAACTCGGGTCGCCAGCAAGGGTTTTCAGCGGTTCGGCGAGAAACGACACCAACTGGGTGAGCCAGCCGAAGCCGGCGCTGACGATGCCCGACAGCGGATCGGAACCCGAACCGAGCAGGTCCAGCGCGGTGCTCGCGCCGTCCAGACCGGCGGTCAACCAGTCGTTCTGGGTGATGGCGGTGGTCGCCGAATCCAGATCGGTCAGCAACTGGGTGATGTTCACCTGGCCCGAACCCGACTGGCCGGCCTGGCCCGTCGTGCTGGTCTGGCTCGTCTGACTGTCCGGCGTGCTGATCGCGGTGGTCATCGGGGGTCCTCCTGGCGCAGTCGCGCGGCGTTGTCCTCATCGGTGTGCTGGTAACCATCGGCCGTCCGGCGCAGCGCCGCGCCCACGTTGTCCACAGCGGACGACGCGTGCCCGACGGACTGGGTGGTCTGGGTCATCGCGTCGTGCAGCCCGGAGGCGAGGAACTGGACGAACGTGCCCAGCGCGTTGCCGGACACGCCGCCGCCGGACAGTCCGTCGTTGACCGAGGACAGCTCGCCGGCGAGATCGCTGACCGCGCCGGCGTGCGCCCGGATCTGGGCCAGGTCAACCTGAAAATGGTTCGGTGCGGTCATCGTGAACTCCCATCGGTGGATACCCCAGCATCCGTCGTTACGACGGAGCGGAACGTCAACGCAGAATCTCCGGAGGGTTGGCGAAATAGTCGTCGTCGGGGCGGTCGTCGACCGGGCGCCGCGGGTCGGCCGGGGGGAGTGGCAGGTTCTGCCGCACCATGTCCAATGCCGGACCCTCGCCGACGTACTCGGTCATGATCTCGACCACCTGCGCGCCGGCGACTCGCCGTGCCTCGGCGGTGGTGGCCAGGATCAGCTTCGCGAGCTGATCGGCTTCCATCGCGCGGGCCGCCGGTGTCAGCCGCAGATCCTCGAGCGCGCCGCTGGCGTCGACCCGCACCGCGACTTCGCCGCGCGGCGAGCTCGCGCTTCCACCGACTTGCCGCAGGCTGGCGCTCGCGGCCTGGGCATTGGCCGCCGCCCGCGCCACCGTCCGGTTGTAGTTCGCCAGCCACCGCTCGGATTCGGCTGGATCCACCGCGCTGTTCACGGCATCTCCCTTCGCATTGATGTTCGTCATTGGGGTCGGCGGGCGATCATGGCCAGCTCGTCCAGCGCGAACCGCACCCCATCGGCCCGCAACGGATTGACGCTCGCCCAGCCGTCGGTGTCGTGGTTGACCCGAACCCGGCCCCGCGGACCGTCCAACCAGGACAGTTCGGCGCCGGCCCGGGTGATCCGGTCACCGGCCCGCCGGGTCGCGCCGAGCTGGCCCCGGCCGGTGACCGTGGGAAGCAGACCGACGAGCTGGTCCAGCGTCTCGGGGTCGCCACCACAGTCCCGCAGCAGGTCCCGCAGCCGCCGCTGCCGCTCCGCGTCGTCCTCGACACCGGCGATCAGCCGCATCGCGCTGCTCACCCGGCGCGCGGGCAACGTGATCGGCATCGACCGGGCCGGCGGGACATCGGGCACCAGGGAGCGCAGTTCGCCGGCCAGCGCGGTGTCCGCGACTCGGCGGACCCGCACGGTGTTCGTCGGGTCGTCCGCCATCGGCTGGGCACAGATCAGCGCCCAGGACCGGTACACCATGGCCACCACCCCGATGGCCGCGTCCGGTCCGGCCAGCACGAGATCGACCGTGCCCCGGTACTCCCGCAGCGCGGTGACCAGCTCGGCAGCGGCGCCGACCGGACCGATCTCGTTGGCCAGGCCGCGGATCCGCAGGGTGTGGCCGGCCGCGGCGAGCAACACCGCACGCTCGCCGTCGATCCGGCCGAACGACGGCACCCGCAGCGGAAACGGGAACGGCGTGCCGGCGTGGGCAGCCAACAGATCCAGCTCGACAAGTCCGAAGTGCACTGATTCGTCGGTGGCGCGGACCAGGTCCGGAAAGTCTGCGGTGACGGTCATCGCGACTCACCGCCGAGGGTCCTGAACGTCCCGGCGATATCGGTCTCGGAGTCCAGATAACGGGTGAGGGCCGTCTGCAGGGCCTGGTGGAAGCCGGCCAGTTCGGTGTTGGCGGCGCTGACCTCGCCGGTCAGCCCGGACTCACCGGCCGCTTCGCGCAGCCGCATGGCCAGATGGATCGCCGGCGGCGCGGTGCCCAGCATCGGCGTCCGCTGTGCCAGCCGGCCCGCCGAGGCCACCAGGGCACTGGTCTGGTCGCCGATCGTGGCCAGCGTCTTCACCTGCGCCGTCAGTTCCTGCGGCGCGAGCTGGTATCCGCGCTGGGGTGCAGAGGTCACGGGTTCGCTCCTGTTTCTTTCCGGTGTCCGGTCAGAGCCCGATGACGGGGGTGACGGCCCGCTCGTTGTCGGTGAACAGCCCGTGGTCCACTGTGGGCATCCGATTCTGGTGTTCCTTGTCCTCACCGCCGCGAGCGCGGCTGCCCATGCCGGGCCACATGCCGCCCTCGCCAGCCCCGGATTCCGCCGCCAGTTCGGACATCTCGCCGTCCTGAGCCAGCAGCGCGTTCCGCAGCGCGCCGCCCGCGCCCAGGTCGCTGGCCGGCGCGCCCAGCCCGCCCGACTGCGGCGGCTGCGCCCCGATCAACTGCCCCCACGGCACGCCCCGGTCGCCCAACCCAACACCGGAGCCGCTTCCCGTGCCGGCGCCGGCGTATCCGGCGGTGCTCGTGGAACCGAACGCGGCCGCGTCGGTCGCACCCGCCGGGGTCGCCGCGATGGTCTTGCCGCTGTCCGCCAGGCTGGCCTCGTACTGCTGCATCACGTGCACCGCCTCGGCTTTCTGCTCGGCGGCCATGACGCTGGCCAGGAACATGCTGCCGCCGCCACCGACAACCGCGCCGATCGCGGCGCCCATGGCCGCGCCGGGCAGCGCGCCGATCCCACCAGCGCCGGCGCCGAGGACCGCCCCGATCGCCGCGCCCGCGCCGGCCCCGGCGACGGCACCGGCCGCCACCAGGCCGGTTGGGTTGCCCGGTGGCGGCGGCATGGTGTTGCGCGCGACCGCGAGCGCGTCCCCGGCGTGCTGGGCGGCCTGGCCGACACTGTTCGCGCGGCCGCCGATGCCGGAGGTTCGTGTGCCCAGGTCACCGAGCCGGTTCGCCGCCGGCTCAGCCGCCTGACCACTCCAATTCGACTGCAACGCGGTTCGCTGGCCCTGCAACGCATTCGCGTGCTCGGTCAGCGTCGCGCCGTGCTGACCCCACTGCGCCGCGACGTCGCTGACGTCCCCCACGTCAGCGTTCTGCCACAGCATCTGGTAAAGCTGCTCGTGGGTATAGGAATTCCAGTTCGTGCCGCCCGGCGGGATCGGTGCGCCGAAATATCCCTCCCACACATTCCGCAGGGCATCGACCACCGGATCCAGCAACGCACCGGCCGGTCCAGCCTGGCCCAGCGCCGAGGTAACGGTGCTCGCCAGGTTTTCCACGCCATCCGACACGCCGTGCAACGCCGTCTCTGTCACATTTCCCGACGCTAACCATGGTCGATGAAATCCCGATGAAACAACAATGATGGCGGTTTACTGGACCATATTCCTGCTGGTCACGAGATCGTAGGTGTACGCGTCGTGCGCGCAGACAATGTCCACCTCGCTGGAACCAGCCAGCTCGCGCAGCCGCTCGGTGTTGGCCAGCCGGGTGGTCGGATCAGCGTCCACAATGTACTCGAACAGTCGGATCATGGGCGGGGACCAGGGCTTGTCCTGATCGATCTGACCGTGGAAGAAGAAGCCGTCCCCGGCGTGCAGGAGCCAGCGCGGGCCATTTTCGTGGGTGTCACCGGTATCCACGGCGACCGCCACATGGCCCCGGGTGTGTCCGGCCAGCGGCAGCACCACGAAGCCGGTGGGCAGGCCGGCGAGCTCACGCACGGAGTCGAAGCCGAACCAGGCGTCGCCGCCGGGGGAGAGCGGCACCCAGTCCGGTTCGGCCGACCATGGCACGTTGGCATAGCGATCCCGCTCGAACCTGGTGACCGGCTTGCGGGCGGCGGCCAGCTCGGCTTCGCTGACATGGATCTTGGCCCAGGGAAAGTCGGTGATGCCCAGGCAGTGGTCGAAATCCAGGTGGGTGAGCACGATGTGCCGAACGTCCTCCGGCTGATAGCCGAGCGCCCGCACCTGGTGCAGCGCGGTTTCGGCGGTGGTGAGCGCGGGCCGCACCAGGCTCGACACCCGGCGGTCGATCAGCCGTTTCGGCTCCGCGACAGCGGCCGTGGAGAATCCGGCATCCACCAGCACCAGACCGGCGTCATCGGTTTCCACCAGCAGGCAGTGGCACACGATGCGGCCGGCGCGCAACAGCCCGCCCTGGCCGTCGATCAGCCGGCCGCCCAGCGGTCGCATGGTCCCGCAGTTCAGGTGATGGACGCGCATGATCACTCCCGGCAGGTCGGCACCGATGCTACCCGCCAGCTCGCGGGATACATCGCGCAAAAAGAATCTCAGAACTCCATCCGGCGGTCATCGACAAACTGAGTGACGAACTCGTCACTCAGGTGCTTATCCGTCGGGGGAGCGAAGAGCTGGGTAACGGTCGCGGAATGGCTTGCTCGCGGCAGGTCCTGCGGTGAAGACGAAATCGTCCCCGTCGACCCGGCGGCCGGTGGTTCGATCCACGAGCACCGGTTCAGCCTCCACCCCGGTGTCCGCGGCTACCAGGATCATGCTGCGCTCGGCCGGATCAAGTCTGGCGTTTCCCCAGGCTGCGAGCGCGACGACAACTGGCCGAAGCGAGCGGCCCAGGTCGGTGAGCACGTACTCGTATCGCACCGGCTTGTTCTGGTATGGCCGCTTGTCGAGCAGGCCGTTGGCAATCAAGGTCTTCAGTCGGCTTGCCAACATACTGGTAGAGATCTTCATATTTTCCTGGAACTGGTCGAAGCGACTGTATCCGTCGAAACAGTCGTGCAAGATCAGCAGTGTCCACCACTCGCCAACGTAGCCCAGGGCCGTCGACAAGGGACATTCGCGGTCTTCGAGCCGAATCCTGCTCACCACGGGCTGTCACCCTTTCGCTCGGCACCCATCGAGTCGTCCGACTTCTATTTTAGCAGTGTGTGCACGTCGTGTCTCCGATGCGACCGGTCGACACC
>DASZLR010000191.1:0-8099 GCA_035552275.1 Pseudonocardiaceae bacterium | reverse complement strand
GGCATCGTCTTCGTGGTTGCCGACAGATCGTCGATCTCGACACCGTCGACCGCGAGACCGAGCACGGCGCCGGCGGTGGCCATCCGGTGGTCGGCGTAGGAGTGCCAGACGCCGGCGTGCAGGGGACGCGGGTGGATGGTCAGCGCGCCGGCCTCTTCGACCACGTCGCCGCCCAGGCGCTTGATCTCGGTGGCCAGCGCGGCCAGGCGATCGGTCTCGTGCCCGCGCAGGTGAGCAATGCCGGTCAGGTGCGACGGCGTCGACGCGAGTGCCGCGAGCGCGGCCAGCACCGGCGTCAGCTCGCCGACATCGTGCAGGTCGACGTCCACGCCGGTCAGCGGGCCGCCGATGACGGTCAGCCCACGATCGTCGAGCACCACGGTGGCGCCCATCGACGCGAGAATGCCCCGGATCGCGTCACCCGCCTGGGTGGTCGCGGCCGGCCAGCCCGGCACGGTGACCGTGCCGCCGGTGACCGCGGCGGCGGCCAGGAACGGCGTGGCGTTGGACAGGTCCGGCTCGACCGACCAGTCCCGGGCGCGGATGACGCCCGGCGCGACCCGCCAGACATTCGCCGCCGAGTCGTCCACCTCGACACCCGCCTCGCGCAGCATCGCCACGGTCATCTCGATGTGCGGCTGGGACGGCACCGGTTGGCCAGCCGTGTCATCTCGGTGGTGCACGGTCACCCCGCGCCGGTACCGTGCGCCGGACAACAGCAGTCCGGAGACGAACTGGGAGGACGCCGACGCGTCGATGGTGACCGGGCCGCCGGCCAACTCGCCGGCGCCATGCACGGTGAACGGCAGCCGATCGCCGGTGATCTCGGCGCCGAGGCCGCGCAGCGCGTTCAGCACGGTGGTCATCGGCCGTTCCCGGGCGCGCGGGTCGCCGTCGAAGCGGATCTCGCCGTCGGCGAGCGCGGCCGCCGGCGGCACGAACCGCATGACCGTGCCGGCCAGCCCGCAGTCGATCTCCGCCGGCCCGGCCGGCTTCGCCGGGGTGACCAGCCAGTCGCCGTCCGACGTGCCGTCGGCGTTGTCGTCGCGCTCGGCGATGCCGGCGCCCAGCGCGGAAAGGGCGTCGGCCATCAGCCGGGTGTCCCGGCTGCGCAGCGGCGCGCGCACCAGCGACGGCCCGTCCGCGAGCGCGGCCAGCAGCAGCGCGCGATTGGTGATCGACTTCGAGCCCGGCACCGGCACCACGGCGTGCACCGGCTCGACGGTCGTCGGCGCCGGCCAGGTCGGCGGTTGTGTCATGCTCCGATGATCCCGCATGCCGGAAAGGTGGTCACGGGCACGGCCGTTCGCCCTGGTGTTGGCTCTGCTGGCCCGGACGTGTCAGGATCGTGGCCTGTCACCCTGCGTCCATGAGGTGAGTCGCTTGTGCGGTAGGTACTCGGCCACGAAAAGCCCAGCCACCCTGGCGGTCGAGTTCGAGGCGACGGACGGCACCGGCGTGGAGGCGCCCAGCGCCGACTACAACGTGGCGCCGACCAAGCCGGTGGTCGCGGTGGTGCAGCGGCATCCGCGCGACGAGCAGGGTGTCGCCGACCAGAGCCGCACCGTGCGCAGCCTGCGGGTGATGCGCTGGGGACTGGTGCCGCACTGGGCGAAGAACCGCGCCATGGGGGCCACAATGATCAATGCGCGGGCGGACACCGCCGCCACCAAGCCGGCGTTCCGGTCGTCATTGGCGAAACGGCGCTGTCTGCTGCCGGCGGATGGCTGGTTCGAGTGGCGGCGAGCCGGCAAGGCGAAGCAGCCGTTCTTCATGACCCGTCGGGACGGCGCCAGCCTGGCGTTCGCCGGACTGTGGTCGACCTGGCACGACCCCGCCGCCGCCGTGGCTGATCCGCCACTGATCACCTGTGCCGTGCTGACCACCGACGCGGTCGGGCCGCTGGCCGACATCCACGACCGGATGCCGCTGCTGCTACCGGCGGACGAGTGGGCGAATTGGCTCGACCCGGACCGGCCGGACGTAGCCGGGCTACTGTCCACTCCGGACGATTCGGTGGCCGAGTCGCTGGAGCTGCGGCCGGTGTCGGACGCGGTGAACAACGTGCGCAACAACGGACCCGAGCTTGTTGCCCCGGCCGCGGAAACTGTTGATCTTGATGAGCTGAGCCTGTTCGACCCACCCCGGATCACCTCGCCATGACCACCGTGCTGATCGACACGCCGGCCGGCCAGGCGCGGGCGGTGCTGCACTGCGCCGAGGAGGGCCGCGCGGCGTTGCTGCTCGGTCACGGTGCCGGCGGCAGTGTCGAGGCGCCGGACCTGGTGGCCGCGACCCGGGCGGCCACCACCGCTGGGGTGCATGTGGCGCTGGTCGAGCAGCCCTATCGGGTGGCCGGCCGACGGGCGCCGGCCGCTGCCAACCGGTTGGACGCGGCCTGGCTGGCGGTGGCCGACCATTTGAGCGAACGCTGGTTCGCCGAGCTGCCGATGGTGTTCGGCGGCCGTTCGTCGGGGGCGCGGGTGGCCTGCCGGACGTGTGCCGAGGGTCAGGCGGTGGCCGTGCTGTGCCTGGCGTTCCCGGTGCGGCCGCCGAGCCGACCGGACCGCACCAGACAGCCGGAACTGGACGCCGTCGAGGTGCCGACGCTGGTGGTGCAGGGCGAGCGCGACCCGTACGGCCAGCCCGAGCCGGCGCATCACCGTGAGGTGGTGCTGGTGCCCGGCGATCACGCGCTCAAGGCCGACGTCGAGGGTGTGGCCCGCGCGGTCGGCGACTGGCTCGGCCGGGTCCTCCGCCCACTGGACTGAGCCCTCGTGTAGCGCTTGTACTGTCGGTGGTTTGGTGCACACTGCCGGTCGTGATCCAGAGACTGTGTGGCCGGATTGTCCTTGTCGCCGTTGTTGTGTTCGGTTTGTGGTTCGTCATCAGCCACTACCACGGCGTCAGCCGATTCGGTTGCGCGGCGTCCGGTGCCGTGGCGCACGCCGACAGCGCCGACTGCCCGTCGACTGTCGAATCGGCGGCCTCCGACGCCAAGTGGGCCGCCGACCGACTGAAGACCATTCCACGTACCGGCAGCATGACCACCGCGCTGTTCTATGACGAGGACGGCATCGAGCATCGGTTCACCAGCCAGCAGGACGATGATTCCGAGATGGCGCTGCGCGTTGGCCGGCAGGCAGGAGTGTTCCCGAACAGGGGACGACCTGTCGTCGTGGACCATGTCGAAGTGAAGGCGGCCGCCGGCATGTGGGACGGCTACCTGGCGGCCGGCGTGATGGTGATCAACAATTCGGATGGGCCATGCGGGCGAACTACCGATGGAACGGTTCAGCCGTTGTCGTGCCTCGCGATCGTGCCCAAACTGCTGCCACCTGGAACGACCTTGGTCGTATGGTGGCAGCAGCCAGGTGGCCAGCCGACGTCCAAGACCTTCACCGGAGGGCAGCAATGACCACACTCGTGGCAGGCCACCTGCGGCGGTCTGATCTGGCGCATGGCGCTGATGAAGAACTGGTGCCGTCCGACACATTCCATGTCACGCCGCTGATCGGTGGCGGGTACCCGGTCACGGCGGATGGCCTGGCGCGTTTCGTTGACAGCCTGGCGCGTTCCGCGGCGAAGCGGGGTCCGGTGCACTGGTACCTCATTCCCACGATTCACCGGATTGATCTTCCGGAACTGCCCTCGGCCAACCTGCATTTCGACGTCGATCCGGAGCGGCGGGTCGCAGCCGCGTCGCTGGCGATACGAGACCGGGACGACGAGATCCATCAATGGATGACGGTCGGCCACGCCGGTTCGCCTGAAGTGCTGCTCACCCAGGACGGGTCGAACGCGGACCAGAAGCGATTCCCGCCGGAGTCGCTCATCACCGTGCCGCAGTTGCGGGATGTTGTGGTCCAGTGGGCGTTTGGCGACACTCTGCCGCCGCCGGCAGTGAACTGGCGCATGGCATCCGAACGCGAGGTCGGCTGGTTGTGACGCCTGGAGACTGTCGATCCCGGGCGGTTGGCGACTGGCTCGGCCGGGTCCTCCACCCACTGGACTGAGCCCTCGTGTAGCGCTTGTACTGTCGGTGGTTTGG
This sequence comes from Pseudonocardiaceae bacterium, assembly GCA_035552275.1. Lineage (GTDB taxonomy): Bacteria > Actinomycetota > Actinomycetes > Mycobacteriales > Pseudonocardiaceae > DASVLX01. The sequence continues at coordinate 4,048 of DASZLR010000191.1, read as the reverse complement.
CGCACACTGCCGGTCGTGATCCAGAGACTGTGTGGCCGGATTGTTCTTGTCGCCGTTGTTGTGTTCGGTTTGTGGTTCGTCATCAGCCACTACCACGGCGTCAGCCGATTCGGCTGCGCGGCGTCCGACGACGACGCTGCGCACGCCGCTGACGTGTTGCGGGCTGTTGGCGTAGTGGCTTCTCCCATTGGCACCTACCCGCCGCGTCTCATGTTTGGTCGGATGGTGGCGGAGTAGCGACGGCAACAGCATGAGCTCCCAGCGATTCACCGGAGGCGGGACGTGACATTGGCAACGTCACGCCCACTGGCGTGGTCCGACCTCCATGGTGGTCGGGAACGGTGGGTCGTGTCCGGGACTTTTCAGGTCGGCAGTGCGGACTACCAGACTGAGCTCCGCAACGAGGCTGAGTTGGCTCGGTTCCTGGATTTCCTGCTTGCCGCTCCAATGAAGCCGGCCACCTCGCGCATGTATCTGCACCTGAGTATCTACCCGCTTCGGCCGGAGCGTTATGCGTCCAATCTGCGGTTGCAGTTCGATATGCAGCGGCAGGTGGCGGCTGCCGTGCTACTCGCGATCAATCGGGCACATGACCAGGTGCTGTCCTGGATGACCGCCGGAGAGGGTCGCCGCCGGGACGACCGGGAAGTCGTGTTGGCCCATGACTCGTGGAACGAACACGAGACCTTGTTCCAGCCTGGCTCGTTCATCACAATCCCCGACCTGCGCCGGATCGTGACTGAGTGGGCTTTTGGCGACGTCGTGCCACCGTTGGCCGTGCGGTGGGTCGACGCGCCAGGCATCGGCTGGTTGTGATGGCCTGGGAATGACGGATTGATCGGCTGCGTTTGAGCCTAACGTGGTGACCGAGCAGATCAGCCAGCATGTGACGGCCGAACCGGACCGACGGTGTGGCGCGCACCCGCGTGGCCGAGCCGACAGCCGGCCGACCGGGGTCCGGGTATCCTCGACTCCGACACATGTGCCTCCGCCGACGGGGGCGTCGCCGACCGCGACCGGCCGGGTCAGTCGGCGGGAAGGGAGTCCGGTGCCACGTACCCAAGCCCAGGCGAACACCTCGGATAGCGATAACAGTGCTGCTGACGCCGCTGCCCAGTTGGCCGCTCGGTTCGAGCGGGAGGCCATGCCGCTGCTCGACCAGCTCTATTCGGCGGCGCTGCGGATGACCCGCAACCCGGCGGACGCGGAAGACCTCGTACAGGAGACGTATCTGAAGGCCTTCGGCGCTTTCCGCACGTTCACCGAGGGCACCAACCTGAAGGCATGGCTGTACCGCATCCTCACCAACACCTACATCAACGGCTATCGCAAGCGTCAGCGTCAGCCGCTGCAGACGCCGACCGAGGAGATCACCGACTGGCAGCTCGCCCGGGCGGAAAGCCACACCTCCAGTGGCCTGCGCTCGGCCGAGATTGAGGCGATGGACCGGCTGCCTGATAACGACGTGAAGGCCGCGTTGCAGCAGTTGCCCGAGGACTTCCGGATCGCCGTGTACCTGGCCGACGTCGAAGGGTTCGCCTACAAGGAGATCGCGGACATGATGGGCACCCCGATCGGCACGGTGATGTCCCGGCTGCACCGGGGCCGTCGCCAGCTGCGCGAGATGCTGGCCGACGTCGCCCGCGAGCGCGGTTTTCTCCGGGACAGTTCCCCGGTCGGGGAGGTGACCGGGTCATGAGCTGCGGTCAACCGCACGAGATGGACTGCCGCGAGATGCTGGCCGAGGTGTGGACGCTGCTCGACCACGAGTGCGACGAGGATTACCGGCACAAGCTGGAGCAGCACCTCGACGAGTGCTCGCCGTGCCTGGAGCAGTACGGGTTGGAAGAGAAGCTCAAGTTGCTGTTCGCCCGCAAGTGCGGTGGCGATCACGCTTCCGTCGACTTCCGCGAGCGGCTGCGGGCCGCGATTCGCGAGGCGGTGGTCCGGCGGCCGGACGGCACCACGGTCGAGATCGTGCAGACCGCCATCGAGGTGCGCCGCGAACAGGGCTGATTTGTGACGTGAGCAGCGCCCCGGTCCTGAATTGAGGACCGGGGCGCGTTCACATCAGCTCACGTCAGCTGTTGTCAGGTGTTGGGCCGCTTGCCGTGGTTCGGGCCGCGCTTCTTGCGGTCACGGCGCTTGCGGGCGCGCTTCGACATGCGTCAATCTCCTCGCACGGGATCTTTGCTGTGCTCCTGCCCGCCACCAGTGTTACATGCCGCCCGATTCATGACGTGCGGGGCCGTTCATGGTTTGATCGATGCAGTGCTGGACGAGGAGGACGAGGCCATGTCCGAGGAAATCCGCGCCGAGATCGTCGCGAATGTGATGGATGTGCTGGTCGCCGAGGGCGCCCGGATCGGTGGCGGGGACACCGTGGTGCTCCTGGAGTCCATGAAGATGGAGATCCCGGTACTCGCCGAGGCGGGCGGCACGATCACCAAACTGGCCGTCAGTCAGGGCGATGTCGTCCAGGAGGGCGACCTGATCGCCGTGGTGGAGTGACCTCGACCCGATACATCCGCATCGCGGTGTCGACCCTGGTCGACCTCCTCGCCGAGCACACCCATCTGCCCGGCCCCGCTGTCGACCACCTGCAACGGGTCGTCGCCGAATGGCAGTTGCTGGCGGACCTGTCGTTCGCCGACTTCCTGCTCTGGGTGACTGACGACAGCGCCGACAGCGCCGCGGATGATTCCGTGGACTCTGTGGACGAGGATGCCGGCGGTGCGGCCGAACACGGTGAGCGGTTCCTGTGTGTGGCGCAGGCCCGGCCGACGACCGCGGTCACCGCGCATCCGGAGGACGCCGTCGGCAGCATCGTGATGGCCGCCGAGCATCCGCAACTGTCCAGCGCCCGCACCGAGGCGCGGATCTGCCGGGAGGACCGGCCGGTCTGGCAGCGCGGTGTCCCGGTTCGCCGGGAGGCGGTGCCGGTGATGTTCGACGGCACCGTGGTGGCGGTGCTGTCCAGGGACACCAACCTGGCGGTGCCGAGGGTGCCCAGCTCACTGGAGATCGCCTACCTCGGGGTGGCCGCCGACCTGTGCGAGATGGTCGCTGACGGCACTTTCCCCAGCAGCGAGACCAAGCCCGATGTGCACACCAGCCCTCGGGTGGGGGATGGGCTGATCCGGTTGGACGCCACCGGCACGGTGGTGTTCGCCAGCCCGAACGCGCTGTCCGCCTATCACCGGCTCGGCCACGCCGCCGACCTGATCGGCACTCGGCTGGCCCCGCTGACCCGCGCGCTGCTGGCCGATCCGTTCGACGCGACCGAGACCGCGCAGCGGATCCGGCAGGCGCTCGACGGCCAGCCCAGCCAGCGGATCGAGGCCGAGGCCCGGCAGGGCGCGGCTGTGCTGTTCCGCGCGCTTCCGTTGCGCCCCAAGGGACAGGCAGCCGGAGCGCTGGTGCTGGTGCGCGATGTGACCGAGGTGAAGCGCAAGGACCGGGCGCTGATGTCCAAGGACGCCACCATCCGGGAGATCCACCATCGGGTGAAGAACAACCTGCAGACGGTGGCCGCGCTGCTGCGGTTGCAGTCCCGCCGGCTGTCCAGCGCCGAGGCGCGGGAGGCGCTGGACGAGTCGGTGCGCCGCATCGCCTCGATCGCGCTGGTGCACGAGGCGCTGTCCACCTCGGTGGACGAGCGGGTCGACCTGGACGATCTGATTGGCCGGGTGATCCCGATGATGAGCGACCTGACCGGCACCGAGAGCCGGGTGACGGTCCGCCGCGAGGGAAAGTTCGGCATCGTGCCGGCCGAGCGCGCCACTCCGCTGGTGCTGGTGCTGACCGAACTGGTGCAGAACGCGTTCGAGCACGCCTATCCGGCGCCGGAGCAGGGTGTGGTCGTGGTGCGGGTGGACCGCACGGCGAAATGGCTGGACGTGGTGGTGTCGGATGACGGGGTGGGCCTGCCGACCGGGTTCTCGCTGGAACGCACCAATCGGCTGGGCCTGCAGATCGTCCGCACCCTGGTGGACAGCGAGCTGCGCGGGTCGCTGTCGATCCGGCGCAAGGAACCGACCGGCACCGA
>DASZLR010000190.1:0-17400 GCA_035552275.1 Pseudonocardiaceae bacterium | reverse complement strand
CGTTCATCTGGCACCCGTAGGTGCGGATCTGGTAGCTCCGGGCCGGCTGGACTGTCACGTAACCAGGGTAGAGCGTCCGTTTCCCGTCATGACAGAGCCATCACGGCGCTGAGTTCAGGCGCGGCGCCGTATCCACACCGTCTCCGACGGTCTGCTCCCATACTTCGGCCTCACCTCCGGTCTCCCACTCGTCCCAGGCGGCCTACCCGTCGGTCCACTGACCGGATCGCAGCGACTCCACGGTGTCATCATGGCGGACCGCGATCGCCCGTGCCGAAGCCGCCACGGGCGCAGCGATGAAAAGAGCCTACAAACGGACGGTTGATCGGGCTGGCACGATGGTCGGGTGCTGCCTGTGCTTCGCCGCGTCCCCCGGCCGGTGCGCTGGACCGCGCTGGTGGTCGTCGTGCTGCTCGCGGCGACGCTGGGCGGGCTCTGGTACGTCGCCGACAACCGGCCCAGCTACGCCGGCATGACGCTGCGCCTGGCCACCGGCAACCCCGACGGCGTGTACTACCCACTGGGCGTGGGGCTGCGCACGGTGTGGGACGCGCAGCTCGGCGTCAACGTGAACGTGCTGAAAACCTCCGGATCGGTGGCCAACGTCGGGCTGCTCCGGACCAACGGCGCGGACGTCGCGATCAGCGCGGCCGACGCCGCCGACACCGGATACGCCAGTTTCCCCGGCCTGCGCGCGCTGGGTCGGCTCTACGACGACTACGTGCAGGTCGTGGTGCGGGCCGACGAGCCGATCGCGAAGTTCGGCGACCTCCGTGGGCACACCGTGTCGATGGGCGCGCCCGGCTCGGGCGTGGCGCTGATCTCGCAGCGGCTGCTGGCGGCCGCCGGGATGTCTCCGCAGGACGTCGTCAACAACCAGTCGCTGGGCCTCGACGGCGCCATCAGCGCGCTGCTGCGGGGCCGGATCGACGCGCTCGTCTGGTCCGGCGGGCTGCCCACGCCCGGCCTGACCACCAAGGCCGCCGAAGGCAAGCTCCGCATCCTGGACCTGTCCGACCTGATCGGGCCGATCCAGGCCGGCAACCCGAACATCTATGCCAAGGGCGAGATCCCCGACTCGGTGTACGGCATGACCGGCCCACCGCCGACCACGCTCGTCGTGCCCGACCTGCTGCTGGTCACCGACCGGCTGCCCGACAACGTCGCCCAGGCGCTGCTCGGCGCCGTGTTCAGCGGGCAGGCGCAGCTGATCCAGGCCAGCCAGACGGCCCGATCGATCGACGTCCAGCAGGCCATCTACACCGCGCCGATCCCGCTGCACGACGGCGCTGTCGCCTACTATCGGTCGGCGAAGTTCTGACCGTCTGAGGCCGGCAGGGTCACTGTGACCCGCAGGCCGCCGCCATCCGGCAGGTCGAGCTGAACCCGGCCGTCCACCCGCTCCACGGTGCGCGCCACGATCGCCAGCCCCAGCCCCGAGCCGCGGACCACGTTGTGATGCGTGGGACTGCGCCAGAACCGGTCGGTCGCCCGCGTCAACTCCTCGGGCCGCATCCCCGGTCCGTGGTCGCGCACCGCGATCGACACAGTGGGTGCGGTATCCGACGACCGGCGCACGTCCACGGTGACCGCGGTGCCCGGCTCGGAGAACTTCAACGCGTTGTCCAGCAACGCGTCCAGCATAGTTTCCAGACCCCGCGCCGGCGCCACCGCCAGGCCGCCGGGCTCGCCGTCCAGCACCAGCAACACATCCCGGGACTGCCCGACCACCTGCCACTCGGCGATCTTCGCCTTCACCACCGAGCCGACATTCACCTCGACCGGCGGCACCGTGTCGGACTGCGCGCGGGCCATGGTGAGCAGGTCATCGAGAATCGCCTCGAACCGCCGGGCCTGGTCGATGGCCGCCCCGTGGTGCTCGACCGCCTCCGCGCGGACCTGGCCGTCCATGTTGCGCAGCCGCAACAGCAAGGCGTGCAAGGGATTGCGCAGTTGGTGCGACGCGTCCGCGACGAAGGTCCGCTGCGCGGCCAGGGCGCCGACGACGGTCTCGGTCATCTGGTCGAACGACCGGGACAGCCGGCGCAGCTCCGGCGGGCCGCGGAGGTCGGGTGGGCCGCCCTCGCCGGCGCCACGGACCGGAGCGACCGGCCGGCCGCTGACCACCGCGGTGGCCAGCCGCGCGGTCGCGTCGTCCAACTGCCGCACCGGCCGCAGAATCCACCGGACCAGCGCCAGCGCCACCAGCACACCGATGATGATGCCCAGGATCGCCCCGGCCGTTACCTCGCCCCAGTACCGCAGAATGATCGACCGGACGTTCGCGGTGGACGAGACGGTCAGCGCCACCCCGGACAGCTCCCCGCCGACCAGCACCGGCTCGGCCACCACCAGTGGCGTGGAATCCCACGGCAGCAACGTGGGCGGGTTAGTCGGCGGCTCGCCGGCCAAGGCGTTCTTGACGGCCTGCGCGACGACCGGATCGGTCAGATCGACCGGCGGGGCGGCCGAACCCGCCACCGGCGTGCCGTCCAGCCGCAGCACCACCGCCTGAATGCCATAGACCTGCTGGTAGCGGCCCAGGGTGTCGGTCAGCCCGTCGGGTTGCCCCTCGGCCAGCGGCCCCTGCGCCAGTGAGGCGAACAACTGGGTGTCGGTGACCCGGTCCACGAACAGGCTCTGGCCCTCGCCGCCGGCGATCGCCAGGCCCAGCGGCACACCGAGTCCGAGCACCACCAACACCACCAGCGCGATGGCGATGCCGAGCAGCCTGGTGCGCACCCGCCCGCCTTACTGGTCCTGGCCGGGCCCGGCCGGACCGCTGCTGTCCGCACCGGCGGGCGGGCGGCCGAGGCGGTATCCGATGCCGCGCACGGTGTCCAGGATCCATGGCCGACCCAACTTGGTGCGCACGTTACCGACGTGCACGTCCAGGGTGCGGTTCCCGGCCGGCGAGCTGTCCTGCCACACCTCGGCCAGGATGCGCTCCCTGGTGCACACCGCGCCACCGGCCTCGGCGACCAGGACCAGCAGCGCGAACTCCTTGCGCGCCAACTTGACCACCTCGCCGGCCACGATGACCTCGTGCCGGCTGAGCTGGATCTCCACGTCGCCGACCTTGATCGACTCCTCGGTGTTGCCGACTAACGAGTGGGCGCCGCCCCCGCGCCGGATCACCGCGTGCACCCGGGCCACCAGCTCGCCCACGTCGAACGGCTTGAGCAGGTAGTCGTCGGCGCCCGCGTGCAGGCCGAGGATGCGGTCGGACACGTCCTTGAACACGCCCGTCACCGCGATGATCGGCACATCGCTGATCGAGCGGATCTTGCGACACAGCTCGATGCCGTCGATCTCCGGCAGGCCGAGATCCAGCACCACGACCTCGATGCCGGCCAGTCGGTCGAGCGCGTCCGAGCCGTCCACCGAGCGCTCCACCACGAAGCCGCGTCGAGTCAGCGCGGACGTGAGCGCGTGCGCGGGTCCGTCCTCGTCCTCCACGATCAGCATCCGCACCTACGGGCCCCTTCCACCGGATCTGGCGTGCTCGCGACACCATAGCCGCCAACCTCAAGTGTTCCTCAAGGTCGGTGGCGGGTCGGCTGGAACGGGCTACTCGGCGGACTAGGCAGTGGAGTCGTCGATCGGCTTGTCGGCAGACTTGTCGGGTTTGTCAGCGGCGTTTGTGTCAGTGGCCGTTGTGTCGGTGGACTTGTCGCGGCGGCGGAACAGCCGGGTGAGCGGGTCGTAGGTGCGGTCGACAACGCGCTCCTTCAACGGAATGAGCGCGTTGTCGGTGATGTGAATGCCTTCCGGACAGACCTCGGTGCAGCACTTGGTGATGTTGCAGAACCCGAGGCCGTGCTCGGACCGGGCGGCCGGCACCCGGTCGGCGGCGTCCAGCGGATGCATCTCCAGCTCGGCGATCCGCATCAGGAACCGGGGGCCGGCGAAGGACTCCTTGTTCTCCTCGTGGTCGCGCAGCACGTGGCAGGTGTCCTGGCACAAGTAGCACTCGATGCACTTGCGGAACTCCTGCGAGCGCGCCACATCCTGCTGGCTCATCCGGTAGTCGCCGGGCGCCACGTCCGGCGGCGGCGCGAACGACGGGATCTCCCGCGCCTTGACGTAGTTGAACGACACGTCGGTCACCAGGTCCCGGATCACCGGGAAGGTTCGCATCGGGGTGACGGTGACGACCTCGTCCTCGGCGAAGACCGACATCCGCGTCATGCACAGCAATCGCGGCCGGCCGTTGATCTCGGCGGAACAGGAGCCGCACTTGCCGGCCTTGCAGTTCCACCGCACAGCCAGATCCGGCGCCTGGGTGGCCTGCAGCCGGTGGATGACGTCGAGCACCACCTCGCCGTCGTTGACCTCCACGGTGAAGTCCCGCAGTTCGCCCTTGTCCGAGTCGCCGCGCCAGACCCGGAACTGTCCCTGGTAGGTCATCAGGCTTCCTTTCCGCGGTGTCCGGCCAGTTCTTCCGGGGTGAAGTACTTCTGCAACTCGCCGTACTCGAACAGGTCCAGCAGTTCCGACCGCATCGGCACCTGGTCCGCACGGACCAGGTCGATGCCATCGCCGGCTGCGTTCACCGCGCAGCGCAGCAAGGTGTTGCGCCACTCGGCCTCCATCCGCGGATGGTCCTCGCGGGTGTGCCCGCCGCGGCTTTCGGTGCGCTCCAGCGCGGCCTTGGCCACGCACTCGCTGACCAGCAACATGTTGCGCAGGTCCAGTGCCAGGTGCCAGCCGGGGTTGAACTGGCGGTGGCCCTCCACCGCGACGGTGCCAGCGCGCCGCTTGAGACCGCCGAGCCGCTCGATCGCCTGCCGCAGTTCGCCTTCTCGGCGGATGATGCCGACCAGGTCGTTCATCATCTGCTGCAGTTCCTGGTGCACCGCATACGGATTCTCGGTGGCCCCGGTCTCCCCGTCGCCGACCGAGTCAAACGGCGCCAACGCCGCAGCGCCCGCGGCGTCCACATCGGACTCGCTGATCGTCGGGCGGTCGGCCAGCCCGGTGACGTAGGCCGCCGCGCCCGCGCCGGCCCGCCGGCCGAACACCAGCAGGTCCGACAGCGAGTTGCCACCCAGCCGGTTCGAGCCGTGCATCCCGCCGGCGACCTCGCCGGCCGCGAACAGCCCGGTGACTCCGACGGCGGCGGCGGTGTCCGGGTCGACCTCGACCCCGCCCATCACGTAGTGGCAGGTCGGACCGACCTCCATCGGTTCGGCGGTGATGTCCACATCGGCCAGTTCCTTGAACTGGTGGTACATCGAGGGCAGCCGGCGTTTGATCTCCTCGGCCGGCAGCCGGCTGGAGATGTCCAGGAACACCCCGCCGTGCGGCGAGCCGCGGCCGGCCTTGACCTCGGCGTTGATCGCGCGGGCGACCTCGTCCCTGGGCAGCAGGTCCGGCGTGCGCCGGTTGCTGTCCTGGTCGGCGTACCAGCGGTCGGCCTCGGCCTCGTTGTCGGCGTACTGGTCCTTGAACACCTCGGGGATGTAGTCGAACATGAACCGCTTGTCGTTGACGTCGCGCAGCACGCCGCCGTCGCCGCGCACGCCCTCGGTGACCAGGATTCCCTTCACCGACGGCGGCCAGACCATGCCGGTCGGGTGGAACTGCACGAACTCCATGTTGATCAGCCGGCCGCCGGCGCGCAGGGCCAGCGCGTGCCCGTCGCCGGTGTACTCCCAGGAGTTCGAGGTCACCTTGAACGACTTGCCGATGCCACCGGTGGCCAGCACCACCGCGGGCGCCTCGAAGAGCACGAACCGGCCGGTCTCCCGCCAGTAGCCGAACGCGCCGGCGATCCGGCCCTGTTCGTCGCGTGGCAGTTCGGTGATCGTGCACTCGGCGAACACCTTGAGGTTCGCCTCGTAGTCGCCGGAGGCCTTGAAGTCGTCCTGCTGCAACGACACGATCTTCTGCTGCATGGTGCGGATCAGCTCCAGGCCGGTGCGGTCACCGACGTGGGCCAGCCGGGGGTAGCTGTGGCCGCCGAAATTGCGCTGGCTGATCCGGCCGTCCGCGGTCCGGTCGAACAGCGCGCCGTAGGTCTCCAGCTCCCAGACCCGATCAGCGGCTTCCCTGGCGTGCAGTTCGGCCATCCGCCAGTTGTTGAGGAACTTGCCGCCGCGCATGGTGTCGCGGAAATGCACCTGCCAGTTGTCGTTGGAGTTGGAATTGCCCATCGACGCGGCGCAACCGCCCTCGGCCATCACGGTGTGCGCCTTGCCGAACAAGGACTTGCACACCACCGCGACCCGCAGGCCGTGCTGCCGGGCCTCGATCGCGGCGCGCAGCCCGGCACCACCGGCGCCGATCACGATCACGTCATAGGGGTGCCGCTCAACCTCGGTCATGTGTCGTGCCCCTCTTGCCCTCTTCGCAGTTTGCTGCGGTCGTCAGAAGAATCGCGGATCGGCGAACACACCGGCGGCGACCAACCTGATGTACAGGTCGGTAAGCCCGATCCACACCAGGGAGGACCACGCCAGCGCCATGTGCCAGTTGTTCAGTTTGGACACCAGCGTCCAGGCCCGATAGCGCACTGGATGCTTCGAGAAGTGCTTCAACCGACCGCCGACGATGTGCCGACAGGAGTGGCAGGACAGGGTGTACGCCCAGATCAGCGCGATGTTGACCAGCAGCACCAGACTGCCCAGTCCCAGGTGACCCCAGTGGCCCTGATGGTCGCGCAGCGAGATCACGAAGTCGTAGCTGAGGATCACCGCGAACACCAGCGCGATGTACCAGAAGTACCGGTGGATGTTCTGCAGGATCAGCGGAAAGCGGGTCTCACCGGTGTACTTGGCGTGCGGCTCGGCCACCGCGCAGGCCGGCGGCGACGCCCAGAACGACCGGTAGTACGCCTTCCGGTAGTAGTAGCAGGTGAGCCGGAAGCCCATCGGGAACACGATGATGATCAGTCCGGGGGTCACCGGGGCGATGCTGGGGAACCAACCCCAGCCGCTGCCCGGCACGCAGTTGCCGGTGAGGCACGGCGAGTACAACGGGGAGATGTAGGGCTCCCAGAAGTAGTCGCCGTTCACCAACACAGCCCAGGTGAGATAAACGACGAACGCGAGCAGCACGACGAACGTCGTCACCGGCGAGAGCCACCAGCGATCGGTCCGGAGCGTGCGTGCCTCGATCCGCGCCCGGCCGGGAGCGTCGACGCCAGTGGTCATGTTGTCCTTGTCCTCGCGATGGCCACGTCTGTGGGGCGATCACTAGCGATGTGGATGGACCCCACCGACGCCCTCGTCGTCCGCGCCATGCCACAACGCGGGGTCGTACGGTGTGTCCGGAACCACAACGACCTCGGGTTTACCACTGTCGCCCTGACGTGGCTTCGGCGGGGTGGAACGTCCGGCGCGGCCCGCGAGGTCGGCCGCGTCGATGTCCAACCGCTCCAGATCGTTGATCAGCCTGCGCACGCCAGCGGATTCGCCGTAGCGTGAACGAAGCGAGCCCACACACTGCCTGAGCTGGCCAATCGCCCGATCGAGGTCGGTTGTCTCCCTGTTGGACATGTGCACCTCCGGCGTGCGGCCAGCGGGTCGGGACCGAGTCGTGCGGACAGGGGTGGGCCGCGGCACCCGCAGAGTCCTGACGCCGACTGTGCCGGGTTTGACCTCTTGTGACAAGTCACACACGCGATCTGACCCACAAAGAGCTTGATCATTCGCATGTGGAGACACAGTGCCCACCCAGCATTGATGTCATCCAACAGTTGCTCAGCCGCCGTCCCCCTGGTGGACCATTACACGCACAGCATTTTTAGCGAGCGAGGACAACGACATGGCCGGTCCTGACACGACGGACGAGGACGGCGACCATTCGGCGCAGGGCGACAAACGAACCGAGGTCGAGATCGACCCCCGCGACTACGTCGATCCGGATCAGGGCGAGTGACGCTGGCTATTGGTCCTGGTGCGCTGGTCGCTGACCTGGACAGCCGCGGATTGCTGCCTGCCGACTGGGCATCTGTGCTCGGCGCGGTGCCACGTGAGCGGTTCATCCCCGGCCGCATGTGGGCTGACGAGCCGGAGACCGGCTATCTGCCGATCGACCGGGGCAGCGAGCCTGACCGCTGGTTGGACGCGGTGTATTCGGACCGGGTCATCGTGACCCAGTTCGATGACGGCGCAACCGAATGGCCGAACATCGGTCATCGACCGACGTGCTCCGCGTCGATGCCCTCGGCTGTGGTGGGGATGCTCGATGTTCTGGACGTTCGTGACGGTGACCACGTGCTGGAGATCGGCACCGGGACCGGCTACAACGCCGCTCTGCTGGCCGCCCGGCTCGGCGACGACGCGGTGACCAGCATCGAGGTCGACCCGGTGCTGGCTGACCTCGCCCGCGCGAACCTGGACCCCGCCGGCCACAAGCCGACCGTGGTCTGCGATGACGGCGCGGCCGGCTGGTCGTCCAGGGCGCCCTATGACCGGGTGATCGTCACCGCCACGGTGCAACTTGGCCGGTTCCCGTACGCGTGGGTGGAGCAGGCGAGTCCCGGCGCGGTGATCGTGGTCCCGGTGCGGACCGAGTTGGCGTCCGGCCCGCTGGTTCGTTTCACGGTCGGCGAGGACGGCGCCGCGACCGGCAGGGCGGTGCCGATGCGTGTCGGGTTCATGGAACTCAGGGCGCAACGCACGCCGGCCGCCGGTTTGAGCGAACTCCGCTGGGACGATCCGGCCGCCGACGTCAGCTATACCGAGATTGAGCCGTGGACCACGCTGCTGCGCGATGCGTCGCAGTGGGCTATCGCCGTGGCGGTCCCGCAATGCCGGCACGCCGTGTGGAAACGCACCGAGCAACGTCGACATGGTGTGGCCTGGTTGATTGACCCACTGTCGCGGTCCTGGGCCAGTGTCGTGCCCGGCGACCGGAAAGGTCAGTTCGTCGTCCGTCAATCCGGACCGCGCCGGCTCTGGGACGAAACTGAAACCGCCTACCGGTGGTGGCAAGCCAACGGCGAACCTCCCGTGGAAGCATGGCAATTCGTCATTGGAGCCGACCGGCAGTATGTCCGACTAGCTTGATCGGTTGACGAAGAAGCCCGGATCAGAGCGGCTATTCGCCAAGGGCACCGTCCAGGAGATTGGTGTCCGCGCCTACGTTGCGCAGTTCGTCCTTGACCACCCGGTACGACAGTCCCGAGGAATATCCCTTGCGCGCCAGCATCGAGACCAGCCGGCGAATCTGAGTCGTCTCGTCGGCGGACGAGGCGATGCGCAGCTTGGCTCGGACCAGCTGACGAGCCCGCTGTTCCTCGGCGTCCGCGTCGACCGCGTTGGCGGCTTCCGCGGCCACCGAGTCCTCCACGCCTCGCCGACGCAGCTCGGAAACCAGCGCCCGGCGGCCCATGCCCTGATAGGTGTGCCGGGACCGCACCCACTGCTCGGCGAACCCGGCGTCGTCTACCAAGCCGACCTCGTCCAGCCGGCCGAGCACCTGCTCGGCCATGTCCTCGGCCGCGCCCCGGCGAACCAGCGCCTGGTGCAGCTCGGCCCGCGTGCGGGGCCGAGCTGCCAGCAACCGAAGGCAGCACTCCTTGGCCTGGGCAACGGTTTCAATGCTCTGCGCGGCCATATCCGAACGACCCGACCGATCAGAACTCGACGGGCGCGGCCGGCGCGCTTCCGTCCGCGTCCAACACTGGCCCGACACCAAGCTTTTCCTTGATGCGCTTCTCGACCTCGTTCGCCACGTCCTGGTTCTCCAGCAGGAACCGCCGCGCGTTCTCCTTGCCCTGACCGAGTTGGTCACCCTCATACGTGTACCAGGCGCCGGACTTGCGCAGAATGCCGTGCTCGACACCCATGTCGATCAGCGAGCCCTCACGGCTGATGCCGTGCCCGTAGAGGATGTCGAACTCGGCCTGTTTGAACGGCGGGCTGACCTTGTTCTTGACGACCTTGACCCTGGTCCGGTTACCGACCGCGTCGCCGGCGTCCTTCAATGTCTCAATTCGGCGGACATCCAGCCGGACCGAGGCATAGAATTTCAGCGCTTTTCCACCAGTTGTGGTTTCCGGACTGCCGAAAAACACACCTACCTTTTCCCGGAGCTGGTTAATGAAAATGGCGGTAGTGCCGGAATTGCTGAGCGCGCCGGTGATTTTCCGGAGCGCCTGGCTCATCAGCCGAGCCTGCAGGCCGACGTGCGCGTCGCCCATCTCACCCTCGATTTCGGCGCGCGGGACAAGCGCGGCCACCGAGTCGATGACCAGGATGTCCAGCGCGCCCGAGCGGATCAGCATGTCCGCGATCTCCAGCGCCTGCTCGCCGGTGTCCGGCTGGGAGACCAGCAGCGCGTCGGTGTCCACGCCGAGCTTCTTGGCGTAGTCCGGATCGAGCGCGTGCTCGGCGTCGATAAACGCCGCTATTCCGCCGGCCTTTTGCGCATTCGCCACTGCATGCAAAGCGACGGTGGTTTTTCCGCTCGATTCAGGTCCGTATATTTCGACAACGCGACCCCTGGGGAGACCGCCGATACCCAGGGCCACGTCGAGTGCGATGGAGCCGGTCGGGATGACCTCGATCGGCGCGTACGGACGCTCGCCGAGGCGCATCACGGATCCCTTGCCGTGCTGCTTGTCGATCTGGGCAAGGGCCAGTTCGAGCGCCTTGCCCTTGTCTGGTGCTGGTGCCATCTCGGTGTCCTCAGTTGACTTGTGCCTGTGTCGCGTCAAACGACACAGTAGACGAACAGGTGTTCGAGCAAGGGTCGACACGCCGACGCGGGTGGAAGAAGTCGAAAAATCCTCCGACCGACCGGCCGGCGACTCACCGAACCGGCGGCGATGCCGACGCCGACTCCGGTGCTTTCCAGGGCCGCATCCACGGCGAGGGCGGCCAGTTCTCCACGGCGGCCATCAGCGGAAACGCCTGCGCACCGTCGATCGACTCGCGCACGATGTCGGCGTGGCCGGCGTGCCGCGCCGTCTCCTCGATCAGATGCAGCAGCACCCAGCGCACCGACCACGCCTGCACGTCCTTGGGGAACCACGGCGCGGCCGGCACCGGCACCGGCTGTCCCAGGTCGGCGATCCCGGCGATGACCCGCTCCGTCTCGGCCGCGACCTCCGCATAGTGGTCGAGCACGCCCGCGAGCGTCTCGTCCGGGCCGAGCTGAAAATTGGCCAGGTACTCGTCTGGCGAATTCTCCGCCGGGCGTCGCAGCACGGTGTCGATCCACCCCCGCTCGGTGCTGACCACATGCTTGATCAGGCCGCCCACGCTGAGTGCGCTGGCCGACGGCGCCAGCCTCGCCTGCTCGTCGGTGAGCCCGTGCGCGGTCAGCCGGAGCACATAGCGCTGCTGGGCGAGAAAGGCGAGCAGTCCGCTGCGCTCGTCGGCGACGGGAGCCACATTTCCAGCCATGACCGGGCCTCATTCCTGATGGGAAGTCTGACCCGTCGATGGTGGCACCGGGCACCGACATCGACCGCTGTCGACAGCTATCGACGCTCGGCCGGCACGTCGAACGCCTCGCACACCGCCAGCCAGATCTGCTTCGGTGGCGCTCCGGCGGCCAGCGCCTGGTTCACCGTGGTGCCACCGAGGTCGGCGAACAC
Source organism: Pseudonocardiaceae bacterium (assembly GCA_035552275.1). GTDB lineage: Bacteria > Actinomycetota > Actinomycetes > Mycobacteriales > Pseudonocardiaceae > DASVLX01. Next base: position 5,846 of record DASZLR010000190.1, on the reverse strand, counting down.
ATGGCTGCCGGCGATCATGTCCGCCCGGGCGTTGCCGAACTCGTCGGCCATCATCCTGCGGAAAGCGGTAGTACGCATCGGTGGTCAGGCTACCGACCGCGACTATCGTCGGTGGAATGCCGCTCGCCGCCGCCGATCCGACCGGGCTGTCGTCCCTCACCGGCCAGCTCGCGATCGCCGCCGTGCTGGTGTCGGCGATCGTGGTCGGCGTGCGCGCGCTGTGGAACATGCGCAACCGGCGGTAGCTTGGCGCTACCAGTGGAATTGTCGGTGGGGTGGGCGAGGATGACGGCGTGACGGAGAACCCTGCCGCGTGCCCGGCAACCGAGGTGCTGGCGCTGTTCTCGCCGGCCACCCGGGAGTGGTTCACCGGCGCGTTCGCCGCGCCCACCGAAGCTCAGCGCGGCGCCTGGCAGGCGGTGTCGGCCGGCTCGCACACCCTGGTGGTCGCGCCGACCGGCTCGGGCAAGACACTCGCCGCGTTCCTCTGGGCGCTGGACCGGCTCGCCGCCGCCGAGCAGCCCACCGACCCGCGCCACCGCTGCCGGGTGCTGTACGTGTCGCCGCTGAAGGCGCTGGCCGTGGACGTGCAGCGCAACCTGCGGGCGCCGCTGGCCGGCATCCGGCAGGCCGCGGTCCGGATCGGCGTCCCGGAGCCGGACATCACGGTCGCCACCCGCACCGGCGACACCCCGCCGCAACAGCGCCGCTCGTTCCTGCGCACCCCACCGGATGTGCTGGTCACCACGCCGGAATCGCTGTTCCTGCTGCTCACCTCGTCCGCGCGGGAGTCGCTGCGCGGGGTGCGCACGGTGATCGTGGACGAGGTGCACGCGGTCGCCGGCACCAAGCGCGGCGCGCATCTGGCGCTGTCCCTGGAACGGTTGGACGCGCTGCTGGCGGACACCGCGGGGCACCCGCACCCGGGCCAGGCGCAGCGGATCGGCTTGTCGGCGACGGTGCGTCCGGTGGACGAGGTGAGCGCGTTCCTGGCCGGCGGCCGGCCGGTGACCGTGGTGCGCCCGACGATCGGCAAGTCGGTCGAGATCCGGGTCGAGGTGCCGGTACCGGACCTGGCGGAACTCGACGCGCCACCGGTTGTCGACGGCCCGCCCGGCGAGAGACTGCCGGTGCAGGGCGGCATCGGCACGTTGGAGGAGATCACCGGATCGGCGGCCGGTGGAATCAAGCGGCCGTCGATCTGGCCGGCGGTGGAGCGCCGCATCCTGGATCTGGTGCTGGCGCATCGCTCCACGATCGTGTTCGCCAACTCCCGCCGGCTCGCGGAGCGGCTGACCGCGCGGTTGAACGAGCTGGCCGCCGGGCAGGAGGCGATCATCGGGCCGGGCCAGTTCCCGGCCCAGGCGATCGCCGAGTCCGGTGTCTCCTACGGCGCGCCGCCGGTGGTCGCCCGCGCGCACCACGGCTCGATGTCCCGCGAACAGCGCGGCACCGTCGAAGAAGACCTGAAGTCCGGCCGGCTGCCGTGCGTGGTCGCCACATCCTCGCTGGAGCTGGGTATCGACATGGGCGCGGTCGATCTGGTGGTGCAGGTGGAGGCGCCGCCGACGGTCGCGTCCGGACTCCAGCGCATCGGCCGGGCCGGGCATCAGGTCGGCGCGGTGTCCCGAGGGGTGGTGTTTCCCAAGTTCCGCGGCGATCTGGTGTCCTGCGCGGTGGTGGCCGAGCGGATGGCGGCCGGGGCGATCGAGGCGCTGCGCTATCCGCGCAATCCACTGGATGTGTTGGCACAGCACGTGGTTTCGATGGTGGCGGTGGACACCTGGACCGTGACCGAGTTGGCCGGTCTGGTCCGCCGGGCCGCGCCGTTCGCCGCGCTGCCGGACTCGGCGCTGCACGCGGTGCTGGACATGCTCGCCGGCCGTTATCCCAGCGAGGAGTTCGGCGAGCTGCGGCCGCGGATCACCTGGGACCGGGTGACCGGCGAACTGCGTGGCCGACCGGGCGCGCAGCGGCTGGCCGTCACCTCCGGCGGCACCATTCCGGACCGGGGCCTGTTCACCGTGATGACACCGCCGAACGAGCGGGGCGCCGGCTCGCGGGTCGGCGAGCTGGACGAGGAGATGGTGTACGAGTCGCGGGTCGGCGACGTGTTCCTGCTCGGCACCTCGTCCTGGCGGGTCGAGGACATCACGCCGGACCGGGTGATCGTCACGCCGGCTCCCGGCCAGGCCGCGCGGATGCCGTTCTGGAAGGGCGACGCACCCGGCCGGCCGCTGGAGCTCGGTCGCGCGGTCGGCGCTTTCCTGCGCGAGCTGGCCGCCGCCGACGAGCCGGCGGCGCGGGCGCGGGCGGGTGCCGCCGGGCTCGATGAGTGGGCCACGGACAACCTGCTGAACTATCTCCGCGAGCAGCGGGAATCGACTCGGCACGTGCCGGACGACCGGACGATCCTGGTCGAGCGGTTTCGCGACGAGTTGGGCGACTGGCGGCTGGTGGTGCACTCGCCGTTCGGCGCGCAGGTGAACGCGCCGTGGGCGTTGCTGATCGTGGCCCGGTTGGCGGAACGGCGCGGTGTCAAGGCGCACGCCGCGCACTCCGACGACGGGATCGTGTTGCGACTGCCGGACACCGTGGACGATCAGGGCACACCGGTGCCACCGTCCGCTTCGGACGTTCTGTTCGATCCGGACGAGGTGGAGCAGGCGGTGGTGAACGAGGTCGGCACCTCGGCGCTGTTCGCCGCCCGGTTCCGGGAGTGCGCGGCCCGCTCGCTGCTGCTGCCCCGGCGCGATCCGCACCGCCGGATGCCGTTGTGGCAGCAGCGCCAGCGGTCCGCGCAACTGCTCTCGGTGGCGTCCCAGTACGAGCGGTTCCCGGTGGTGCTGGAGGCGATGCGGGAATGCCTCCAGGACGTGTACGACGTGCCGGGGCTGCGCGAGCTGATGACCGACGTGCGGACCCGGCGGGTGCGGGTGGTCGAGGTGGAGACGCCGTCGGCGTCGCCGTTCGCGCGCAGCCTGTTGTTCGGCTACGTCGGCATGTTCCTCTACGAGACGGACACCCCGCTGGCCGAGCGGCGGGCGGCGGCGCTGTCGCTGGACACCGCGCTGCTGGCCGAGTTGCTGGGCTCGGAGGCGATTCGCGAGCTACTCGATCCGGACGTGCTCGCCGAGATCGAGGCGGATCTGCAACGGTTGTCGCCGGCCCGGCAGGCGCGGAACGCGGAGGGCGCCGCGGACCTGCTCCGGTTCGTCGGCGATCTGTCCACAGTGGAGGCTTCTGAGCGCGGGGTTCGGGCGGACTGGTTGGCCGAGCTCGCGGCGGCGCGGCGGGCGATCGAGGTGCGCATCGCCGGGGAGCAGCGGTGGCTGGCGATCGAGGACGCCGGCAAGGTGCGTGACGCGCTGGGCGTGGCGCTGCCGGTCGGCGTGCCGGAGGCGTTCACCGATCCGGTGCCGGATCCGTTGGGAGACTTGCTGATCCGCTACGCGCGCTGTCGTGGCCCGTTCACCGCGGCCGAGGCGGCCGCTCGGTTCGGGCTGGGCGTGGCGGTGGTCGCCGGCGTGTTGGACCGGATGGTCGGCACCGGCCGGTTGGTGCGCGGCGAGCTGCGCCCGCTTCGGTCCACAGTGGAGTCTATTGGTCCAGCCGGACCGGAGTACTGCGACAGCGAGGTGCTGCGGCGGCTGCGGCGGGGCTCGCTGGCCCGGCTGCGCGCGGAGGTCGAGCCGGTGGAGCCGGCCACGCTGGGCCGGTTCCTGCCGTCCTGGCACGGCATCACGCCGCTGTCCAACCGGCCGTTGCAGGCGGTGCGCACCGCGACCGTGGACGACGCGCTGAACGTGATCGAGCAACTGGCCGGGGCGCCATTGCCGGCCAGCGCGCTGGAATCGGTGATCCTGCCGGCCCGGCTGCCCGGCTACTCCCCCGCGCTGCTCGATGAGCTGACCGCGACCGGCGAGGTCAGCTGGACCGGCTGCGGCGCGCTGTCGGGTGGCGACGGCTGGCTGGCGCTGGCGCCCACCGATGTCGCCGACCTGTTGCTGCCCGAGGTAGCGGACGCGGTTCCGGATTCTCCGGTGCACCGCGCCATCGTGTCCACTTTGGAGGGCGGCGCGCTGTTCTTCCGGCAGTTGGCCGACCGGGTCGGCGCGATCCTGCTCGACCACGGTGAGCCGACGGTGGCCGACGGCCCGCTGATCGAGGCGCTGTGGGATCTGGTGTGGGCGGGCCTGGCCAGCAACGACACCCTCGCTCCGCTGCGTGCGCTGGTGTCCGGCAAGGGCGCGGCGCACAAGCCGCGTCGTTCGGCGCCGCGCGGCCGGTACGCCCGGCTGCGGGCCCAGGCCGGTGTCACCCGCCCGACCTCGCCGAGCCGGTCGGGTCCGCCGACGGTGGCCGGCCGGTGGTCGCTGGCGCCGGAACGAGAAGCCGATCCGACCCGGCGGGCGCACGCCCGCGCCGAGGCGTTCCTGGAACGGCACGGCGTGCTGACCCGTGGCGCGCTGGACGCCGAGCGGGTCAGCGGCGGCTTCGCCGGCGTGTACCGGGTGCTGCGCGCGATGGAGGAATCCGGTCAGGTGGTGCGCGGCTATCTGGTGGACGGGTTGGGCGCGGCCCAGTTCGCGGCGAAGGGCGCCGCCGACCGGCTGCGGGCGCTGTCCCAGCCCAGTGGCCGCGATCCCGGGGCGCCACCGAGCGTGCTGGTGCTGGCGGCGGCCGATCTGGCGCAGCCCTACGGCGCGGCGCTGGCCTGGCCGGCCCCGATGACCAGCGAGACCCGGCATCGGCCGGCGCGCAAGGCCGGCGCGCTGGTGGTCCTGGTCGATGGCTCGCCGGTGCTGTACGTGGAGCGGGGCGGGAAGTCGCTGCTGTCGTTCGGCACCGATGACGGGATGCTGCGGGCCGCGGCCGAGGGGCTGGCCACGGTGGTGCGGGACGGTTGGCTGGGTGGACTGTCGCTGCGGCGCGCCGACGGCGAGACCGTGCTGACGTCCCGGCTGGCCGAGGCGTTGCGGGAGGTCGGCTTCCGGGCCACCCCGCAGGGCCTGCGACTACGTGCCTGACGGGTCAGGCGACCACGACCCGCGCGAAGTGTGGCGAGGGCCACAGTGGACACTGGCAGGGGTGGCACGTGCCCGCGAGCTGACGCCGTATGTCGAGCTGGACCGCGACCAGTGGCGGGCGCTGCGGGCGGCCACGCCGCTGGCGCTCAACGACGCCGAACTGGATCGCTTGCGGGGCCTGGGTGAGCCGACCTCGCTGGACGAGGTCGCGGCGATCTTCGTGCCGCTGTCCCGGTTGATCAACCTCCAGGTGGCCGCCCGGCAGCGGTTGCACGCCGCGACCACCACGTTCCTCGGCACTCGGGCCGAACGGGTGCCGTTCGTGATCGGCGTCGCCGGCAGCGTCGCGGTCGGCAAGTCGACCACCGCCCGGGTGCTGCGCACGCTGCTGTCCCGCTGGCCGAACCATCCGCAGGTCGATCTGGTCACCACCGACGGGTTCCTGTGGCCACAGGCGGAACTGGAACGCCAGGGACTGACGAACCGCAAGGGCTTCCCGGAAAGCTACGACCGGCGGGCGCTGCTGCGGTTCGTCGCGGATGTGAAGGCCGGCCGCGAGGAAGTGCGCGCGCCGGTCTACTCGCACCTGAGCTACGACATCGTGCCCGGCGAGAGCCAGGTTGTCCGCCAGCCGGACATCCTCATCATCGAGGGCCTCAACGTCCTGCAACCGGCGCCCAGGCTGGCCATCTCCGACCTGTTCGACTTCTCCATCTACGTCGACGCCCACCTCGACGACATCCGCCGGTGGTATGTCGAGCGGTTCCTGGCGCTGCGCAGCACGGCGTTCGCCAACCCGGCGTCGTACTTCCATCG
>DASZLR010000189.1:0-3851 GCA_035552275.1 Pseudonocardiaceae bacterium | reverse complement strand
CTAGGACTCGCGAGTACCGGCAATGTGACGATCTGCTGATGGCCTCACCGATCGAAGCGCAGGTCATCCTCTGCGACGCCGCTCAGGCCGAACCCAGCGGTAAGATCCACATCTTGGGTGCCGGGTGGTCCGTCACAGCATCACGACGGCTCCGCAGGCGAGGTTGGCCGGCCGCCCGGCATCGCGCACGGTAGCCACATTCCGGCGGCCTTCGCGGTCAACGTCGCCCCGATGCCCTTGGCGCCAGGGCGCTACGTCTGGGAGATGCAAGCCGCCGACACCATTCGCGAGGAGGCGTTCCAGGTAATCGGCTCGCCTCACCAGACATTGGGGCAAGCGGGTTCCTAGCGGGAGCGGACGAAGTCCAGGGCCTCGCACGCCAAGGGCAGCCAGGCCAACTCCGACGCGGGATCGAGGCTGAACCACTCCTTCATCGGCGTGCCCTTGTTCGCGTCGAACCGGACACCCAGCCCTTCCCCGACCAAGGCGTCCACCCGCTTCCTGGGCAGCTTCAGCACCAGCCGCCCGCGAACCACCATCGCGAAGATCTTGTTGTGCACCCGCAGCGCGGAACGGCCGAAGCCACGAGTCGACATCGGCGGCGTCACCCCGTCGACGCCGACCAACTCGTCCACCAGCGATTCGAACCGCTCGTCCGGGCTCATGCCCGCCACCGTAGCCACGACCACCGACAGGTATTCGGCTCGCGCCGTTACACGAAGAGGGGAGATGAACAGCACAGGGTGCGGGGCCCGACTTCGCCCGATTCCCCGGCCCCGGTCTGCCTACGATGGCGCAGTGCCAGCCAATGACTCCGGTCCGGTGCTGTATGTGCTGCGACACGGTGAGACGGAATGGTCCGAGTCGGGGCGCCACACCGGCCGCACCGACATCCCGCTCACCGGCGTCGGCGAGCAGCAGGCCCGGCGCGCCGGGCTCGTGCTGAGCAAACTGCGCGGCACCAACCTGCCACCGGCGCTGGTGCTGTGCAGCCCCCGCCAGCGCGCGCTGCACACCGCGAAACTGGCCGGCCTCGAAGTCGACCAGACCACCGACGAACTGGCCGAGTGGGACTACGGCGACTACGAGGGCCTGACCACCGAGCACATCCGCGAGACCGTGCCGGACTGGACGATCTGGTCCCGTCCGGTGCCGGCCGGCGAGTCGGCCGAGCAGGTCGGCGCGCGGGCCAATCTGCTGCTCGATCGGGTGGCCAGCGCGCTGAACAGCGGCGATGTGGTGCTGATCGGACACGGACACTTCGGCCGGGTGCTGGTCGCCAGTTGGCTGGGCATGGCGGCAACGGACGGCGCCCGGTTCGCGCTCGATCCCGCCGGAATCACCACGCTGGGCACCGAGCGCGGCGAACGGCAGGTCATCCGGTCTAACATCCCGCCGTGGACCGACTGACTGGCCGCGCTGCCCGCACCACCGGCATCATCCGGCGCATCGAGCCGGCCGACGTGGCCACCGTCGTCGCGCTGGTGCACGAACTTGCCGAGTACGAGAAGGCGCCGGAGCAGTGCGAGCTGACCACGGAGCAACTGCGGCACGCCCTGTTCGCCGACGCACCCGCCGTCTTCGGGCACGTCGCCGAGGTCGACGGTGAGGTCGTGGGCATGGCCCTGTGGTTCCACACCTTCTCCACCTGGCGTGGCACTCAGGGCATCTACCTCGAAGATCTGTTCGTGCGGCCGACGCATCGTGGCCGTGGCCTGGGCCGGGAGTTGCTCGCCGCGCTGGCGCGGGAGTGCGTCCGGCAGGGCTTCGGCCGACTGGAATGGTCGGTGCTGAACTGGAACACCCCCAGCATCGGCTTCTACCAGTCGCTGGGCGCGCAGCCGGTGCTCGGCTGGACTGTGTACCGCCTGGCCAACAACACCTTGGCCAGCCTCGCCGACCCGGGCGAACAGCGGTAGAACCGGTCAGGACTCGGGGTTGCCGGGCGGCCACTCGCCGATCGCCCAGGCCCGGCCCTTCGCGGTGAACACCAGCACCACCACGGCCGCCGACAGCACGCCCACCCCGGTCCCGGCGACCGGCTGGCCGGATGACCCGATCGTGTACCAGGCGACGCCGAGCATCAGGATCTGGATCACCACCGCCGGGGTGCGCGCCCAGCGGCGGCCGGTGACCAGGCCGATCGCCACCGCCACCACGGCCGCGGCGATCACCACGAAATAGGCGGCTTCGCCGTACAGCGGACCGCCGGCCTTCGACCCGACGCCGACCGCGCGTACCAGCAGCGCGACCGCGAACACCAGCCCGGCCAGGCCCTGCACACCCACCAGCGCGCCGGCGATGCGCACCGTGATCGGCGCGGCCTCAGCGCGCAGGGCGGTCCTCAACACGTTCTCGATCGTAGGTCACCCGATTAGGCTGCGATTCATGCTCGCCCTACTGGTGGTGAACCCGCAGGCGACGTCGACGACGCCGGCCGGTCGCGACGTCCTGGCGCACGCCCTGGCCAGCGACGTCAAACTGGAGGTGCTGGAGACCACCTATCGGGGGCACGCGGTGGACGCGGCCCGCGAGGCGGCCGCCGACGGCTACGACCTGGTGGTCGTGCACGGCGGCGACGGCACGGTGAACGAGGTGGTCAACGGCCTGCTCACCGATGGTCCGACCCGCCGGACGCCGATGCTGGGGGTGGTTCCGGGCGGCTCGGCGAACGTCTTCGCCGGCGCGCTCGGCCTGCCCAAAGACCCGGTGGAGGCGACGTACCGGCTGCTGCGGGCGATCGAGTCGGGCAGCAGCCGCCGGATCGGGCTCGGCCGGGCCGACGATCGCTGGTTCACCTTCAACGCCGGGGTCGGCTGGGACGCGGCGGTGGTCGACGCCGTCGACGCCCGGCGGCGCAAGCGGGCCTCGCCGACGCTGTACGTCCGGGCCGCGCTGGCCGCCTATGCCCAGCAGGTCCGCCGGCCGCCGGAGTTGACCATGGAGGTGCCCGGCGCCGAACCAGCCGAATCCGGCGACACCGAGTGGATCAGCATCGAGGGCATCCGGGCGGCCGTGGTGTGCAACACGAATCCGTGGACTTACCTGCGCTCCCGGCCGTTGCGACTGGTGCCGGGCTGTTCCTTCGACACCGGACTCGGCGTGTTGGCGCTGCGCTCGCTGGCACTGCCCACGGTGCTGCGGCACGGCGCGACGATCCTGCGCGGGGCGAAGTACCCGCGTGGCCGGCAGCTTGTCCGGCATGACAATGTGCCACACCTTCGGGTGATTTCCTCAGCTCCAGTACCCATTCAGGTCGATGGTGATCTTGTCGGCGAACGAACAGGTGTACTATTCACGGCAGTGCCAGATGCACTGCGGGTCGCTGTGTGACCGGTATGTGATCTGGCCGCGACTGTGGCGCGACCCAAATGGGTGGTGCCCGTTGCGCTGTGAATCCACGACCTGGCGCGGATAGATCTTTCGGGTGAGGTGTCTCACCGGGTAGGTCCAACCCCCTTGACATCGCGGCAGTTCGTGAAAGCATTCACAAGCACCCCGACGACGACCCACAACGAATGGCGCGTGTCAGCACGCCCAAGAGCCAAGGAGCTAGGAACAATGGACTGGCGCCACCGCGCGGCCTGCCGTGACGAGGATCCTGAGCTGTTCTTTCCCGTAGGGAACAGTGGTCCTGCTGTCCTGCAGATCGCCGACGCGAAGGCCGTGTGTCACCGTTGCCCCGTCGCCTCCAGCTGCCTGACCTGGGCATTGGAAAGCGGCCAGGACGCGGGTGTCTGGGGCGGCATGAGCGAAGACGAACGGCGTGCGCTCAAGCGCCGCAACCGGGCACGGGCCCGCAGCAACGTCTGATCCGCGCTGCTGCTGCATCATCACGGTCACCACAACTG
>DASZLR010000188.1:0-4537 GCA_035552275.1 Pseudonocardiaceae bacterium | reverse complement strand
TGCGTCGAGCTGTCGCACACTCTGTCCGCCGTGCGCGACAGCAAGGACCCCAACGGCCCGACGCTCGACGCGCCGGTCCATGACCTGCTGGTCGCGATCAAGGCCGATCAGGTCCAACACTGACCCACAGCGCACCACCCGGCCCGGACCCTGACGATCGGGTCCGGGCCTTTCCAAACGGATGGACTTCGCATGCCCACACGGTGTAAACTTTTCCAATGAGCGAGGATTTCTGCAACAAGGTGCGTCGTGGCTGACCGGCAGGGATGGCACGGCGTGCACCGGGCGCTGGCCGATCCGCTGCGCATCCGGCTGGTCGAGGCCCTGGCGGAAGCTCCCCGCTCAGCGCGGGAACTGGCCGACTGCCTGGAACTTCCCGCCGACCGGCTCTACTACCACCTGGGGCAGTTGGAACAGGCCGGCTTGGTCGAGATCGCGGAATACCGCAGGCTCGCCCGCGGAAAAGTGGAGCGCGTCTACGCGCCGGCAGCCGTCGAACCGCCGGGTGACGGGGCCAGTCCGGAGGAAATGGTCGCGTTCCTCGGTTCGATGCTGGACGCCACCCGAGCCGACATCACCACCGCCTACCAGGCGAAGCAGGACGGCCGGCGCCGAGAGGTGGACCTGTTTCGCGGCGCGGCCCGACTGTCGGAGCAGGCGCTGGCCGAACTGCGCGACCGCATCGAACAACTCGTGGCGAAGTTCGGCGAAACGCGCGCCGCCGATGGCGAGGCGGCGTGGACCCGCGTCGTCATCACTCTGGTCGATCTCCAGGACCGCCCACCGAATACCAGCTCTCCCAAGGATGGAAGCAGATCATGACCGAAGAACCGCAGCCCTCGTACTCGTCGGGAATCCGTGCCTCGGACGCCGAACGACAGCGCGTCGCCGCGCTCCTGCAGGAAAACTACGCGGCCGGCCGACTGACGCTGAGCGAGTTGGACGAGCGGATCACCGCCTCGTACACCGCCCGCACCCGCGAACGGCTCGCCGCCCTCACCGCCGACCTGCCCACCGACCCGGCGATCGACCCATTGGATGGCACGCCGACCGATCCGCCGGCCGAGCCGATGCTGCCCGTGCTCATCGCGGACCCGGGCCTGCGGTGTCTGGCGATGTGGCTGTGTCCACCGTTCGGTCTGGCGTACTGGTTGCTCAGCGCACGCCGGAACAGGTCAGCGCGGTCGCGCGCCGCTGACCCGCTGGCGGTCAGCCGCTGACGGCGGTGTGCTCGATCCAGGACGGGATCGGCTGGCCGGCGCCGTCGCAGGCGTCCATGAGCTGCACGCTCCACATCAGCGTGTGGACCAGCACGAGACCCATCTCGGCCGGGTCCTGCACGTCGTCCACCACGTCGAGCTGGCGGTCCACGTCATCGGGGTGGCCGTGGCCGACGGCGAGCAGGATGCGGATGGCGACGCGCAGTGAAGGTTCCACGTTGTCGATCTCGACCTCGGAGCCGTCGCCGTGGAACAGGTCGACGCCCAGCACCGAGCCGGCGTCGGGCAGGCCGGCCAGTCCGCGCAGCATCTCCGCGTTCGCGCTGGCCAGTTCGATCACGGCCGCCCGCAGCGCGTCGTCGGACAGGCTGACCAGGGTGGCGAACTGAAACAGGGTCTGGTCGTCGTCACCGCTCCGGGCCGCGTCCAGAGCGCCGCCCAGCACGGTTCGCAGTCGCAGCAGGTCGTCCATGTCCACCACCGGTCCTCCCGGATCCAGGCCCCAGCGGCCTACGCGAGATGTCGACTGGTCCTTCCCGCTATGGGGCACAGGCAAACCCGCTGTCGGTGAATTTTTCCCACGGTCACCAATCGGTCACGGTTGGTCCTGGTGAAACGGCAGTCAGTAGGGTGGGCACCCGGGGCGATGGAGTACCGGCGAAGGAGAACGTGGTGTCCGACCTGGACGTCGTGGTGGAGCAGACCGCCGCTGGCCGGCTCGTCGTGCTGCACGTCGCCGGCGACCTGGACATGTCGACCGCGCCAACCCTCGCCGATCACGTCCGGGCGCAGCTCGTTCGCGCTGGTCAGGGCACCGTGGTGGACCTGACCGCGGTCGAGTTCCTGGGCTCGGCGGGGCTGGCGGTGCTGGCCGAGGCCGCCCGGCACGCGGCCGAACGCAACCTGCCGCTGCGGGTCGTCGCCAGTTCCTACGCGGTGCTCCGGCCGATCCAGGTCACCGGTCTGGACGACGCCCTGGTGATCTGCGACACAGTGGACGCCGCGCTTCAGCCGGATCAGTCGGATCAGTCCAACGCCGAATGACCGAGCGATGATCCAGCGCCGCGCGTAGCGGCGCGGCGGCCGGGTACCCCGTCAGCATGGCGAATCTGGCTACTCGGCACGAAAACCAGCGGCACGGCAACCAGCGGCCCGAAAGTGAACTGGCGGCACGGCTGCGCGAGCGGGTGCGCGGCGAAGTGCGCTTCGACAGCGGCACCCGGGCCGCCTACTCCACCGACGCCTCCAACTACCGCCAGCCGCCCATCGGTGTGGTGCTGCCGGAATCCCCCGAGGACGCGCAGGCCGCGATCGCGATCTGCCGGGAGCACCGCGTTCCGGTGCTGTCGCGCGGCGGCGGCACCAGCCTCGCCGGCCAGTGCTGCAACACCGCCGTGGTCCTGGACTGGACGAAATACTGTCACCGCCTGCTGTCCGTGGACCCGGACCGGCGTACCGCGACCGTCGAGCCGGGCATCGCCCTCGACCCGCTCAACGACCTACTCGAACCGTACGGCCTGATGGTCGGCCCGAAGCCGTCGACGCACGTCAGCTGCACGATCGGGGGGATGATCGGCAACAACTCGTGCGGGTCGACCGCGCAGGCCTACGGCAAGATGGTCGATTCGGTGCGGCGCCTGGAAATCCTCACCTACGACGGGCTGCGCGCCTGGGTCGGCGAGACCAGCGACGAGGACTTCGCCGCGATCATCGCCGCCGGCGGCCGCGAAGCCGAGTTGTATCGCGGGCTGCGCGAACTGCGCGACCGCCACCTCGGCGAGATTCGCACCCGCTTCCCGGACATCCCGCGCCGGGTGTCCGGCTACAACCTGGACCAACTGCTGCCGGAGAACCGGTTCAACGTGGCCCGCGCGCTGGTCGGCAGCGAATCGACCCTGGTCACCGTGCTGCGCGCGGAGCTGCACCTGGTGGAGCGGGAGCCCGCGCGGGCGCTGGTGGTGCTCGGTTACCCGGACATCACCACCGCCGCCGACGCCGTGCCGGACGTGCTGCCGCACCAGCCGGCCGCGCTGGAGGGCCTGGACGAGCGGCTGGTCCAGTTGGAGCACAGCCAGCACATCGCCGAGGACGCCATCCGTGAACTGCCCAGGGGCGCGGGCTGGCTGATGGTGCAGTTCACCGGGACCAAGACCGAGGATGTCGAAGACCGGGCGCGGCGGCTGATCGATGCGGTGAAGTCCTGCCCACACCCGCCCACAGTGTCCTTTATGGATGATCCAGAACACGAGGACCGGCTGTGGAAGGCGCGCGAGGCCGGGCTGGGCGCGACCGCATTTCCGCCGCAGGGCCGGGAAACCCACGAAGGTTGGGAGGACGCGGCCGTGCCGCCGGAGCGGCTCGGCGACTACCTGCGCGAGTTCCGTGCCCTGCTGGACCGCTACGGCTACACCGGCGCGTCGCTGTACGGACACTTCGGGCACGGCTGCGTACACACCCGCATCCCGTTCGACCTGAAGTCCGCCGACGGCATCGCGGCCTACCGGCGGTTCGCACACGACAGCGCCCGGCTGGTGGTGTCCTACGGCGGCTCGCTGTCCGGCGAGCACGGCGACGGCCAGTCGCGCGGCGAGTTGCTGCCGATCATGTTCGGCGAGCGGATCGTCGCGGCGTTCGGTGAACTGAAGGCGCTGCTCGACCCCGACGACCGGATGAATCCCGGCAAGGTGGTGCGGCCGCATCGGCTGGACGAGAACCTGCGCCAGGGCAGCGGCTACCGGCCGTGGCAGCCGGCCACCCAGTTCGCCTTCCCGCATGACGGCCACCGGTTCAGCCAGGCCGCCGCGCGCTGCGTCGGGGTCGGCAAGTGCCGTAGCGAGTCCGGCGGCGTGATGTGCCCGAGCTACCGCGTCACTCGCGAGGAGGAGCACTCCACCCGGGGCCGGGCCCGGCTGCTGTTCGAGATGGCGGGCGGCGCGGCGAACGGCGTGATCACCGATGGCTGGCGGTCCGCCGAGGTGCGCGACGCACTCGATCTCTGCTTGGCGTGCAAGGGATGCAAGTCCGACTGTCCGGTCAATGTGGACATGGCGACGTACAAGGCGGAGTTCCTGTCGCACCACTACGCGGGCCGGGTCCGGCCGCCGTCGCACTATTCGATGGGCTGGCTGCCGCTGTGGGCGCGGCTGGCGGCGATCGCGCCGCGGCTGGTCAACGCAGTCGCCCACGCGCCCGGCCTGAGCACGGCGATCAAGGCCGTCGGCGGGATCGCCCCACAGCGCGAGCTCCCCCGGTTCGCCCGGCAGCGGTTCACCGACTGGTTCGCCGGCCAGCGGAATCCACGGGACGCGCCGCGCGGC
>DASZLR010000187.1:0-25301 GCA_035552275.1 Pseudonocardiaceae bacterium | reverse complement strand
CGCAGTGCAACGCAAGCTGCTCGACCTCGCCGAGATCGACGCCGACCTGAACCGGATCGACCATCGGCGGCGCACCCTGCCCGAGTTGGCCGAGATCGCGGACCAGGAGAAGAACCTGCGGGCGGCCCGGGACGCGGTGGTCGCCGCCGAGACGACGTTGGGCGACCTGAACCGCGAGGCCAAGCGGCAGGAGGCCGAGATCGAGGCGGTGCGGTCGCGGGAGGACCGGGATCGCGCACTGCTCAAGGCGGGCGACGTGGGCGCGCGGCAGGTAGCCGATCTGGAGCACGAGCTGACCAGCCTGCAACGCCGGCAGAGCTCGCTGGAGGACGACCTGCTGGAGCTGATGGAGCGGCGCGAGGCGGTCGAGATGGAGGTCGCGCGGGCGAACGGGGAGCTGGGCGAGACCGAGCAGACACTCGCCGACGCCCGGCACCGCAGCGGCGACGCGCTGACCGACCTGGACACCGCACAGGCGCGCAAGACCGTGACTCGCACCGAACTCGCCGGCGCGATGCCGGCCGACCTGCTGAAGCTGTACGACCGGCTGCGGGCGCAGCGCGGCATCGGCGCGGCATTGCTGCGCGCCCGGAAGTGCGGGGCCTGCCGGCTGGAACTGGACCGCAGCGCGATCGTGGCGATCAAGGACGCCGCCCCCGACGAGGTGGTCCGCTGCGAGGAATGCGGCGCCATTCTGGTCCGGACCGCGGAGTCGGGCCTGTGAGCCCGCACGCGGTGCGCGTGGAGGCCGACGGCGGGTCGCGCGGCAACCCCGGCCCGGCCGGCTACGGCGCGGTGGTGTTCGACGCGGACACCGGTGCGGTGCTGGCCGAGCGCAAGGCCGGGCTGGGCCACACCACCAACAACGTGGCCGAATACCAGGGCCTGATCGCCGGCCTGCGGGCGGCGGCGGAGCTGGGCGCGCACACCGTGGACGTCCGGATGGACTCGAAGCTGGTCGTCGAGCAGATGTCGGGCCGGTGGAAGATCAAGCACGCGCCGCTGCAAAAGCTTGCGCTGCAAGCGAAGGCGATCGCCAGCGAGTTCGCGGTCGTGCAGTTCGAGTGGATTCCGCGGGAGCGCAACAAGCACGCCGACCGGTTGGCCAACGAGGCGATGGACGCGCAGGCCAGTGTCCGGTGAGGGCGTGCCGCCCGGGACATGGACCGGCGCGATCGGGACGCCGACCAGGCTGGTGTTGTTGCGGCACGGGCAGACCGAGCTGTCCGCGCAGCGGCGTTACTCGGGGCGCGGCAACCCGCCGCTGAGCGATCTCGGGCTGCGCCAGGCGAAGGCGGCGGCCGCCCGACTGGCCACAGTAGACTCGTTGGCCGGCGGTGCGGTGGCCGTGGCGTGCTCGCCGCTGCTGCGCGCCCGGCAGACGGCCGACGAAGTCGCGGCGGCGCTGGGCATTCCGGTGCTGCCGATGCCGGGCCTGATCGAGACCGACTTCGGCGAGTGGGAGGGCCGCACCTTCGCCGAAGCCGCCGCCCGCGACCCGCAGGCCCACCGGCACTGGCTCTCCGACCCGGCGGCGCCGACACCCGGCGGCGAGAGCTTCGATGAGGTGCACCGGCGGGTGCGGGCAGCGATCGATGAGCTGATCGCGGAGCACGGCGGGTCGACGGTGGTCGTGGTGAGCCACGTGACGCCGATCAAATCGCTGATCAGGATGGGGCTGGCCGCCGGTCCGTCGGTGCTGTTCCGGCTGCACCTCGATCTGGCGTCGCTGTCGGTGGTCGAGTTCTACCCGGACGGGCATGCGTCCGTTCGGCTGGTCAACGACACCTGTCACCTTGGCTGACCCTAGAATCCACCGTGGACGAGTCGGCAGGGCGGCCGCGGTCGGTGTCAGTGCGACCGAGGAAAGTCCGGACTCCGTAGGGCAGGGTGGTTGCCAACAGCAACCCGGGGCGACCCGCGGGACAGTGCCACAGAGAACAGACCGCCTGGCCGGCAACGGCCAGGTAAGGGTGAAACGGCGGTGTAAGAGACCACCAGCGTCCCGGGTGACCGGGACGGCTCGGTAAACCCCACCCGGAGCAAGGCCAAGAGGGAGCGGCGCCTCGGCGTCGGTCCTGCGCGGACGATTGAGGGCTGCCCGCCCGAGTCCGCGGGTAGGCCGCATGAGCCTGTCGGCGACGGCAGGCCAAGATGGATGGCCGCCACCGAGCCGCCGCGAGGCGCGCTCGGCACAGAATCCGGCTTACATGCCGACTCGTCCCTTAACTTTCCTGGCCGATGGGCCGGCTCGAAACGATGATCGGGTGATGTCATTGCGGTCAGACGACGCATCGGACGCATCGGAGGCGTTCCCGTGGACGCGCTTCCTGCCGCCAGAAGATCGCCGCGCTTTCGTGGTCGAGCTCATGGAAGTGCGTCGAGCCGTCGAGTCGCTCGATCAGCCGAATCCGGCCCTGCTGGCTCAGCTGATCGCGGCGTGGCAGCACACCGCGGAGATTCACGCTGATCCCGAGTTGCTAGCCCTGGTGACCCAGGAGATTGACGATCTCGGTCCCGTGATGCCTGCGCATGGGTTCGGTTCGCTCGGCGTGGGCCACGGCACCGCCGACCTGGCGACGAGTGCGAAGGCAGTCGCGCCGCACGAACCGGGCGAGGGTCGAGAGCCCGCCTGATCGTTCTGTGCCCGCAGCCCTCCACGCGGCTCGCTCCGTCTGGACAACGACAGGACCGGGGAGCGGAGGCGGTGTCGTCACGACGTCAGGGACGCCTGAATCGCCAGTCCTGCCGTTGGGGACGCCGGTGTCCAGCATGCGGATCGTGCCGGCCCAGGTGATCCCCATGTCGGGCATGTGTGCGGGACCGATGATCCCAGTGGGTGGGACGGTGTCGCCATGTCCGGGAACTCACAGTTGAGCTGGTGTGACCACGAGCACCTGATCCGGTCAATCCAACGGTAGGCGCGCACCCCGTTGGTGGGTACACTCGATCACCGACCGTTGCCCGACCGGGCCGCCCGGTGACCTCGGACTACGGCGAACGGGTGTATTTCGGCTTCATCCAGCTGTTCCCGGTCGATGATGTGTGTGGTCAGATGAGCACGGAATCAAGCGTCGGGGCAACCGGATAGGATTTACTCTGCGCGTGTCGACCACTACAAGAAGTCAACGGAACATGTTCTACTCGACACCAGCACCCGGGGCGGCCGCACCCGTCGCCGCAACGCGACTGTCCGCCCCACCCCTCGCCCCCGGGAGGACGAGATGACGGGCTCGGCCCTCAGCACGCTGGCAGCGACCAGCCTGAACACCAGTTCCTTCAGCGACTGGATTCTCAAGAACATCGTGCCCCTGTTGCTGCTGTTCGTGGCGCTGCTGCTGCTGTGGCTGGGCGGCAGCAAGGGCGACAACGCGGGAGTGATGCGTCGGATTGGCGGGGTGTTCGTGGCACTGGCGGTCATCGGGTTGGCGGTGACCGGGGCGGGCGTCAACCTCGGCACCTGGCTCGCCAACCTGTTCACCAGTTAACCGAACGGCCGGGTGATCTGCTGTGCGGGTAGGCACCGACGACGAGGTCTATCGCGTCGATGCGGTCTGGCTGGGTCCGCCGAAGGCGACCTTTCCGTGGCGGGCTCGGTACGTGGCCTGGGGCGTCGGCATCGTGGTGTTCTTCATCACGCTGACCGTGGAACGCGAGCTGGGCTTCGGGTTCGGCTTCTTCACGGCCGCGTGGGCGCTGGTGATCACCGTGGCGCTGACCAGGTTCCTCACCCACCGGATCAGCCATGAGCGCCCGCTGGGTGCGGTGCTGGCGATGTGGATAGGAGAGTTGCACACGCCCCGGGAAAGATCATCGGGGATCGGCGGCGCCGCCAGCGCCACCCGGATCCGGGTGCACGCCCAGCGTCCCCGTCCCCGGGTGTCGTCCGGTAGGGCCAGGCAGCGCGCCACGGCGCCGAATGTCGTCAACACAGTCAACGCGCCGAACGCGGTGCGGGGAGCGAGGCGAGCGAGGGGTCGATCGACAGCGGCGGGAGCGCCGCCCCGGCACGCCATCCGGCCTCAGCCGATCCAGCCGCAGATTCAGCAACCGGCCTGGGAGCCGGTACAGCCGAATCCGCCGAGCTGGGCCGGTCCGCAGGCCGCACGGCAGCCGTTCGCTGGATCACCACGGGCGGTCGCGCGGCCTGCACGGCGGCGCGGCCGGTCAGCAAGGAGGTAGGCGGTGTTCGGACGCCGGGCAGACAACGATCGTCGGGCGGGCAACGTGCCCCCGCACGCGGTGCGGGGACAGCGGCCAGCCGAGCGGGCAGAGTACAGCCGGCGCGGCCGGCGGCTGCCCGGCGAGCAGGCGATCCCCAGCTACACACCGTCGATCCTGGCCCGCAGCGTGGACGGCCACCTGCTGCGCACCTCGCAGGAGGTCTACGCCTGGTACAAGCTTGCCCCGCAACGCTGGTCGTTCCGGTCCGACTCGCAGCGCCAGGACCTGGTCAACGCGATCGCCGGCCAGTACTCCGAGCTCCAGGGCCGCTGGCTGCACCTCCGGGTGACCACCCGGCCCTATCCGATCCGGATGTGGGCCGAGGCGCACGTGCACAACGCGGTGAATCGGCTGCCGGACACCCGCGGCGCGCTCACCTTCGATGACTACATGGTCGGCGAGCAACAGCAGTTGCTGGGCCGCTCGATGGCCGAGAAAGAGGTCTACCTCGGCGTCCAGGTGCAGACCCGGAACATGATGGACCGCGCGGTCGAGCGGGCCGCGCCGATCTTGCGCCGGATCTTCCCGGACGCGGTGGACGCCGAGTTGGTCGCGCTGGACAGCGAGGTCGAGCATCTCGACCAGGTGATCGGCTCGGCCGGCATGCAGGGTCGGCCGGCGACCGCCGACGAGATGTCCTGGCTGCTGCACCGGTCCTGCTCGCTGGGCCTGCCCGCGCCGCGCAACCTGCCGGCCGTGCCGGGCGCCAGCTGGGAGCCCGAGGACCTGGCCAGCTTCACCGACGCCGCCGACTTCCACACCGAGCCCTACGCGCCCACCGTCACCGTGCGCGGCCGCACCGGCTCCAACGCCGGCCTCAAGCGGTACGTCGCGGTGCTGACCGTCGGCCAGATGCACGGCCTGCGCATCCCCGACGTGGACGACCCGTGGGTGCAGCACGCCGACCGCCTGCCGGCCTCCGTGGAGTGGTCCGCCCGGATCTACGTGCGCCGGCCCGAGGACGTGTCCGGCGAGTTGCAGCGGCAGATGAACAAGGTCCGCTCGCAGGTCCGGCACTACACCGACGAGCACGAGCTGGACCCGCCGCAGTCGCTGTCCCGGCAGGCGTCCCGGGTGCTGGAGATCGACGACGAGATGACCTCCGGGTTCACCGAGTTGGGCACCCGGGTCCGGTCCTGGTGGCGGCTGGCCGTCTCCGGCGCGACCGAACGCGAGGCGCTGCGGCTGGCCCAGCAGTTGCTGGAGCTGTACAAGCCCAAGGTCGCCATCGAGCACCCCGAGGCCCAGTACGCGCTGGCCCGCGAGTTCATCCCCGGCGAGCCGCTGGCCAACGCCGCCTACGCCCGCCGCGGCTCGGTGGTGTGGGCCGCGTCCGCCGTGCCGACCGCGACCGCCGAGGTGGGCGACCGGCGCGGCATCCTGCTCGGCGAGACCTGCACCGCGACCCGCCGCCCGGTCGCCTGGGACGCCTGGATGGCCCAGGAGATCCGGGACAGCTCCGGGCTGTCCGCCCTGGTCGCCGGCCTGGGCGGGGGCAAATCGTTTCTCGGCGGCGGCATCGTCTACAAGTCGCTGCGCGCCGGCGCGCACTGGACGCTGCTGGACCCGTCCGGCCCGCTGGCGAAGATCTGCGATCTGCCCGAGCTGCGCCCCTACGCCCGGCCGATCAACCTGCTCAACGCCCAGCCCGGCATCCTCAATCCGTACCGGGTGGTGGCCGAGCCTGAGCTGTCGCATTTCATGGACGAGGACGACCCCGAGCGCGCCTGGCGGCGGGAGAAGGCGCTGACCGCGGCCACCCGGCGGCGGCTGGTGCTGGACGTGCTGTCCGGACTGCTGCCCTACGAGGTGGCCCGGATGCCGCAGACCCGGATCGTGTTGCTGCGCGCGGTGCGCACGGTCGGCGGCCGGATCGACGCTGACCCCTCGCAGGTGTTCGACGCGCTGCGCCGGGACGCCAGCGAGCACCACGAGCACGCCGTCGTGGTGGCCGACTTCCTGGACGAGATGCGCGACCGGATGAGCCTGCTCATCCCGGAACGTGACGCCGACCCGTACTCCGAGACGCGGGACGACCGGCTGACCGTGCTCACCATGGCCGGGCTGGCGTTGCCCAAGGACGGTGTCGGCCGCGAACACTGGACCGACGCCGAGTCGTTGGGCGTGGAACTGCTCAACCTCGCCGCGTGGCTCACCCAGCGGTCGATCTACGAGCGGCCCAAGGACGAGCGCAAGGGTGTCTGGATCGACGAGGCGTTCTTCCTCTCCGAAGTGCCGACCGGCCGGGTGCTGATGAACCGGTTCGCCCGCGACTCCCGGAAGTGGAACGTCCGGGTGCTGCTGTCCAGCCAGATTCCCGCCGACTTCCTGCGTATCCAGGGCTTCGTCACGCTGCTGGACTCGGTGTTCGTCGGCCGGCTGGACGACGGCGACGCCCAGGCCGACGCGCTGCGGCTGCTGAAGGTGCCGGTCGGCGCCGGCTACGAGCAGGTGGTGGCCAGCCTGGGCCGACGCCCCGGCGGCGATCAGGGGATGACCGAGCGGGACCGGGCGCCCCGGCAGTTCATCTTCGCCGACGGCGCCGGCGGCGTGGAGCGAATCAAGATCGACTTCTCCGGCCCGCACCTGGAACACCTCCGCGCGGCCCTGGACACCACCCCCGATGCCATGCGCGAGGGCCGGGCCGCCGCGCCCGCGCTGCCCGCTCGCCCCCAGTCGCCGCTGCCAGAGACATCGGCGCCAGCACAGACAGCACGGTCGGCGCAAACAGCGCAGCCAACACCGGCCATGCCGAGCGGCTTTGACGACGACGACTTCGCCGCCGAGCTGGAGGTCGGCCTTGCCGACGAGTTGGTCACCACGCCCGAAGCGGACGCCGGCGACCCGCGGAGCGGCCGGGACGATCTCGCATGAGCGCGGGTGTCGAGACGGCGGTGCTGGTCACCGCCGTACTGCTCGGTGTGACTCGCCAGGCGATCCGACGCCGGCTCGCGAAGCGTCGCGCCAGCGGCATTCCGCTGCGCTCACATCGAAAACGCACCGTGGTGCTGGTCGTGGCCGGCCTGCTCGGTCTCCAGGTAATGATCGGCACGCCGGCCTTCGCCGACCAGTGCGGCGTCGCGCCGCTGCCGGAGAGCCCCGGGTCCGGCATGGTCGGCGCGGTCGACCCGCCGACCGCCGACCACCCCGGCCCGACCGGCCCGGACGGCCGGACGATCAACTACGGCAAGTACAACTACGCCGGTGTCGTCTGGCACGCCTACCAGGACAACTGCGTGCTCGCGCAGACGATCACCGATCCCAACTCGGTGATCGACACCTGGGCCGGCAACGAGCTGTTCAACATCGGCAAGAACATCGTCGGCGCCACCAACAGCCTGCACTACGCGATGCTGTCACCGGATGGTCTGCTCGGCTCCCTCGATAATGCGGTGCAGGCCGCGGCGAAAACGTTCTACAACAACATCTATCTGCGCTGGTTCGGGCCGGTCGCGCTGATCCTGGCCATCATGCTGTTCCGCTACATCTGGACCGGCAACCTGGCCAGAATCGGCAAACGCACCATGTGGGCATTGGCCGGGATGTGGTTGGCCGCCTCGGTTCTCGCGCTCGGTCCGCTGTACAGCCAGGTGGATTCCCTGCTGTTGCAGAAGACCTCGCAGATCCAGGCCGGCTTCCTGCCCTCGGGCCAGCAGGTCACGCAGGACGACGCGCTGCCGATCTCGTTGTACGACCACGTCATCTACAACAACTGGCTGCGCGGCGAGTTCGGCGATCCCACGTCGCCGCAGGCCGCGCAGTACGGCCCCGAGCTGCTGTCGGACCAGGCGTGGGCGACCGACCAGCGGGCCTCGGCCGGCGATCCGGCGCAGGTCTCGGCCAAGCAGAACGACTACAAGAGCCTGCCGTCGAAACTGGGTCCGGCCGCCGGCTATTTCGAGGGCACCGAGGGCAGCCGCACCGGCGTCGGGTTCCTGGCCGCGTTGCAGGCCATGGCGTACGCGCTGTTCCAGCTGTTCGCCAAGGCCGCCGTGCTGCTCGCCCAGGTGCTGCTGCGCATCCTGATGCTCGCCGCGCCGCTGATCGGCCTGGCCGCGATGGTCATGGAAGACCTGCTGCCGCGGATCGCCCGAGCGGCCGGCGCGGTGCTGTTCAACGTGCTGCTGCTGTCCGCGCTGGCCGGCGTGCACGCGCTGCTGCTCAACCTGATCTTCGGCGCACCGCAGCTGTCGCTGTTCGCGCAGACCATGCTGGCCGGGTTGGCCACCATCGTGTTCTTCATGGTCGGCCGGCCGCTGCGGCGGATCTGGCAGATGGTCGAGATGTCCGTGGCGGCGGCCGGCGCCGGGATTCCCTCGGCGCCCAGCATGTTCCGCCGCAAGCGGTCCACCGAACCGACCGCGCAGGAGTCGTTCTGGCGCGGCGTCCGGGACGCGGACACCGGGCCGGGCGCCGCCGACGGACCGCGAATCCGTCCGGAGGCGACGATTCCGGAGCAGGCCAGCGGCCCGGCGGTGCGGGCCACCGCGCAGCGGATGGACCGGCCGGGCGGCCGCCGGCCGCTGCCAGGCAGCATCGACGCCGACGGCGCGCCAGCATTGGCCCCGGCCGGACCGCGCGGCTACGGCGGCCCGACGATCACCGTGCCGGAGGCGGGCGCGAGCCGGCTGGTCGACTCGCCGTCGGTGGTGGATCGCGGCTGGGACCGGACCAACGACCTGTTCGTGGTGCCGTCCCAGGTCTCCCGGCCGGAGAGCGTCGGGGCCGGGCCGCGGCGGGCCGAGGCCGAGATGGTCTCCGGCCGCCCGGTGTACGTGCTGTATCGGCCGTCCAGAGGACTTGAGGTGCGGGACAGCGGGGGTCCCGCGTAACGCAGTAGGAGAGCCCGCATGCCCATCCGCACCAACCGAGGCCGCAGCGCGGTGTACCGCCGGCTGTGGGGCTGGCCGCTGCGCTCGCCCAGACACCTGGTGGCCGCGATCGTCGGTCTGGCGGTGATCGCCATCGTGGTCGCGGTGGTGGCGCCGTACCTCAAGAACGCCGGCGGCCACCACTCCCCGCCGGCGTCCAGCGGGTTCACCAGCGACAGCTCGTCCTCGGCGACCGCGACCGACGCCAGCACCACATCCAGCGCACCGACGACGACCCAGACCCGGCTGACCACCGTCCCAGAGGCGCCGACCCCGGCGCTGCCGGCCCCGCAGGCGGTCACCGTCGCCCGGTCCTGGGCCGCCGCCTGGGTGAATCACCCGCTCGGCATGACCTCCGCGCAGTGGCTGGACCAGCTGCGGCCCTACACCGAGCCGGAGTTCCTGGCCGCCGCGATGAGCACCATCGACCCGGGCAACATCACCGCGACCACGGTCACCGGGCAGCCGCAGATCCTGGCGTCCTACACCAGTTCCGTGGTGGTCCGGTTAGCGACCAACGGCGGAACGCTGGACATCACGGTCGTCAACACCCCCCAGGGCTGGCTGGTGTCCTCCTACAGCGGAGGACCGTGAGATGCGGCGCCGCGGCCGGGTCGGCATCGCGGTCGGGGTGCTCGGCGCGGTCGGCGTGGCGGCCGTCGTGCTCGTCGGCACCATCGCCGACGTGGTGATCGGCGGCGCCCAGCAGGCCGCCGGCCTCGCCTACCAGAACACCTCCTGCGACGCCTCGCTCGGCCCGTTCACCCTGGTCGACGCCACCTCCGGCGGCTCCGCGGCCGCGTCGCTGACCAGCGACCAGCAGAGCACCGTGGCGCAGATCATCGCGATCGGCAAGCAGCGCAAGCTGCCGCCGCTGGCCTGGCAGGTGGCGATCCAGGCCGGCATGCAGGAATCCGGGCTGCGCGATCTGCCCTACGGCGACCGGGACAGCCTCGGCATCTTCCAGATGCGACCCTCGCAGGGCTGGGGCGCCCCGGCTCAGCTGCTCGACGTGACCTACGCGATCGGCAAGTTCTACGACGTGCTGGCCGGGGTGCCGAACTGGCAGCAACAGCCGCCGGGGGAGACCGCGCAGGACATCGAGCGGTCGGCGTTTCCGTTGGCGTACAACCACTGGACGTCCCTGGCCGCGTTCCTGGTGCAGCACGTCGGCCAGGTCACCGACCCCACCGGCTGCGGCGCCAGCGCCGGCATCGCGCTGCCGACCGACAACCAGGCCGCGGCCAAGGCGATCGCGTTCGCGCTGGCCCAGATCGGCAAGCCGTACGTGTGGGGCGCCACCGGACCGGACTCGTTCGACTGCTCCGGCCTGATGCTGCGCGCGTACCAGGCGGCCGGCATCAACCTGCCGCGCGTCTCCGGGCAACAGTTCACCGCCGGCGCGCTGCTTCCCGTGCACAATGCGCAACCAGGTGATTTGATGTTCCTGGCGTACAACCCAAGCGACCCGAGCACGATCCACCACGTCTTTATGTACCTGGGCGGCAACCAGGTGGTCGAGGCCCCCTACCAGGGGCATCCGGTACATGTCAGGGCGATGGACTGGAACGACCCGGAACTGGTGCAGCAGGCGGTTCGTCCTGGGGTCTGAACAGGGGAGGGAGACCATGTTCACCCCCGATCCGATTCCCCGGCCCAGTGGGCCGCCGGCGTCCAGCGCGCCGCTGCGGGACTACTTCGGCAGCGGCCCCAGACCCGGTGTCGACGACGGCTACGTGGTGCTCCCGCTGTCGCTGGCCGAGGCGATGCCGTTGCCCTGGCAGCACCAGATGACCTACCTGCTGGCCGAGTTCCACCGCGCGTTCGGCCACCTGAGCTGGCCGATCTACCGGGTGGTGCCCTCCCGGCACGAGAAGCTGGTCGACCTGGACGAAGAGCAGTTGGCCGAGGCCGGCTACCTGGTGGAGATCGACGCGAACGGCGAGCTGGTGTACCGGGAGCGCAGCGGCCGGCGGGTGGACAACGCCGAGAGCACCACCGTGCTGGTGTCCTGCCTCGACCCGATCCCGCAGCAGACTCCGCCCCGGCCGCCCCCGCCGCAACAGCAGCCGGCCCCACACCAGGGCTGGTAGCCACCTTGTCGGCCCCTGTCGAAGTGCCGTAGGTCCAACTAGGGTCGAAGTGTGGCGGTTGATCCTCCTGGCATGGGGGTTGAAGTCGCGCGCGGCGTGCGCGACTTCGCTGGGCTCCGCGCGGAGTTCGGGCTGCCGGCCGACTACCCGACCGCCGCGCTGGTCGAGGCCGAGCAGGCGGTGTCCGCCGAGTGGGGTGACCGGGAGGACGCCACCGAGCTGCCGCTGGTCACCATCGACCCGCCCGGCGCGAAGGATCTCGACCAGGCGATGCTGGTCCGCCGCCGTCCGCGCGGCGGGTTCCGGCTGGACTACGCCATCGCCGACGCCGGCCATTTCGTCCGTCCCGGCGGCGCGCTGGACACCGAGGCCCGGCGGCGCGGCCAGACCCTCTTCCTGCCCGATGGCGCGGTGCCGCTGCATCCGGCGCTGCTGGCCCAGGACGCCGCCAGCCTGCTGCCCGAAGAAGTCCGCCCGGCCGTGCTGTGGACCGTCGACTGCGACGCCGACGGCGAGCCGGAGAACGTGCGGGTGCGGCGGGCGGTGGTCCGGTCCGTCGAGCAGTTCGACTTCGACACCGTGCGCGGCCTGCTCGCCGCCGGTGCCCCGCATCCGTCGTTCGCGGCGCTGCCCGAGTTCGGCCGGCTGCGCCGGGAGCACGCGGTGAACCGGGGCGCGGTGGAACTGCAGCTGCCGGAACAGCAGGTGGTCGCCGATGGCGACGGCGGCTGGCGGCTGGTGCTGCGCTCGCGGGTGGACGTCGAGGCGTGGAACGCCGAACTGTCGCTGCTGACCGGCATGGCCGCCGCGAGCCTGATGCTGTCCGCCGGGATCGGCGTGCTGCGCACCCTGCCCGAAGCCGACACCGACACCATGGCCAGCCTGCGCCGTCGGGCGCACGCCCTGGGCATCGACTGGCCGGCCGAGGTGTCGGCGACTCGGATGTTGGCCGACCTGGACCCGGCCCAGCCGGAGGCGCTGGCGTTCCACGTGGACGCCACCCGGTTACTGCGCGGGGCCGGCTACTCGGTGCTGGACGCGGGCGGCGGGGTGGTCGCCGCGACCACCGGGCACGCCGGTCTGGGCGCCGCTTACACGCACGTCACCGCGCCGCTCCGCCGGCTGGTGGACCGGTTCGCGGCAGAGGTGTGCCTGGCGGTGGGCGCGGACGCCGAGGTGCCCGAGTGGGTGCGGGCCGCGCTGCCGGAGCTGCCCGGCCTGATGGCCACTTCGGACTCGCTGGCCACCAGGGTCGAGCGATCCTGTGTGGCGCAAGTGGAATCGTGGCTGCTGGCGGACCGGATCGGCGAGGTGTTCCCGGCGGTGGTGCTGCACGCCGAGGCGCGCGGCGGCGAGATCTTCGTCGCCGATCCGCCGGTGCTGGCCAAGTGCGTGGGCGGCAGTCTGCCCGAAGGCGAGCGGATATCGGTGCGACTCGTGGACGCCGACCCAGTGCGGCGCAAGGTCACCTTCGTGCCCGAGATGCCACCGGCCGTGGCCGGTGGCATCTCCTGTTCCACAGTGGACTGATCAGCAGAGCACCGACCAGCAGTGGACTGATCGGCAGGGCACTGATCAGCAGAGCACTGATCAGTGGAAGGCGTGCTCGGGCGCGGGGAACTCGCGGCCGCGCACCTCGTTGGCGAACTGGGTCGCCGCGTCGGACAGCACGCCGGCCAGGTCGGCGTACCGCTTGACGAACCGGGGCGTCCGGCCGCGCCGCAGCCCGGCCATGTCCTGCCAGACCAGCACCTGCGCGTCGCAGTCCGGCCCGGCGCCGATGCCGACGGTCGGGATGACCAGCTCGTGGGTGACCTTCTTGGCGACCTCGGCCGGCACCATCTCCATCACCACGGCGAACGCGCCGGCCTCCTGCAGTGCCAGCGCGTCGGCCAGCATCGTGTCGCCGGCGGCCGAGCCACGGCCCTGGACCCGGTAGCCGCCCAGGTTGTGTTCACTCTGTGGGGTGAATCCGATGTGGCCCATCACCGGCACGCCGGCCGCGGTCAGCGCCTCGACGTGCGCGGCGAACCGCCGGCCGCCCTCCAGCTTGACCGCGTGCGCCCGGCCTTCCTTCATGAACCGGACGCCGGTGGCCAGCGCCTGCTCGGGGGACACCTGGTACGAGCCGAACGGCAGGTCGGCGACGACCAGCGCCCGCTTCACCGAGCGGGTGACCGCCCGGACCAGCGGCAACAGCTCGTCCACGGTGACCGGCAGCGAGGTGTCATAGCCGAACACGTTGTTGGAGGCGGAATCGCCGACCAGCAGGACCGGAATGCCGGCCTCGTCGAACAGCTCGGCGGAGTACATGTCATACGCGGTGAGCATCGGCCACGGCTCGCCGCGCTCCTTCAGCTCCCGCAGGTGGTGAATGCGCACCCGCTTGGCGGGCTTGTTGCCAGCTGCCGCCGGACCAGTTCCGTACGGCGCGGCTACCTCGGCGGGTGTTTCGACAGACGTCATTGTCCTCAAACCGTCCTTCCCTCGAAGCCCTTGGCGGGTCTCCGGGTGTGGTGGATGGTGCACGCTGAGCGTGACACCAGAAACGGTGTCCGCGCAGCGCGATGGGACAAGTTTCACACCAGTTCGCGGCGGGCGCGCTGGTCACCTTGCTGGACAGTGCCCCCTGGCTCGTCACATGGCTGCGGACAACATCATGTAGGCCATGCCCAGGCCCATGACGACCCGGCCGATCTCGACCACCTGGGGCTGCCAGAGCACCAGCCCGCCCGGCCCGGCGACCGCCACGGCCCGCGCCCGCACCAGCCGGTATCCGGCCCAGCCGGTGTAGCCGATGAAGTACATGCCGAACGAGCCGGCCAGCGCCGGCAGTTCCATCGTGCCGGTCAGCGCGTAGGCCATCGCCAGGCCGGCCATCAGGTGATGCACCCGGGGCCAGTTCGCGCAGCCGCAGTTCTTCGAGGACAGGCCGAGAAGCTGCGCGCCGAAGGCGATCGCCTGAATGCCGAACGCCACCAGCCACACCGGTTTCGGCACCAGATTGGTCCGGGACAGCAGCATCGCGATCATCGCCCCGCCCATCACGAGCTGGGCGAGGTCCTCATGCCAGTCCGGAATGTCGGCGGGCCGGTCGGTGCTGGCGCGCAGCGCGACCAGCCGGCCGATCGCCGGCACCGAGAACACCAGGAGTGCTGGTATGAACACCCAGCGTAGCAACAGGGGAGTGGTCATCACCATTTGCGCACGCTCCTACACCCGTCCTGATCCTGAATCGAGTAAACATGATCAAGATCGGTTTTGGCGAGACTCCAAATGGACTAAATCGGATTAATCTGTATGAAACACGGCTGCGTGCTTCGGTCGATCAGCGTCCGGTGTCGGTCGGCACGAGGTCGGCGACATCAGTGTGCAGCTTGGCCAGACCCTGATCGAACGTGGCCAGTCGGGCGCTATGGGTGCGAGCCAACTCCGCGAGGTAGGCGTCTGTCACCTGCCGATGGCCGATGACGCCTCGCATCTGCACATCGCGGTAGGAGACGTCGTTCGGCCAGAACTCATGCCGTGGATTGTTGAACAACTTGTTGAGGATGGTCTGTGCCCAGTCGACCGATTGTCCTCGCTGGACCGTGAAACGGATCAGGCTGCCTTCGGTGATTGGGCAGGTCGCGAAGCGATCTGTGGACTGGGCAAGCCACTTCTCGGCCGCATCATGATGCACGTGGTCTGTGTCAAGCAAGGCGATCAGCACATTGGCGTCTAGCAGCGTCGTCACTCGTCGTCTTCCAATGCGCGAACGTCCTCGGTCGTAACGGGCGAACCGAGACTGAACACCGGCAAACCCGTCACCGGACTGACGAAAGTCTTGGCCTCCTTGGGGCTGGGCCCCAACCCGCGACGGATCAGGTCGGTGACTGTCTCGCTCAGTGTGTGTCCGGTGTCGCGAGCGATGGACAGAGCCAATTGATGGATGTCCTCGGGCAGATCAATGGTGGTGCGCACGACGACACCATAGCATCAGTACATCACGATGACGTGATGGTGGACCGCTCGCGCCAGCCGTTGGTGATGGGGAGTCGGCGGTCCCGGCCGAACGCCTTCAGGCTGATCTTGGTGCCCGGTGGGTACTGGCGGCGCTTGTACTCGGCCGCGTCGACCATCCGCAGCACCCGTTCCACCAACTCCGGATCGAAGCCGGCGTCGAGCAGATCGCGGTAGCCCTTGTCGCCCTCGATGTAGTCGTCCAGCACGTCGTCCAGCAGCAGGTAGTCCGGCAGCGAGTCGCTGTCCAACTGGCCCGGCCGCAACTCCGCCGACGGCGGCTTGGTGATCGAGTTCTCCGGGATCGGCGGAATCTCACCGTGCCGGGCGGCTTCGGCGTTGCGCCACTTCGCCAGTTCCCACACCAGCACCTTCGGCACGTCCTTGATCGGCGCGAAACCGCCCACCGCGTCCCCGTAGATGGTGGAGTACCCGACCGCCAGCTCGGTCTTGTTGCCGGTGGCCAACACCAGATGACCGGCCGAATTAGACAGTGCCATCAGCGTCATCCCGCGGCACCGCGCCTGAATGTTCTCCTCGGCCAAGCCGGTCAGGCCAAGCTGCCGCACGAACACGTCCACCATGTCGGCGATCGGCTGCACCTGGAAGTCCAGTCCGGTGCGGCGGGCCATGTCGGCGGCGTCACCCCGGGAATGCTTCGACGAGTACGCCGAGGGCATCGACACGCCGTGCACCGCCGCCGCGCCCAGGGCGTCCACCGCGAGCGCCGCGCACACCGCCGAGTCGATGCCGCCGGAGAGTCCGAGCACCGCCGACTTGAATCCGTTCTTGCGCGCGTAGTCCCGCAGTCCGGTCACCAGCGCCGCCCACACCTCGGCCATATCCGGCAACGGTTCGGCCGGCTTCGGCACCGGCAGCGCGGGATAGGCCGGCAACGGTTCCTCGGACAGCACCACCCGCTCGCAGCGGAACCCGGCGACCTCGCCGGTCCGCCCGGTCCGCCCGCCGGGCAGCTCGAAGTCGACCACCTGCAGGTGCTCCACGAACTGCGGCGCCCTGGTCAACAGTTCCCCGGCGCCGTCGGCCACGATCGAGTCGCCGTCGAACACCAGCTCGTCCTGCCCGCCGACGATGTTGACGTAGCACAGCGGCGCGCCCAGCTCCACCGCCCGCCTGGACACCAGCGGCAGCCGTTGGTCGTCCTTGTCGCGCTCGTACGGCGAAGCGTTCGGCGACACCACCAGATCCACGCCGGCCTCGGCGAGCGCGGCGACCGGCCCGCCCGGCCACCACAGGTCCTCGCAGATCACCATGCCGATGTCGAGTCCGTGCAATCGGATCACCGTCACCGAGTCGCCCGGCCGGAACAGCCGCTGCTCGTCGAAAACCCCGTAGTTGGGCAGGAAGTGCTTGAACTGCCGGGCCACCACCCGGCCGTCGTAGAGCACGGCGGCGGCGTTGCGCGGGCCGGCGTCGTCCCGGTCCAGATAGCCGACGAACGCGGCGACCTCGGCGCAGCCCGCGTCGGCGAGCCGGCCGGCGAGCGCCTCCAGCGCGTCTCGGGACGCCTCGCCGAAGGACTCGCGCAGCGCCAGGTCCTCGACCGGATAACCGGTGAGCGCCATCTCCGGGAACACCACGATCCGCGCGCCGGCCTGCGCGGCCCTCCGGGTCCAGGCCACGATCATGTCGGCGTTCCCGGTGAGGTCCCCGACGCAGGAGTCCACCTGGGCCATCGCTACGCGCAACTGCGGCATACCGCCATCATCACCCACCGGCCGACGTTCGTGCGCGGCCGTGTGGTGTACGGATCAACCGGACCAAACAGCGCGGATGGCACGATCACCGGGTGCCTACACGTTCGCGCCGGTTCGCCGTCCTCATTCTCGCCCTACTCGGGTTCGCCTCGGCCTGCACTTCGAGCAGCGGCGGGACAGCGGGCGTGGCACCGACCAACGTGGAACACAGGGGACCGGTCGGACCCGTGCCGGCGGGCCTGACATCGTTCTACAGCCAGCCGCTGACCTGGGGTTCCTGCACTTCCTACGCGATGACCCCGGACGATTCGACGCTGTACGCCAACCCGTCGTTCCAGTGCGCCCGGCTGACCGTGCCGCTGGACTACGCCAGTCCCACCGGCGCCACCGCCAGCATCGGCGTGCTGCGGGTGAAGGCCACCGACGCGGCCCGCCGGATCGGCTCGGTGGTGGTCAACCCCGGCGGTCCCGGCGCGTCCGGCATGGAGGCCGCCGCCAACACCAACAAGAACTGGTCCACCAGCCCGCTCGCGGCCCGCTTCGATCTCGTCGGCTTCGACCCGCGCGGCATCGGCGCGAGCCAGCCGGCGGTGCACTGCCTGACCGCCAGCGAGTACGACGCCGAACGCGCCAGCGACCTGGACGACGACGTCACCCCGGACGGCGTGGCGAAATTCGAGGCGCAGCAACGGCAGTACGCCAACGACTGCGCCCAGCGCACTCAGCACGGCACGCAGATGCTGGGCAACGTCGGCACCCGGGATGTCGCCAGGGACATGGACGTGCTGCGCTCGGCGCTCGGCGAGCCGAAGCTGACCTACCTCGGCTACTCCTACGGCACCTACCTCGGCACGATCTACGCCGAGCAGTTCCCGCGCAATGTCCGTGCATTGCTGCTGGACGGCGCGGTCGACCCGACCGAGAGCCTGGTGGACGAGACCGTCGGTCAGGCCACCGGCTTCCAGACCGCGTTCAACCAGTACGTCCAGTCGTGCGTGAAGCAGCCCGACTGCCCGCTGGGCACCGATCCCGCGCAGGCCGTCGCCATGTTCCGCGACCTGGTCAACCCACTGCTGACCCATCCGGTCCCGGTCGGCGACGGCCGGATGCTCGGCTACGACGACGCGACCATCGGCGCGATCCAGGCGTTGTACTCGCCGGACTACTGGCAGTACCTCACGTCCGGGCTGACCGAGCTGAAGCAGAACAGCGGCCACATCCTGATGACGCTCGCCGACGCCTACGACGGCCGCAACGCCGACGGCAGCTACAACAACGAGCAGGACGCGTTCAACGCCGTCCAGTGCGTCGATGCCCCGCCGGTCAGCGACGTCAACACGCTCGCCGAGGCGTCCGCGCGATACAAGCAGGCCGCGCCGTTCCTGGACGACGGCCGGCCGGCGGTGGGCGCGTTGAGCGCGTGCGACTACTGGCCCGCGCCGCCGACCGAGCGGCCACACCTGCCGTCGGTCACCGGGCTGCCCCCGACGCTGGTGATCTCCACGACCAACGACCCGGCGACTCCGTACCAGAACGGGGTCAAGCTGGCCAATGCCCTGCACGGCGGCCTGCTCACCTTCCAGGGCACCCAGCACACCACGTTCCTGCAAGGCAATTCGTGCATCGACCAGCTCGCCTCGAACTACCTGATCAACCTGACCCTGCCGCCGACCGGCGCCAAATGCTGATTATTCTTCACGTTTCTCGCGGTTTGTTGTGCGGGTTTCTCGGCGTGTCGTAACACCGACGGCCTGATATCCGACAAGCAACCGTCCGGCGGATCGTGCCGGCCGAGAGCAAGAAGGCAACGATGTCGTATCCGGCAGGATATCAACAACAGCAGCCGACGCCACCAGCAATGGTGCCGAAGAAGCATCGCAAGTGGCCTTGGGTGCTGCTAGGGTTGGTCGTCGTGATCGTCATCATTGTCGTCACGACCAGTAATAGCGGTAGCAAACCCTCAGTCAGTGATTCCAGCGGTTCGCGTGTCCACATCGGGCAATCAGTGCGTGATGGGAAGTTCCAGTTCACGATCACGTCGGTCAGCACCACCAAGTCCGTCGGCGACGTCCAGAACGGCCTCGGCGACACCGCCCAGGGCCAGTTCGTCATTCTGCATCTGACAGTCCAGAACATCGGTGATCAGGCGCAGGCTCTCGACGACGGCAGCCAGTACATCTACGACTCCCAAAGCCGCAAGTATTCGGCGAGCACGCCAGCGGATATTGATCTGAGTGGTGCCGGTTCAGCGAATACCTGGTTGCAGGACATCAATCCGGGCAACACGGTGCAGGGGCAAATGGCATTCGATATGCCGACTGGCACTGTCGCGGATCACGCCGAGCTGCACGATTCGCCGTTTTCCGGCGGCGTCACCGTCGCGTTGCGATAGCCGTTGGCTCACCCGGCGTCGGACCCGATGGTCCGGCGTCGGCTCGCGATGAACACCGCGATCAGCGCGCCGGCGGCGCAGATCACCGCGGTGGCCAGGAATATCTCCCGGTATTCGGACAGCAGCGCGGAATCCAGAGCGGTCACATAGCTGTTCAGTTGCTGGTGGTACTGGGCGGACGTCAGGCCGAACGGCAGCGGGGTGTTCAGATTCGCGGTGAGCACGTGGAACCGGTGCAGGCCCCATGCCGACAGCGCCGACACGCCGACCAGCATCCCGGTCATCCGCGCCACCACCACGGCTGCCGACGCGGCGCCGTGACTGCTCGCCGGCACCACCCGCAGCACGGCCGCCGACAACGGCGCGATCACCAACCCCAGACCGATCCCGGCGACGGCCAGATCGGTGTCCAACATCGGCAGCGCGACCGGTCCGAGGTGGTAGTGCGCGGCGAGCACGTTCTCCGGCCAGCGTGCGATCAGCAGGTAACCGCCGGCGGCGATGACCAGTCCCACCACCGCGACCGCGGCCTCGCCCAGTCTCGCCGCCGCGAAGCCGCCGAGCAGCGCGCCGACCGGCAGCGCCACCAGGAACCGGACCAGCAGCAGCGCGCTGCCGGTGGAATCCATGCCCAGCAACGTCTGCGCGAACAACTCGACGTCCACCAGGGTCACCATCAGCGCCGCGCCGGCCGCCAGGCTCGCGCCGAGGATCGCCAGCAGCGGCCGCATCGAGACGCCAGCCGGGTCGAGCAGCCGAACGCTGGCGCGCCGTTCCCACAGCACGAAAGCCAGCAGCGCCACCGCGGCCGCGATCAGCACCGGCACGCCCCAACTCGGCAGCACGCCCTGTTCGGGATGCTGGT
This sequence comes from Pseudonocardiaceae bacterium, assembly GCA_035552275.1. Classification (GTDB taxonomy): domain Bacteria; phylum Actinomycetota; class Actinomycetes; order Mycobacteriales; family Pseudonocardiaceae; genus DASVLX01. The sequence goes on along the minus strand of DASZLR010000187.1, from coordinate 5,136 downwards.
TGTTCAGCGCCACCACCAGCAGCGCCAGCGCGATCGCCAGCAGCCCGCCGCCGATCAGATCCGGCCGCCCGGAACGCGGGCCTTTCCCCGCCGGCACGGCGAACCGCACCGCGATGATCGCCAGCGCGGCCAGCGGCACATTCACCCAGAAGATGCCGCGCCAGCCGATCAGCACCGCCAGCCCGACGCCGTACAGCGGGCCGAGCACGCTGCCCAGTTCCTGTGCCGCGCCGACCGCGCCCAGCACCGCCGGCCGCCGGCGTTCGGACCACAGATCGCCGGCCAGCGCCAGGGTGACCGGCAGCAGCGCGCCGCCGGAGATGCCCTGCACCACCCGGCCGGCGACCAGCCAGTCCAGCCCGGCCGAGGACGCGGTGAGCGCCGAGCCGATCCCGAATACGGCCAGACAGCCCTGCAGCAGCGCCCGCCGGCCGAGCAGGTCGGACAACTGCCCGAGCAATGGCATCGCGGCGACATAGCCGAGCAGGTAGCCGGTGACGATCGGGGTGGCCTGCTCCAGATGGTTGACCGGGATTCCCTCGTCCCGCACCACATCCAGCAGCACGCCGATGACCACATAGGCGTCCAGCGCGGCGAGCAGCACGGCCGCGCCACCGGCGCCGATGGCCAGCCCGCGCCGCGCCGGCCGGGCGCCGACCGGCGGATCGTCGACGATCAAGACGGCGCGCTCACGGACATCGCCTCGTTGTAGTTCGAGACGGTGACCTCAACCGTGCCGCCGGACAGCCCGAAGTCCGCCTTCACCGGCAGATGCTTCGCGTCCGTGGCCAGCCAGACCGTCGCGTTCACGTCGGAGCCCAGGCCCGGCAACAGACCTGAGACGACGGCGTTGCTGACCTTGCCGGTGATCTTGTACGCCGACACTCCGTTGACCGTCTCCTGACCCACGGTCTGCGCGCCGGTCACGTTCTTGAGTGTCTGCGCCACGCCCCGGTTCGGATCGAGGATCGCCGCCGGATCGAACAGGCTGCCGGCCAGCGATGCCGGGAAATGCTGCCAGCCACCGGTCGGGCCGAGCAGGTAGAACGTCTTGTTGGTCAGCACGAACTTGACCTCGATCAGCTGGCCGAGTTCCACCAGCTTTCCGGAGCCGGTGGCCTGTCCGGCCGAATTCAGGTCGCCCTCGGCGTTGCTGATCGGCAGGGTCGGCACGCTGCCGGTGACGTTGATCGTGAAGTGCACGCTGTGCACGTCGCTCATCGACGTCGACGCGGCGGCCAGCAGCGGGCCGGGGGCGGGCAGGTTCGCGCCGCCGGAGTTGCCCGAGCCGTTGGAAGATCCGGTGCAGCCGGCGACCACCATGGCGATGGTGGCGACCAGGGTGGCAAACACGGCGGTCGGCCGGGCGCGACGATGCGGCATGTCGGTGATCGTAGGGTGGTCGGTGGCGGTTGCGAGTAAATCTGGTCGATCCGTGACCGTCGTTCGACACGCTTTCGTATCGCGATGACAACTCAACGTATGGTCCTGCACATCACTGCGTCACACGCGGGGGTAACCCGATAGGGTGATGGCAACCCGTTCGAGGTACAGGGGGTCGCATGATCTGCTGGGACCGCCATTCGGACCGGCTCGTCGTCGGGATCTTCCAGGCTGAGGAGATCGCCACTCTGCGGGCCCGGATCACCGAATTGCGCGAGCTGGCTCTGACGCGCCTGGGCAGCTGTCAGTTGGTCGCCCCATTCGGCGCCAGCACCGCCCTGTACGCCACCGAAGCGCCCCCGGACGATCCGCGGTTGCAGATGCTGCTGGCGAATTTCTTCGGCCCGTCGGCCGAAGGCGTCTGGGCGCTGATCGAGACCGAGTTGTGGTGGGAAATCGTCGACTCGGCCGACCTGGCGCTGGGGCTGCTGCCGGAAACCGGCGGTCGGGTGGAACTCAGCTGCGCCAACGACCAACACCGGCTGATGATCGGCCTGCTGCAAGCCCTCCGGGTCGTCGCCGACTCGCACCCGGACGGCCGGGACGCCGCCTACAGCGGCTGGCTCAACGAGGTCGTGCAGTCCTTGTGGTGGCTCGTGAAACTCCCCACCGAGCCGACCACCGACCCGCGCCGCGAACTGGCTTCCTAGCCCTCGGCTCCCGCTTTCTCGTAGCGGGAGTCCATGTCCCGCCACGTCCCGACCGTCAGATTCTCGAATATAGATCACCAGTTTGGGCGATCGACAAGCGCTACGTCTCTGCGTAGAGTCCATGCGTGAACGTCGACTTGCGTTGCAAACTTGTCAACAACAGCACTCCGCGTGCGCGAGCCTTGGGGAGCCTGTTGCGCGAGGCCCGGTCCGGGCAAAATTTGGGCCTGCGCCAGTTCGCCAAGGCCATCGGCCGGGACCCGAGCGTGGTGTGTCGCTGGGAAACTGGCGACCGCCTGCCCCAGCCCACCGAGGTGGCCCGGATCCTCGGCCGGCTTGAGGTCACTGGCCGCAAGTACGACGAGATCATGGAGCTGGCCTACGGCGCCGACGCGCCGCGCTGGTTCGCCACCACCGTGCCCGAACAGCGCGCCCAACTGGCCACCCTGCTCGACTTCGAGCAGACCGCGACCGTGATCAGCGATGTCGCACCTCTGCTGATCCCTGGCCTGTTGCAGACCAGCAACTACACCCGCGCTGTCATGACCGAAGGTGGTCTGTCACCGGAGGAGATCACCACCAGAACAGCGATCCGCGCCGGCCGGCGCGAGGCGCTGAGCCGGAAGAACCCGGTCACCCTCAACGCCTACATCGACGAAGCCGTGTTGAACCGGCGGATCGGGACGCCGGAGATCATGGCCGAGCAGCTTGGCCTGCTGCACGACATGGCCGGTTGGTCCACGGTGGACATTCGAGTCATGCCGCTGGACAGCGGTTGGCATCCCGGCTTGGAGGGTTCGTTCATCCTGATCGACTCCAAGACCGAGCTTCCGGTGGTGTACCGGGAGGTGTACGGCTCCGGCCTGTTCCTGCACGACGACGCGGAGATCGACTCGTACCGGGCCGCGTTGGCTAGGGTGGCTGGAAAGGCGATGAGCGCCGAGGACTCCTTGGTGGTGATCGCCCTGGCCAAAGCAGGATGGGAGTCTCCATGACCAACGGTCCCCACCACTGGCGCAAGTCCAGCCACAGCGGCACCGGCGGCAGTTGCGTCGAACTGTGGCGCAAGTCCAGCTACAGCGGCACCGGCGGCGACTGCGTCGAGGTCGCCGCCAGCCTCGGACTCGTTCGGGATTCAAAGAACCCGGACGGCCCCAGGCTTCGCGCCGATCTCACCGCCTTCCTCACCGCAGTCCGCTCCAACCACATCACCCGATAACCAGCGGTCGGGGTGGCGCGGCCCTCATCTGTGCCACCCCGCTCACGCATCCGCCGTCTCGCGCGCCATCTTCGCCAACTCCCTCAGCACGTCGAGATAGCCCTGCCGATCTCTCGTCTGTTCTCGATCAACGGAGTTAACCAGAAATTCCGCGACCCAGTTGAACGGAGAGTACGACACGGACCACGCGCGTTCACCTGACAAGAGTATGCTGCCGGCCATAATTTCCAGCCCCCACACCGAGTTCAATTGTCGTTCGGTGGGTCGGTTTCCACGACAGCAGCTACCAACAACCGCAACGCAGATGCGGCCCGGTCCCGCACTTGGTCATCATCCAGACCGTTGACATCCGCACGTAGTTGAGGATCTTCTACGTAATCATCCACAGCATAAAACAGGTCGTTGAGCGGTTGTTCAACAGTATCCGGCAGGACTTTATTCTCCGACTGAAACAACAAAAGATAGGCTGTCTCGAACTCGGGCGCCGCAATTTTACCGGAGGCAAATTTTTGGATAAGATCTATGTACGGGGCGGCATCCTTTGTCGTCCCTCTCGGAAACTTCCGCATCGGCCGCTCGGTCACAGGCTTCCTCGTTGCTCGACGTTCTCCAACTGCAGTGCACGCATCTTCCAACCACTCACGAACTCACCGTCGAGCTTCTGGGACCGCTTCCAACGCATCTACGATCCGCAACTCCCAAGAACCCCCATGGCTCAACCCTCATCCTCGACGTCCCTGGCCTCGTCGCCCCATCAAAGCCGACGAGCTCCGCCGGCCTGACTGCGACGAAATCGCTCCGCCGTATCACTCAGATATTTGGATGATCTTTTCCAATGCTTCTGTTGCATGAGATCGGAGGTTTCGCTCTTCGATCTGGCGTTCATCATCCGACGCATCGGGATCATCGAAGTACTCGTCTACATAATAGAAAAGATCATCAATAATCCCAAAGGCTGGCTCACCATGGATTACCTTGTCATCTTTCACCAACCGCAGATATCGAGCCTCGAATTCTCCGGCGGTGATCCGCCGGTCAACGAACCCTTTGATCAGGCCGGCGTACTCGGCAAGGTCTGGCCTGACTTCGCCACGACTCATCCTATCCACCACCCAGCGATCCGCGCCCGATGACATTCTTCAACTGCTCCTCACCCATCCTGAACGCTGTCCAGAAGCTACCATCAGATCGCAGAACCTCGCACAAGCCGCTCGTTGAATTATAGATCAACGTGGCCGGCTCACCGTGGTATGTCCCGCTCTTCAGCGTGTTGGTCGAGTCCTGCGCGAATCGTTGAAGCGCCCCTTCAAACTGCGCCGAAGCGTCTGAGCTCCAACTCCCGTCCACTCCGAAATCTGCGGCATGTTTAAACTTCTTCTGAAGTTGCTTGGTCGAGTACTTGAGGTTCGGAATGTCCCGCGGAGCAGCTTCATCACCGATCTTCTCGGCCGCTTGTTCGGCCTGGGTGTCGCTGGTGGCCGATTCGGGGGTGGTGGGGTCGAGGTTGGGGTTGGGGGTGGCGTTGATCGCGGCGGTCATCGCGCCGTTGATCGCGTCGATGCCGAACCCGAGGGAGACCAGGGCGGTGCCCGCCACCGCCACCACAGCCGTGTCCACCGCGGCGGCGATCTTGGCCACCCCAATGGCGTTGCCCAGTTTGCTGATCGCCACCGGCACGCCCTCCTCGTCCCCGGAGAACAGGCTGGCCAACCCGAACACGAACGAGAACCCGGCCTGCAACGCCAGATCGGCCAGGGTGCGGATGACCTGGTCCATCGCCTCGGTCATCCACTCGGCATAGTCGTGCAGCGACTGACACAACTG
>DASZLR010000186.1:0-46261 GCA_035552275.1 Pseudonocardiaceae bacterium | reverse complement strand
TGCTGGCCGCGCGCCAGAAAATCCTGGATCCGACCATGCCGGAACTGGTACACCGCACCAGCTTCCCGCAGCACGCCACGCTGATGGGCGTCGTTCAGGAACGCCACCACCTGCCAGGGCAGGCGGCCGGTCATCGGCAGCCACAGCCGGACCAGGATGAGCCAGCGTCCCCAACTCTTGGCCACCAGAACGCCGAGCGACACGAATATCCCGGCCAGCAGTGCGACCAGCCACGGCACCAGTCCGAAACGTGACGTCGTCGGAAACTGCGTTGTCGGTAGGTCGAGATCGATCTGGCCGACGGATCCGATCACCAGACCGAACACCAACCCACCGGTGCACAACTGGAAGATCGTGTTCTTGCGATCGAAGGCCAGCACCTCCCAGGTGCTGATCGCGGCCCGGATGTCGACCGGCGCCTCCAAACCGGTGATCACCACGAACGCGGGTCCGCTGGCCAGTCCGATCGCCAGCCCGGCGGCCAGGCCGCCGACGGAGTTCCGGTCGTGCAGTCCGACGCCGAGCCCGATCACCAGCCCCATCGCCAGCATGGTCGCGAGCATGATCAGCGCCTGGCGGGTCTGGCCGCGTAGCTGGGTGCGGGCCGGCTGTCTCCGGCCGATCGCCAGTTCCTCCACCAGCCAGACGACCGCCCCGACCGCGAACCCGGCCAGCAGCCCGGCCAGCACGATGATGACCAGCACGCCCGCGAGGCCGGCCGGCGGTGCGGCGATCACGCCCAGGGGCAACCCGAAGGCCACCGCCGCCACCATCGCCGCGACACCGGCGAACAACAGGGTTCTGGTGTGGGTGGAGATCGTGTCGCCGAGTTGCCACCAGGCGAGGTCCCGGGTGCCCAGAGCGTCGAGGTGCGAGGCCAGGAAACCGAGCCAACGCTGGATCTGGTCCGGCCGCCAGCGCAGACTGGCCCGCTCGCCGAGGCCCGGCTCGCGGTAGACGGAGGCGATGAAGGTCGCCAGCAGATGGTCCCGCAGGGAGTGCGCGGTCGGGAAACGTTGGGTGTCCAGCAGATCCGCCGGATCGTGGCCGGGGCTGTCGCTGTAGTTGATCCGGGCCAGCGTCACCATCAGCGGCGTCGACAGTACCCCGATCACCTTGCCGGCCCGCGGATCGGCCGGATTCCCGGCCAGCCAGTCCAACACCGGGTTCCACCGCGTCTCCGCACTCGCCGACGCGGACCGGCGGGCGGTGCGGGGCAGGTACTCGGCCAGATCGGCGACGGTCAGGTCGTCCAGCTCGATGCCGGCGGCGGCGGTGAGCAGAACGTCGGCGGTGTTGACGGCGGCGGCGTATTCGTTGGGCCGGCTGGTCAGCAGCATCGGCATCGTGGTCGCGCTGAGCGCCTGCAGCGCAGGCAGATGCAGGCCCCGGCTGATCTCGTCAAAACCGTCCAGCACCGGCAGCACTCGGCCGGTGTCGACCAGGGCCGTTGCCAGTTCGATGGCGTTCGGCGTCGGCGCGAACAGCCCTGGATAGTCCCGGATGAGCTGGCCGGCCAACCAGTCCCGCACGGTGCTCGCGGTCGGATCCCAGGATCCCAGATGGAAGATCACCGGCACCGGATCGGCGTCACACCGGACCGCGAGCCGATCCAGGACGAACCGCAGGGTGAGGATCGTCTTGCCCGATCCGGCGCTGCCCAGCACCAGCAGTCGGCCCGACGGTATCCGTTCGTAGACCGAGGTGATCTGGTCCAGTCGGCCGGCCAGCGGCAGGGGGCCGGGGTCCGCTCCGCCGGGCGCGCGGTGGATGTTGGGCCAGTGGTCGATCAACCGCTCCGGGGCCGGGTGCCAGTGCACGGGCAGCGGAAAGGGATCGTGTATGCGACGGCGCTCCTCCTCGCGTTGCCATTGCACCTCGACCGCTTGCGCGAGAGTGCGGGCCGCCTCGTCCAACGCGAGCGGTTCCGGCACGGACGCGGGCTCGCTGCTGCGGTAGTGGCGGAGTTCCATGGTGATCGCCACCACGAGCACGAGGGCGGTCGCGGTGAGTACCCACGGCGCCCATCCACCGGACAGGTGGATCATGCCGGTGGCCAGGTTGCTCAGCGGTTCCAGCAGGAGACTCAGCGCCGCGAAGATCGCCAACATCCGTGTTGGCCGCACCCAACCTCCCGCGCGTCGCTGCCCGTTCGACCTTTTTACCGTAGCGTCGCCGGGAGTGGTCCCGGTACCCGGTGATTCACCAGCAGGCGGAGCGAGCGCCCTGGACTGCGAGCCGACCGCGGAGTACGCCAAAACGCTGCTCAAGGACGCCGCTCCGCTGCTCAGGCATGGTCGCCGAGGATCGTCGCAGCCGGGCAGGTCGGGCTAGATTCGGCCTGCGCTGGCGTGGTTACCGGTACCCGTGTATATGTGTTATCTGGATAGTATTCGATGGTCGTATAGATACGCCTGCGGAGGGTGGCACATGGAACGATTGCGGGCAACATTCATAGCGGGACCGCAGTCCGGTCTGACCGCGCAGGATACGTTCACCAACCGGGTGTCAGAGGTCGAGGCATTCCGACGGAGCTTGGCCGCGATCACCGAGTCGCGGACGACGTCCGGCGCCAATATTGGTGTGGATCTGACGTCACCGCGTCGAAACGTGTTAGTTTATTATGGTCTCGGTGGAATTGGCAAGACGACCCTGTCGCGGTATCTTGAACGTGGCCTGTCGAGCGGCGCGATCGAAAGCAGTCGAGCGGCGCGCCAAGCAGTTGCCCGAATTGATTTCGGAGAATCCGGCGACTTCGATCAGGAGATTTTTCTGCTTCGGCTGCGGGCCGGCCTGGGGCCGTTGCGCAAATCCTGGCCTGCTTTTGATGTCGCCTTCCGAATCTACTGGGAGAGGACTCACCCCGGCGAATCTCTGCCCGAATTCGTACGGAAGAACTCCATACTGCGGCAACATGCGGCGAGGTTTGAGTTCGCCGAGCAGGTACAGGACATCGCCACGCAGATCCTCGGCGAGATAGGCATGGCGTGGGCGCCGGCCCGGGTCGCGGTCCGACTCGCCTCCCTCACCCGTGATCGCCTGGCTCAGTCGATCACCTACCGACGCCTGATGGAAGGATGTCCGTTCTTCGAGCCCATCGTGGCGCAGGATCCCACGGCTGAAACGCTCTCCTATATGCCCAGCCTGCTGGGTTGGGAACTCGATCAGGCCGACCACAGCAGTCTGGCGGTGGTCTTCCTCGACACGTTCGAAGCCGTGAGTGGTCGGGGCACCCGTGAGGTGGAGCGGCTGATCCAGCGCGCTATTTTTCTGCTGCCGACGGTGCTGTTTGTGGTCACCAGTCGTAATCATCTGGACTGGGCAGAGCCGTCATTTACTGGGGAGCTCGACTACACGGGGATCGAGAGATGGTCACAGCTTTATCTGGAAAACAAGGAATCTGAGCCGCGTCAGCATCTCGTGGGTGCGCTTTCGGGCCGTGACTGTGATCAATACCTGCAAAATGTGCTACGGAATCATGATGGTAGTCCGGCCATCGCGACCAGATTACGTGATCGGATAGTGCAGGGTAGCGAAGGGATTCCATTATATCTCGATTTAGCTGTCACGCAGTACTTGGAACTGGCGGCCACCGGTCGGCCGATAGAGCCAGAAGCGTTTGGAGGCCCCTTGTCCTCGGTCGTCACTCGTATCATGCGTAACCTGGATGACGACGAGCGCAACATCATGCGCGGTGTCTCATTTCTGGACTCCTTCGACGCGGAGCTCGCGCAGGTCGCGTCTGGCAGCCCGGATGCGAAGATCACCAGATTCATCAACTCGTCGCTGGTGGTGCGAACCAACGGCCTCGCGTGGCCGTTCGCACTGCACTCGCAGCTGAGAAAGACCATCCAGGAAAGCGACGATCAGCTGAGGGACGCCTGGTCCGAGCGAGAATGGCGAGCGGCGGCGGACCGTGTCTGTGCGCATCTGGGAGCGGTGAGTCGGGCCGCCATCGACACCCGTGATCGCGGCCGCGTGTCCGCGTGCTTCGTTCAGGCCACCCGCATCGCCGTCCGCTACAACACGATTCCCGGCTGGCTGTTCGAAGCGGCGCAGTTTCTTGCCGACGCCGGTCTCTGGCAGGCGCTGGACATGCCGTCGTCGACCCAGGCCGCGCGATCGCCGGCCGCCACATCGCTGCTTCAGGGCCTGCGGGGCATTGGCCTTCGGCGTAGTGGTTCCCTGGAACGCTCGGTGCGGGAGTTCGACGCCGCGCTGTCGCCCGCGGTCCTCGACGGGGGAGCGCGCGAACTCCTGTTGTTGCATCGAGCCCACTCCCTACGGAATTCGGGTCGGTATGACCAGGCCCGATTCGAGTACGAGCGCATCGCGCGGGAGGAGGGCTCGTATGCCGGTCGTGCCCGGCTTCAGCTCGCCGACCTGCACCTACTTCGGGGCGAGTTCCAGGAGTCACTTCAGGTGTTGAGTGACCTTCCGCAGGACGATCCCGATATGACCGGCGAATCGCTGCGCATCCAGGGGCACGTCCACCGGGCAAACTGTGATCTTGACCTGGCCGAGCTGACGTACCGCCGCGCGCTGGACCTGGGCGTGCGGATCAAGTCACTCGCCCTGGAGGGCAAGGCGCGGACCAACCTCGTCGAAACGTTGTGCTGGACACGCCCGTCGGACGGGTTGCGCCTCGCCGATGAGGCGATCGAGTTCAACGAGAACATCGGCAATCAGCTGGAAGTGCTCAAGGCATACGTGGCGAAGGCGGTTGCCGCCACCGGCGACGATATCGAGGCCGCGGTCAGCGCCGCCCTGCGACTGGCGGAATCCTGTCAGTACCGGGCCGGTTCCCTGTTCGCCTTGATCGCGAGATTGTTTCATCAGATTATAGGAGCGCAGCACGGCGCGGTGGAAACGATTGAGAAGATCAACGGTATCGCGGATTCGATAAATGTGTACCACTATTGGTGCGAGATCGCCGACTGGTGGGCCGATGACACTGAACTTCTGGTCGAGCGCCAGCGGGCTGGCGCCCGTGCCGACTGGCTCGGCTCGGCAGAGTTGGCACGGCAACGTTGGACGACCATCCTCGATAGGAGGAGGTACGCATGACCGACACCGTTGGCATCGTCGGACTGGGCATGATAGCCAGATTCCATACCGAGGCTCTCGAACAACTTCCCAACGTCGATGTCGTGGGCGGCGTGGATGTTGACAGCGACCGAACGCTGACCTATCGAGGAGAGTACCGACCAGTCTATGGCTCGGTTGATGAGTTGGCTGATCTCTCCCCTTCAACTATCATTATAGCGACTCCGACGCCGACACATTATGAGATATGCGCTCGTATTCTTGCGCAGAATGATCCGCCCGGACTGCTGATAGTGGAGAAGCCCATCGGATCGTCGCTCGAACAAGTAGAAGACCTCCTTGGTCAAAAGGCAAGCACCGACGTTATCGGTGTATATCATGCCGCGCACGCTCCGGAGGTTCTGTGGGCGGCGTCGAAGATTCAGCAATGGCGCGAGCGGTTCGGTGCGATCACAAGTTACAGTGCATCGTTTGGTGATTCTTATCGGGATCTCGATGCTCGATATGATCGGGTCTACGTCAACAGCTGGATAGATTCGGGTATTAACGCGCTGAGTATTGCGATTCGATTTGTGCGGCTTACCGCTGTCGACGAGCTCGTGCTGATGAGTCAGCGGGGCAGCACATTCCGGGCCGCCGTGCGTTTTCGGGTGGACCACGCTGACCGGGTTGGCGATATCGGCACGACCTGGGATGTCACGGCTCCGGCGAAGCACAGCGCGTTCGGTATGGCGGACAACGTTCGGCTGTACCTTGACCACCAGGCAATGCGTGGCGTCCTGCGTCGAGGCGCGGAGACAGTGGACGAGTTCAGCTACACCGGCGACCGGCAGCGTCTTCAGGAACATTATCTCAACGCGTTTCGCAGCATATTCGTTGAGCGCAGTGGCTGTGCCACTGCGGGTGAAAGCATGTTGCTGCACCGACTGCTCTTCTCGCCGGTAGTGGAAAAGCGTTGACAAGGAGCTGAGACGATGGTCGGTCCACCTTTCGCGATCTCCGTCGTTATCCCTGTTCGAGACGAAGCACAGAGCGTTGGCTCGTTGGTCAGGGAAGTCGACAGAATCTTGTCCGGTGACGAGAATTCGATGTACGAGATTATCGTGGTGGATGACGGTAGCTTGGACGGCACGTTCCGGGATCTTCGTCGGTTGGGCGAGGAGATCGGCTCGCTTCGCCTGGTCCGGCTTCGTGAGCCGGTTGGCCAGAGCGGCGCGATATGGATGGGCGTTCGGCATGCGCGCGCTCACTGGATCGCCACCTTGGATGGCGATGGTCAGAACGATCCAGCCGATATCGGAAAGCTGTGGCGTATCGGTCGGAGACACGACATCGGGGGCACCCCGCCGCTGGTCATAGGTTGCCGAACGGATCGCCGCGGTTCGGCGCGACGTCGGGCGACATCGTGGATACTCAACAGAATGTCGGCGATATTCCTTCAACACGATATCGTGGACCGCGGTAGCGGCATCAAGATGTTCAGGCGCGACGACTTTTTGGCGCTACCCCGTTTTGACCATATGCACCGGTTCCTGCCGGCGCTTTTCCGAATGCGAAATGGGAAGATCATTTCTGTCTCGGTCAACGACCGTCCTCGGCGGCATGGTCGCTCACATTATGGAAATGTGAGCCGAATTATCGAGTCGGTGATCGACATATGTGGGATGTTCTGGCTTCGATCTAGATTCATTGAACCCGACATGTGTGCGGAGAATTAAATTGGACTTTTACTTACCTCGTTCGAGCCGAGTAGTTGTCACCGGCGCGTTCGGGTTCATCGGCTCACATGTCACGGGCGCGCTGCTTGAGGCGGGAGTGGACGTCGTCGCCGTCGACATCCGACCACCGTCCCGGGACGTTCTTGGCCGGTATGGACCGCGAGCAGGAACCGGACGACTCTCGACCGTCCTGGCTGATGTCAGCGACTCCCTGCTGGATGACGTGCTCGGCACGGTAGACGCGGTGATACATCTGGCCGGGATCGCTGGGGTGCGGCAGTCCTGGGGTGCCATGTTCGAGCGATATCTCAAGGTAAACGTGCTGGGGGCGCAACGTATCCTGGAGGCCAGCATGAAGAACGGCGTCTCGCGCCTGATAGTCGCGTCCTCATCTTCGGTCTACGGCGCACCGGAAGCCCTGCCCACGATCGAGGATTCGACGCTTCGGCCGCTGTCGCCCTACGGGGTGAGTAAATTGGCCGCCGAGGCGCTGTGTGAGACATATGTGCGGGCGTATGGTGGCGAGACGCAGGTGGTGTTGTTGAGATATTTCACCGTGTATGGCCCGAGGCAGCGTGGCGACATGTTTATCGCCAGACTGATGAATGCTGCCGTCACCGGCAATCCGGTGCTGGTCAATGGCAGCGGGCGCGGCCGCCGTGACTTCACCTATGTGGACGACGTGGTGGCCGCCACCTTGCAGGCCCTGCGCGGCGAGGGGTTGACGAAGCCTGTAGAGATTGTCAATGTCGGCACGGGAATAAATGTTACGCTGAGTGCCGTGATCAGTATGGTTGAGGAAATCGCCGGACGGGCCATCCAAGTCAAGCACGCTCCGACCCGGATTGACGAGCCCATGGAGACTCGGGCCGATATTCGGCGGGCGGAGCGATTTCTCGGATACCGACCCGGCACGTCTCTGGAGGTTGGTCTGAGCAATCAGTTCGACGTGTTCCTGCGTGACTGTGCCGACTGACTCAACTGGCCAGCAGCGGTGACGGACCGCATATCAGCGGTGGCTCATAGTAACTATGCTGGTCAAGTGCATGAACTCGTGGGTTCTGCCAGCTTTTACCGCGTGAAACCCCGACGACATCGGGCCGACCTAGTTTCGAGGGAATGCGTTTGACCCGTCCCGGCCCGGAGGGAGGCGCGGTGACTGATCTGTCCGTTTCCGCCGATGAAGCCGTTCTACTGGATACTGGCGAGGCGCCGCCACGGCAACACGGCCGGCTGGCCAGCAACGCGCTTGGTCTGCCGTCGGTGCTGTTCTGCATCGTCACCGGCGCCGCGCCGCTGACCGCGATGCTGTTCAACGTACCGGTCGCCGTGCAGGGCGGCGGATTCGCCGCACCAGCGGCATTTCTGCTGGCCACCATCGCGCTGACGATCTTCTCGGTCGGCTACATCGCGATGAGCCGGCGGGTGACCTCGGCCGGTGGCTTCTACACGTTCATCACCAGGGGTCTGGGCCGGATCGTCGGCGTGGGCTCGGGTGTGCTGATCGCGTTGTGCTACGTCATTTTCGCCGCCGCTGTGCTCGGCGTGATGGGCTATTTCGCGTCCACCAGTGTGCAGTCCTGGACCGGGATATCGATTCCGGCGTGGGTGTACATGATCGTCGGTCTCACCGTCATGACCCTCTTCGCCTGGTTCCATATTGAACTGACCAGCAAAGTGCTCGGCGTTTTCCTGGTCTCCGAGGTGCTCGCGTTGCTGGTCCTGGGTGTCGCGGTGCTGGTGCACGGCGGTGCGCACGGCCTGTCGGCGACACCGCTGAATCCGCTGCGGCTGTTCGGCAACTCGGCAGCCATCAAGGTGTTCGGCGCGGCGGCATCGGGCGTCGCGCTGTTCGCCGCGTTCTGGTCCTGGGTCGGCTTCGAGATGGCGCCGAACTACGCGGAGGAATCCCGCGACCCGCACCGTATCGCCCGCTCCGCGACCTACGCCTCGGTGATCGGCCTCGGCGTGTTCTACATGTTCATCTCGTACATATTTGTCACCGGCTGGGGGCTTCCGCAGTCGGTGCGGGCGGTCGCCGATCAGTTCAACGGCGCGTTCGCGTCGGCGTTCTATCCATTGTCGGACAAGTTCGTCGGTTCGCCGCTGACCACGATCATGCAGGTCCTGGCGATCACCAGCTCGTTCGCCTGCGCGATGGCCTTCTACAACACCAGTTCCCGCTATCTGTTCTCGCTCGGCCGGGAAGGCGTGTTTCCCGGTGCGCTGGCCCGCACCTCCCGCCGGCACAGCCCGGCGGCCGCGTCGATGACGGTGACCATCGCGGTGGCGCTGTTCTGCCTGGGGTTCGTGCTGTACGACCCGAGCACCGAAGCCGCCCTGCTCAAGCTCGGCACCTGGGCCCCGCTGCTGGGCGTGCTCGGCATCCTCGGCGTGCAGGGGCTGTCCTCGATCGCGATCATCCGCTACTTCCGCACCACCGCCCGCGACGGCTTCCGCTGGTGGTCGACGCTGATCGCGCCGATAATCGGTGCGGCGGCGATGTTCGGCGCGTGCTACCTGCTGATCGCCAACCGAGGCGCGCTGGCCGGCGACGGCTCGGTCGGGTTCATCAAGTACCTGCCGTGGACGGCGCTGGCCATGTTCGTGGCCGGCATCGTGATCGCCGTCGTGCTGCGTGTCCGCCGGCCGGAGCGGTACGCCGCGCTCGGCCACTTCACCCTCGTTGATCCAGCCACCGAACCAGCCGCCGATCCCGCAGTCGAAGGAGCCGCAGCGTCATGAGCACCACCTCTGCTGATCTCGAGCTCGCCGACCGCACCACGGACGTGGCCGGCCATCCGCTGGAACCGCTCACCGCCGGGGAGATCTCCGCCGCGAGCGCCCTGCTGCGCGAGGCCAAGGGGCTCACCGCCGCGGTCCGGTTCGTGTTCGTCACGCTGCACGAACCGGCGAAGGCGGACGTGCTCGGCTGGCAGCCCGGCGACGAGCCGTTGTCCCGCGAGGCGTTCATCGTGCTGTATGACCGCACCGAAAAGCGGACGTATGAGGCCGTGGTGTCGCTGTCGGCCGGTGAAGTCGTGTCGTGGCGCGCGGTTGACGGCGTGCAGCCGCCGATCATGGCTGAGGAGTTCTTCGCCTGCGAGGACATCGTGCGCGACGATCCGCGCTGGCAGGCGGCGATGCGCCGGCGCGGGGTCGAGGATTTCTCGCTGGCCATGATCGACCCCTGGGCGTCGAGCTGGACCGGCCCGGATGACGACCCGTCGGCCCGCCGGATCGTCCGCCCGCTCACCTGGGTTCGCTCCGCACCCGGCGAACACGGCTACGCCCGCCCGGTGGAGGGTCTGATCGTCGTGGTCGATCTCGACGCGCGGGCGGTGGTCGAGGTCGAGGATCACGGCGTCGTGCCGCTGCCGCCGAAACCGGGAAACTACGAGCCGGAATTCCAGTTCGACCCGGAGAATGTGCCGGCGTTCCCCGCCTATCGCGATGATGTCAAGGCTATCGAGATCACCCAGTCGGACGGGCCGAGTTTCGATGTCGACGGGCATGAGGTCCGCTGGCAGAAATGGCGGCTGCGGATCGGCTTCACCCCACGGGAAGGGCTGGTGCTGCATCAGCTCGGCTACCAGGACCGGGGCGTGCTGCGGCCGATCGTCTATCGTGCCTCGCTGGCCGAGATGTACGTCCCGTACGGCGACCCGGCGCCGACGCACCGGTTCAAGAACGTGTTCGACCAGGGCGAGTACGGCATCGGCTGGTTGGCCAACCCGCTGACCCTCGGCTGCGACTGTGTCGGCCATATCCAGTATTTCGATGGCGTGGTCAACGATCAGGACGGCAATCCGGTGACCATTCCCCACGCGGTGTGTATGCACGAGGAAGACGCCGGCATCGCCTGGAAACATACGGATTTCCGGTCCGGTGCGGTGCAGGTGCGTCGGCGTCGGCGGCTGGTGATCTCGATGATCGTCACCGTCGGCAATTACGAGTACGGATATTTCTGGTACCTCTACAACGACGGCGTGATCGAATACGAGGTCAAGCTGACCGGCGTCATTTCGACCGGCGCTGTGCCGGTCGGCGAGCAGCCGAAGCACGGCACACTGGTCGCGCCCGGCCTCTACGGGCCGCACCACCAGCATTTCTTCTGCGTGCGGCTGGACATGATGGTGGACGGACCGGCGAACACCGTGGTCGAGGTCGATTCGCAGCCCTGCCCGCCCGGCCCGGACAATCCGGCCGGCAACGCCTGGCAGACCGTCAGCACGCCGCTGACCAGCGAGTCAGCCGGGAAACGCCGGATCGATCCGGCCAAGGCTCGGTACTGGCGGATTGAGAACCGGAGTCGGCGGTCCGGGCTGGGCGCACCCACGGCCTATGCGCTGATGCCCAGCAACAATCCGCCGCCGATGTACTCGCCGGACGCGGTGTTCGCGCCGCGAGCCGGGTTCGCCACGGCCGATCTGTGGGTGACCGCGTACGACCCGACGCAGCGGTTCGCGGCCGGCGACTATCCGAACCAGAGCCCCGGTGGCCAAGGTCTGCCGGCGTACGTCGCCGCCGACCGCGAACTGGCGGACACCGATGTCGTGGTCTGGCACACCTTCGGCGCGCACCACATCGTGCGACCCGAGGACTGGCCGGTGATGCCGGTCAGTCAGGTCGGATTCATGTTGCGGCCCAGCGGTTTCTTCGACGGAAACCCCGCGCTCGACCTACCGCCGGACGAGCCGAAGCACTGCAAGCAGGGCTACCACTAAGGAGTCTCTGGTCAAGTGTCAGCCACGTTTCAGCTGATGAGGTCGTATCTGTAGAGCGGGTTGGTTCGGGGTTTCTGGTCCCGGTCGACGTATCTTGGCGGGATGAAGGTGGGAATGCCGTCGTCCATCTCGATCCGCCACGCGGAGTGATGGATCAGGGTATGGTGTTGTCTACAGAGGAGTGTGAGATTCCCCAACTCCGTTGGGCCACCATCAATCCATGATGTGATATGGTGCGCGTCCGTCCATTGTGGAGGGCGATCGCAGGACGGAAAACTACACCCGCGATCCCGGATGACGAGGGCTTTGCGGATGGCGGTGGGAATCGTGCGGGTGGAGCGCCCGACGTCCAGGGGTTGCGAGCGGGAACCCAGCACGATGGGGAGGATGTGGGCGTCGCAGGCGATGCGACGGGCTTGGCTTGCGGTGAGGCTGGTCGCACCATCCAGGGTCGCGCCCTCAAGGGTGGCGCGGCCGGTCTGTTCGCGGAGGGTGTTCCAGTCGATGGTGACGGTGAGGTGGGGTTTCTGGCCGCCGTCTTCGGGTAGTTGGCCGGTGTCGGCGGCGAGTGTGAGGATGTCGGCCATGGCGTCGCCGTAGCGTTCGGCGGTGTCGCGTAGGTCGCGTTCACCCTCGGTGGCGCGCGGCGTGCCCAGGGAGCTGAGCATGCTGGTCAACAGTGCCCCGGATTCGGGGTGAAGTCGGCCTTTGAAATAGACCCAGCCGTCGCGGACGGTGTAGCGCAGCTCGTTGCGGGGCTTGGCTAGCTCAGCCTCGTAGGGTTCGGGGCCGTCTTGGTCGATGCGGTTGTGGAGTTGGTGTCCCCACCGGCGCAGCGTCCCGGCGTGGGAGTGCGTGGCACCCTCCACCAAGGTCCGTTCGACCAGTTCGTGGTCCTCGGTGGTGGCGCGGGGCGGGAGTTGCCGGATCGTGTCGGTGATCGCCGCGATCTGGTCAGGATGCAGCACCCCGGCGTCCGCCGCCGCAGCCGCCACCGGGAGCTGGGTCAGTTGGGCGGCGTGCCGGACGCGTTGCTTCGCGTCGGGGCGGGTGATGGCCAGCCGGTCACCCAGCAGTGATTCCAAGTGTCGGTAGCCCAACTCGCCGGCGATACCCCGCGTGTCGATCTCGCCCACCACGCGCAGCATCGCCGCGTGTGCTCGACGGCCGATACGCTCGATGTCGGCGAGGCGGTCGAGCAACTCCGCGTCGGCGCAACGCCACAACTCGGTGGCCTGCAACACATCCGGTGACTCGCTCATACCCCCATGATCACCGCATCAGCCGCCGACCGCATCATCCTTAAGGATGATCTTTCGAACTAATGTGCTAACTGTCGGCCACCTCGGCCAAGCGAGTGAGGTCCGGGCCTGGTCGATGGCGTCCTCAGCGCCATACGCGAGGTCGACCTTGTCGGCGATGGCCTCGGAGATCGTGTCCAGCTCGATCCGGTAGACGTCGTGATCGTCACGAGGCGACCAGGCCGGGCAGGGACTCGGCGGCGGCCAGCAGCTTCTCGGCGGCGAACGACAGGCCCTCCACCTGGCCCAGTTCGACGTCCTCGTGCTCGATGTTCACCGCGATGTCCGGGTTGACCTTGCGCAAGGCGGCCAGGAAGTCCGTCCAGTACGCGACATCGTGTCCCTTGCCGATGGCCACGAACTCCCAGGACGGATTCTCCGGGAAGAGGTTCGCCACGTAGCGCCCGCCGAGCCCGATCGCCGGCTCGCCCGGCCCGGGGGTGCGGAACCGGTCGTCCAGGACGCCGTTGAGCCGGCAGTTCGCCTCGTTGATCCGGACGTCCTTGGCGGCTGCGTGGAACACCCGGTCACCCAGGTGCTCGATGGCCACGATCGGCTCGATGCCCTGCCAGAACAGGTGACTGGGGTCCATCTCCGCGCCGATTTGTGTCGAGTCGACCCGCTCGATCAGCCGCAGCAGGGTCGCCGGGTTGTAGACCACGTTGTGCGGGTGCATCTCGATGCACACCCGGACGTCCGCGAGCCGGGCCCGTGCCTCGATGTCCCGCCAGAACGGCACGACCACCTGATCCCACTGGTAGTCCAGCACTTCGGTGGCGGCGCTGTGCCACGGTTCCACGATCCAGGCCGGCGCGAGCCCGCCGGCGTGCGCGCCCGGCTGCCCGGACATGGTGACCACCTGCCGGACGCCCAGCAGCCCGGCGAGTTCGATCGCCGCGTGCAGGTCCCGGGTGTGCTTGCTGCCGACCTCGACATCGGGGTGCAGCGGGTTGCCGTTGACGTTGAGCCCGGTCAGTTCCAACCCCGAGTCGGCGATCTGGGCCAGGTATTCGCGCCGGGCCCGGTCACTGGCCAGCAGTGCGTCGACCGGGATATGCGGGGCCGGAATGAACCCGCCGGCGTTGACCTCGATGCTGGTCAATCCCATGCCGCGCAACAGCTTCAGCGTTTCGGCCAGGGTCAGGTCGTGCAGGCAGGCGGTGTAGGCGCCGAGCTTCATTTTAGATCTCCTTAGCGGTTCCGTGGTCGGCGGCGGACGCGACGACGGCTTCGATGACCCGCAGGCCGTGGGTCGCTTCCGGGAACGTCGCGCACGGCGGCAGTTCCTTGATTCCGGCGATCTGGTCCAGGAAGGACCGTGCCTGGTAGACGAACAGGTCGTCGGTGCCGACGCCGACAGCGGGCGCGTCCATGGCCAGTCCGTTGTGGACGTAGGGGTGCTCTGGCCCGACGAGAACGTGGCGCTGGGACAGCGTGAACTCGCTGGCGCGGTGCAGGTCGAACGACGCCGAGCCGGTGGTGCCGAACAGTTCGAAGGCGAGTCCGTTGGGCAGCCCGTGCGCGACCCTGGACGCGGAGAACGTGCCGACCGCGCCGCTGGCGAACCGAGCGGTGAAGCCGGCGATGTCCTCGTTCTCCACCGGCGCCAGCTCGTCGGTCAGCTCCGCCAGGTTGTGGCCGACGACCGGGCCGACCGGCACCGGCCGCTGGGTGATCACGGTCGCGAGGGTGCCGCCGCTGACCTCGGTGATCGGTCCACAGAGGAATTCGGCGGTGTCGATGAGGTGGCTGCCGGTGTCGGCCAGGATGCCCGACCCCGGACCGCCCCGGTACCGCCAGCTCATCGGCGCGCGGGGGTCGATCGAGTAGTCGTACCAGGCGTGTCCGTTGAAGTGCACCAGATCACCGAGCCGGCCGCTCGCCAGTTCCTCGCGGATCGCGCTGATCGCCGGGTTGCGCCGGTAGGTGTAGCCGACGGCGGCGACCCGGTCGGTCCGCTCGGCGGCGCGGATCATCGCCTCGGCGTCCGCGACGGACGGCGCGATCGGCTTCTCGCACAGCACGTGCTTGCCGGCGGCCAGCAGAGTTTCGATGATCTCCCGGTGCAGGCTGTTGGCGACCACCACGCTCACCGCGTCGATGTCGTCGGCTTCGGCGACCGCCCGCCAGTCGGTTTCGAGTCGTTCGAAGTCGTACCTGCGACGGCAGTCCTCGCCCAACTCGGCGTTGATGTCCGCGATGGCGACCAGCCGAACATCCGGATGGTCGGGTCCGAAAACCGTTGTCGCGGAACGATAACCGGCCGCGTGCGCGCGCCCGGCCATGCCGGCGCCGATGACGGCCACTCCGATGGAGCCGTGTGCCATGTCGTCAGCCTCTCGGGAGTTCGTGTAGTTCGATGGCGTTGCCGGACGGGTCGGTGAGGAACGCCTGGCGGTCCGCGCCGATGCCGACCGCGTCGCTGACGTCGACCCCGCCCGCCCGCAATTGCGCTGTGGTCGCGTCCAGGTCCTCGACCAGCACGGCGAAGTGCGGGCCGACGAGGGTCAGATGGATCTGCTGGCCGCCGGCGTCCAGCCAGGCCCCCGGACCGGCCGAGTCCGGTCGGTCGCGGCGCACCGTCATGCCCAGTTGGGTGGTGTAGAAGTCGATCGCCGCGTCGAGATCGTCAACGGCGACGGCGACATGGTGGACGGCCACGGGCTTCACCGCTTCAGCTCCGCGGTGACTCGTTCGAGCATGAAGGTGCTGGACTCGACGGCACGTTCCTCCCAGCCGAACACGGACACCGTGGCGATGCCGTCGAAATTCAGCTCGCGCAGGGTGCCGAAGAAGGTGTCCCAGTCGACTTCGCCCCGGCCGATGTCCGCGTGTTGGTGCACTCGGGCCGGCGAGCCCGGCGGGTTGACGATATAGCGCAGGCCCGAGGATGCCTTGTGGTTCAAGGTGTCCGCGATGTGCAGGTGGGCCAGCTTCGGGCCGGCGTAGCGCAGCATGTCCGCGATGTTCCCGACACCGTCGGACAGGTGGAAGGTGTGCGGCGCGCAGTACAGGTAGTTCACCCACGGCTTGTCGATGGCCCGCACCAGGTCCACGGCCGGCGTGTTCCGCTCGCAGAAGTCGTCCGGGTGCGCCTCCAGATTGAGCGCGATGCCTTCCCGCTCGAAGACCGGCAGCAGCTCTTCCAGGGAGCGCCAGAACTGGGCCTCGCTGTCGGCCGCCCGTTCCGGCCGGCCGTTGAACTCGGAGTTCATCACCCGGCAGCCGAGTTCAGCGGTGATCTCGATGGCCCGCTTCCAGTACCGCACCGCCGCCTGCCGCTCGTCCTCGTCCGGTCCGGACCACCGGTACAGCGGCAGCACCGAGGACACGCCGACGCCGGTCTCGGCCAGCGCGCTCCTGAGTTCGGCCACCCGGTCCCGATCGGCTCGGGGATGGACGAAGAACGGCAGGAAGTCGTCGCGCGGCGACAGCTCGATGTGCTGGTAGCCGATGTCGGCGGCGGTGCGCACGGTGTCGCGCAGCGACAGATGCCGGAACATGTTCGGGTCGAGCGCGATCTTCATACGTGGGCCTCGGTCCGGTAGAAATCTGGCCGGTCCTTGATGCCGGTGGCGATGACCCGGCCGCTGTGCAGGGCTTCCACGGTCGCGTCAGTGATCACCGACGCGGCGTAGCCGTCCCACGCGCTCGGACCGACGATCCGACCATCCACAACGGACTGCACCCATTCGGTGAACTCGGCGTCGAACGCGGCCGCGAACCGCTTCTTCCAGTCCTGCAGGATGCCGGTGCGCAACTGGCCGGCGCTGCGCAGCACCACGTCCGCCGGATCGGGCAGCCGCACGGTTCCGGTCTCGCCGACGGTCTCGCACCGGATGTCGTAGCCGTACTGGCAGTTGACGAACACCTCAAGATCGATCCGCACCCCGTCGGCGGTCTCGAACAGCATGACCTGCGGATCGGTCAGGTGCTCGTGACGCCGGCTGGTGGACCGGGGGAGCAGCACCTGGCAGGACACGATCTCGTCGTCCAACAACCAACGGAGCACGTCGATCTCGTGCACCGCGGTGTCCTGGGCGGCCATTTCCGAGTGGTAGCTGTCCGGCACGGTGGCGTTGCGATGGGCGCAGTGCACCATCAGCGGCCGGCCGATCTCGCCGGCGTCGATGACCGCCTTCATAGCGCGGTAGCCGGCGTCGTAGCGGCGCATGAAGCCGACCTGCACCAGCCGGCTGCCCTGGGCCTGCTCCGCAGCCACGATGCGCAGGCAGTCCTCGGCCTTGGTGGCCAACGGTTTCTCGCAGAACACCGGTTTGCCGGCGGCGACGGACGCGAGCACGTACTCGGCGTGCGTCGGGCCCCACGAGGTCACCACCACCGCGTCGACGGCGGGATCGTCGATGACCTCGTGGCCGGTGGCCAGCGCCCGCGCGCCCACCCCGGCGGCCACCTTTTTCGCCCGCTCGGCGTCGACATCGGCCACCGAGACCACGGCCGTACCGGGCACCACGTCGGTCAGCCGCCGAATGTGGTCCTGGCCGATCATCCCGGCGCCGATCACACCAATGTGGACTGTCATGGAGTGGTCAACTCCTTCTCGGCCACCTGGTGCGCCTGGTGGACGGCGCCCAGATCCGGCGCCTCGGTCTCCCGCATCTCGTGCTTGAGCGCGTCCAGCGCCGCGCCGCCGGCCATGTGCTGGGTCAGGTTCTCCAGAGTGAGGTCGGCCCGCTTGGCGTCCAGCTCCATGTTGCCGAGGTTCAGCACCGCGAAGTGATTGCCGACCAGGAACGCGTGGTGCGGGTTGTGCGTGATGAAGATGACGCCGAGCCCGGCGTCCCGCGCGGCGGCGATGTACTTCAGTACCACCCCGGACTGCTTGACGCCCAGCGCGGCGGTCGGCTCGTCCAGGATCAGCACCCGAGCTCCGAAGTGGATCGCGCGGGCGATCGACACCACCTGCATCTGCCCGCCGGACAGGGTGCCCACCGGCTGGTCGATGTCGGACAGCTCGATGCCCATCTTCTTCAGCTCCTCGCCGGCGATCCGCCGCATCCGCGCCACGTCCAACCGGCGGAACGGCCAGACGCCCTTGGTCAGCTCGGAGCCGAGGAAGAAGTTGCGCCACACCGGCATCAGCGGCACCAGCGCCAGATCCTGGTACACCGTGGAGATGCCGGCGGCCAGCGCCTCGCGGGGCGAGTCGAAGGTCACCGCCTTCCCGTCCACGGTGAAGGTTCCCTCGTCGTGCGGGTGCAACCCGGAGACGATCTTGATCAGGGTGGACTTGCCGGCTCCGTTGTCACCCAGGATGCAGGTGACCTCGCCCCGGCGCACGGTCAGGTTGACGCCGGCCAGCGCCCGGATGTTGCCGTAGAACTTGCCCACATCGGACATTTCAATGATCGTGTCGTTGCCGTTGGAGTTCGTCATCACAGTTCACCTTCGGTTGGCCTGATAGCGGACGTACATGTTGACCAGGGTGGCGAGCAGCAACATGGCGCCGAGGAAGAACTTGAACCAGTCCGGGTTCCAGCCCGCGTACACCACGCCCTGACTGACCACGCCGAAGATCAGCGCGCCGATCGCCGCGCCCACCACCGAGCCGTAGCCGCCGGTGAGCAGGCACCCGCCGACCACTGCGGCCACGATGTAGACCAGCTCGTTGCCGATGCCGCCGCCGGACTGCACGGTGTTGAACAGGAACAGTTGGTGCATCCCGGAGAACCAGGCGCAGAAGCCGACCACCATGAACAGCGCGATCTTGGTGCCGCGCACCGGAACACCGACCGCCCGCGCGCTCTCCTTCTTGCCACCGACCGAGAAGATCCAGTTGCCGACCTTGGTGCGCAACAGGATCCAGGTCGCCAGCGCGACGAACGCCAGCCACCAGAAGATGACGACATTCACCTGAGTGCCGCCGATGTTCACGGTGGACGCGAAAATCGCCTTGGCCGTGTTGAACCCGGACATGTCGGAGATGTCGTTGGTGGCGACGTTGCCGGTCACCAACCTGGTCACCGCCAGATTGATGCCCTGCAACATCAGGAAAGTGCCGAGGGTGACCAGGAAGCTGGGCAGTCCGGTCTTCACCAGCAACCAGCCGTTGAACGCACCGATCCCCAACGACACCGCCAGCGCCACCGCGACACCGACCCAGACATTCGCGCCCAGTTGGTAGGCGACCATCGAGGCGGTCAGTGCCGAAGTCAGCACAGCGACACCGGCCGACAGGTCGAACTCGCCGCCGATCATCAGCAGCGACACGCCGATCGCCATGATGCCGATCGTGGAACTCTGGTACAGCACCGTGCTGATCGCCGAGGCGCCGCGCATCGTGGGCGCTTCGATGAGGAAGAACACGATGACGATCAGGGCGCCGATCAGCGCGCCGACCTCCGGCCGCACCAGGAATCGGCGCAGCGGCGACCGGCGGTTGGTCCGCGAGCCGGTTGGACTGGGCGGGCGAGCCGCCACCGGTTGATCGAGTGTCTGGGCCATGTCGGTCACCTCGTCCCGTTGGCCGCGTACTGGGCGACCTGCGCGATGTTGCTGCTGTCAATGAACGCCGGGCCGGTCAGCACCGCGTTGCCGCCGCCGACGACGTCGCCGTTGGTCTTGTACAGCCACAGCGCGTCGATCGACTCGTAGCCCTGGACGTAGGGCTGCTGGTCGACGGCCCACTGCACCGAACCGGACTGGATCGCGCTCACCAGTTGCTTGTTGGTGTCGAAGGTGACCACCTTCGCCTTGCTGCTGGCCGCCTGCACGGACTGCACGGCGGTCAGCGCGATGGGCGCGCCCAAGGTCACCACGTAGTCGATGCTCGGGTCCTGTTGCAGTTTCGCGGTGATGGTCGACTGCACCGAGGGCATGTCGGCGCCGTTGACGTAGATCTTGTCCACCGTTCCGGTGGTCAGGCCCTGCGTGACACCGGCGCACCGGGCCTCAAGTTGGACCTGGCCCTGCTGCTGGACCACGCAGAGCGCGTGCTTGGCGCCCTCGGTGGACAGCCGCTTGCCGACCGCCTGCCCGGCCAGCGTCTCGTCCTGGCCGAAGTACATCGGGATGCCGGCGCCCTTCCAGGCGTCGAAACCGGCGTTGAACGCGACGACCGGAATGCCCGCGGCCTGCGCCTTCTTCACCTCGGGGATCAGCGCGTCCGGCGTCGGCAGGGTGACCGCGATGCCGTCCACCTTCTGGTCGATCGCGTTCTGGATCAGGACCGCCTCGTTGCTCGCCACCTGGTCGTTGGAATAGACCAGGTCGATGTTGTCCTTGGCGGCGGCTGCCGCGGCGCCCTTGCGGATGATGTCCCAGAAGGTGTCACCGGGAGCCTGGTGGGTGATCATGGCGAACTTGTAATGCGGCAGGTTCACCGCCGCGCTCGACTTCGCGCCGCCGGCGCTGCTGCACCCGGCGACCACCAGCACGGCGCTGGCCGCGAGTGCGACCGTGGCCAATGACTTGCGGATTCTCATGGGAACCTCTCTTCGTTGAGGCCGGTACTTCCGGCGATTCCCCTTGCGGCCCTGTGGTTGTTTCGGTGTCAGACTTTTTGGTGTCAGACTTGCTGGTAGGTGGTTCCCACGCCGCAGCCGTTGAGGTACGCACGGGTGCGCACCGCGATCGGCAGTGGCTCGTCCGGTTCGCACGGATACAGGTCCTGCTCCACGATCACGAACAGCCGAGAGTCCAGTTCGGACAGTGCGTCGACCACGCTGGCCGGGTTGGGCACGCCCGCCGGCGGCTCGACGCACACCCCGCGCCGCACCGCCTCGCCGAAGGACAGGCCCTCGGTGGCGACCTGGTCGAGAATCTCCGGGTCCATCTGCTTGATGTGCACGTAGCCGATCCGCTCGCGGTACCGGCGGATCAGGTCGACCGCGTCCCCGCCGCCGTAGGCGACATGCCCGGTGTCCAGACACAGCGAGACGTGCTCGGGGTCGGTGCCGTCCAACAGCCGCTCGATCTCCGGCTGGGTCTGGATGTGGCTGTCGGCGTGCGGGTGCACGCACAGCCGCACGTCGTAGTCGGCGGCGAGGATCTTGCCGAGCTCGTTGGCGGCCTGGTTCAGTCCGTGCTGCTGCTCAGCGTCCAGTGTCGGCGATTCGAGGAAGTCGCCGGTCTTGTCGTCGCGGAACAGCCTGGGCAGGAACACCAGGTGGTGCGCGCCGAGCGCGGCGGTGAGTGCGGCTACCCGCCGAGCCGCGTCAAGCGTCTCGTCCCAATCGGACGGACGGTGCAGCGCGCCGAAAACGGTGCCGCCGGAGACTTTCAGCCCGCGCACGTGCAACTCGTCGGCCAACAGGGTCGGGTCGGTGGGGAGGTAGCCGTAGGGACCGAGCTCGACCCAGGAGTAGCCGGCCTGGACGAGCACGTCCAGGAAACGGTGCCAGGTCGTCTGGCGGTCGTCCTCGGGGAACCAGACGCCCCACGAGTCGGGCGCGGTTCCCAGCAGCAGCTTGTTCATCCGGATGCCTTTCAGCTCGGGAAGTTGAAGTGGGACTCGACCGGGCGCTGGACGTGTGGCCAGCGGCTGGTGACGACCTTCGCCCGGGTGTAGAAGCGCACGCCTTCCGGACCGTGGATCGGGCTGTCGCCGAACAGCGAGTCCTTCCAGCCGCCGAAGGAGTAGAACGCCATCGGCACCGGGATCGGCACGTTCACGCCGACCATGCCGACCTTCACCTCGCGCTGGAAGCGGCGGGCCGACTCGCCATCGGAGGTGAAGATCGCCGTGCCGTTGCCGTACGGGTTGGCGTTGACCAGCTCGATCGCCTCGTCCACAGTGTCCACCCGGACGACGCCGAGCACCGGGCCGAAGATCTCGTCGCGGTAGACGTCCATCGCCGGCGTGACCCGGTCGATGAGGGTGGGGCCGACGAAGAAGCCGTCCTCGTGGCCGGCCACGGTCAGGCCCCGGCCGTCCACGACGACCTCGGCGCCCTGCTCGGCGCCGGTGCCGACGTAGCCGGTGACCCGCTCCTGCGCGGCCTTGGTGACCAGCGGCCCCATCTCGCTGGCCGGGTCGTCGCCGGGACCGACCCGGACCTCGGAAGCCTTGCGCCCCAACGTCTCTACCAGCTCGTCGCCGGCCGGGCCGACCGCGACCGCGATCGAGATCGCCATGCACCGTTCACCGGCCGAACCGTAGGCGGCGGCGGTGAGGTGGTTGGCGGCGAACTCCAGGTCGGCGTCGGGCAGCACCACCGCGTGGTTCTTCGCCCCGCCCAGCGCCTGCACCCGTTTGCCGGTCGCCGTCGCCCGCTCGTGCACGTACTTCGCGATCGGGGTCGAGCCGACGAACGAAACGGCGGCGATGTCCGGGTGGTCCAGGATGGCGTCGACGGCGGCCTTGTCGCCGTGCACGACGTTGAACACGCCGTCGGGCAGCCCGGCGTCGGCGTACAGCGCGGCGATGAGCATCGACGCGGACGGGTCGCGCTCGCTGGGTTTGAGCACGAAGGTGTTGCCGGTGGCGATGGCCATCGGGTGCATCCACAGTGGAACCATCACCGGGAAGTTGAACGGGGTGATGCCGGCGCACACGCCCAGCGGCTGCCGGAACGAGTGCACGTCGACGTCCCGCGACACCTGGTCGGAGAAGCTGCCTTTGAGCGTTTCCGCGATGCCGCAGGCGTACTCGACCACCTCGCGGCCCCGGACGATCTCGCCCCGCGCGTCGTCCACGACCTTGCCGTGCTCGCTGGACACCAGCCGGGCCAACTCGTCCTCATGCCGCACCAGGAGCTCGCGGAAGGCGAACATAACCCGCATCCGCTGGGCCAGCGACGAGTTCTGCCAGCTCTCGAACGCCTTCGCGGCGGCCGCCACGGCGGTGTCCACATCGGAACGTTCGGCCAGCGGCACGACGGCCTGCTGGCGGCCCAGCGCCGGGTCGTAGACCGGTGCGGTCCGCGTCGACCCGGCCGACGTCGCCGATCCGTTGATCCAGTGTTCGATGGTGCGCACGTCAGGCGCCTCGCTCTCTACAGGTAGTGGCGCTGGCCGCGCTTGGCTTCGGAGTACTGGTCGTGGGCGATTCTGGTGGAGTCCAGTTCGGACACCTGCGCGACCGGAACGTCCCACCAAGCCTGGCCGGGCGGATTGGGCGAGTACAGGTCGGTCTCCACGTGCACCACGGTGGTGGTCGGGTTGTCCTTCGCCTGCTTGATGGCGTCGCGGAACTCGCCGACGCCGGCCGCGCGCAGCACGGTCGCGCCCAGGCTGGCCGCGTTGGCGGCCAGGTCCACCGGCAATCGCTGGCCGTCCAGCAGCCCGGAGGTCGGGTCGCGGAACCGGTAGCTGGTGCCGAACCGTTGCGAGCCAAGCGATTCCGACAGTGCGCCGATCGACGCGAAGCCGTGGTTCTGCACCAGCACGATGATCACCTTCAGGCCCTCGGAGACCATCGTGACGATCTCCTGGGCCATCATCAGGTACGAGCCGTCGCCGACCAGCACGAACACCTCGCGGCTCGGGTCGGCCAGCTTGACGCCGAGCCCGGCGGCCACCTCGTAGCCCATGCAGGAGTAGCCGTACTCGACGTGGTACTGCTTGGGGTCGGTGGCCCGCCACAGCATCTGCAGGTCGCCGGGCATGCTGCCGGCCGCGTTGATCACCACGTCCCGCTCGCCGACCAGGTCGTTGAGCGCGCCGAGGATCGCGGTCTGCGCGGGCAGCGGAGCATGCTCGCGGTGGTAGCACTCGTCGGTGATCCGCGCCCATTCCGCGGCCAGTTCCGCTGTCCTGGCCCGGTACTCGGACGCGACTTCCCAGCCGCGCAGTTCCTGGGCCAGCGCGGTGAGGCCGGCTTTCGCGTCCGCGACCAGCATGGTGGCCGACTGCTTGGCGGCGTCGAAGGCGGCCACATTGAGGTTGACGAACCGGACGTCCGGGTTGGCGAAAACGGTGTGGCTGGCGGTGGTGAAATCGCTGTACCGGGTGCCGATGCCGAGCACCACGTCGGCTTCCCTGGCGAGCGTGTCGGCGGCCTTGGTGCCGGTCGAGCCGATGCCGCCGACCGCGCACGGGTGGTCCCAGCGCAGCGCGCCCTTGCCGGCCTGGGTGTCCGCGACCGGAATGCCGGTGGCCGCGGCGAAAGACCGCAGTTCCTCGGTGGCCTGGGCGTAGATCACCCCGCCGCCGGCCACGATCAGCGGCCGCTTCGCGGACCTCAACACCTCGGCGGCGCGGGCCAGCGCGGCTGGCTCGGGCACCGGCCGGCCGACATGCCAGACCCGCTCGCGGAAGAACTCGACCGGCCAGTCGAACGCCTCGGCCTGCACGTCCTGCGGCAGGCACAGCGTGACGGCGCCGGTGTCCACCGGATCGGCCAGCACCCGCATTGCCCTGAGCGCGGCCGAAATCAGCTGTTCGGGCCGATTGATCCGGTCCCAGTACTTCGACACCGGTCGGAACGCGTCATTGACCGAGACGTCGGCCGAGCGCGGGTCCTCCAGTTGCTGCAACACCGGATCGGGCGCGCGGGTGGCGAAGATGTCGCTGGGCAGCAACAGCACCGGAATCCGGTTGATGGTGGCCAGTGCCGCGCCGGTGACCATGTTGGTCGAACCGGGGCCGATCGAGGCCGTGCAGGCGAAAGTGGACAGTCGGTCGCGCATCCGGGCGAAGCCGACCGCCGCGTGCACCATGCCCTGCTCGTTCCGCGCCAAGTAATACGGCATGTCCACCGGTTCGTGACCGATACCGGACTCGCGCGCCTGCACCTGTGCCTGAAGAAGAGCCTGCCCGACGCCGGCCACATTGCCGTGGCCGAAGATGCCGAAGCAGCCGGCGATCAGCCGCTGTTCCCGGCCGTCGCGCTCCGTCCACTGGTTGGCCAGGAACCTCACCAGCGCCTGTGCGACCGTCAGCCGAACTGTTCCGGTCATCGCCGCACCGCCTGGGTCAGCGGCAGCCGGGGGTCGATCGCCTGGTCGCGCCAGGTTTCCCGGACCCAGCCGTGCGCCGGGTCGTCGCAGACCAGCCAGGCGCGCTCGCTGCCGGGGCCGGCCATCACGTTGAGGTAGTAGAGATGGTTGCCGGGCGCGGCCATCGACGGCCCGTGCCAGCCGTGCGGCAGCAGCACGGAGTCGCCGGAGCGGACTTCGGCGAGCACGTCGATTTCCTTGCCGGGATGGCCGTACGCGCGCTGATAACCCACGCCTGGCCCGCCCGGACCGCCGGCGACCTCGAAGTAGTAGATCTCTTCGAGAACCGCTTCGCCGGGCCGGTCCTCGTCGTGCTTGTGCGGCGGATAGGAGGACCAGTTGCCGGCCGGGGTCAGCACCTCGCAGGCGATCAACTGGTCCGCGTCGAACGACTCCGGGGTGCAGAAGTTGTTCACCTGCCGGCTGCACTGCCCGGCCCCGCGCAGTTCCACCGGCACCTGTTCGGCCGGTGCGTATCGGGGCGTGAGCCGATGCTGGGCGCGGGCCGCCGGTAGGGCGAGTTTCGCGCCCGCCGCGCTGCTGACCGTCGCCGTCGCATCCCTGGGCAGGTAAGCGAAATCGCTCACGCCCGAGAACACGTTGGCGCGGCCGGCGAGTTCGAAGGTCTCGCCCTCGCAGGTCACCGAGCACGAGCCGGACAGCGGCAGCACCAGCACCTCGTCCTCACCGGTGGACAGTCGCCGTGATTGACCGGCCGCCAGGTCGAGCACCCGCAGCCCGGAGTACGTCCAGCCGGCCGTCTCCGGGGTGATCACCAGCGACCAGCCGTCCTCGGCGGTGCTGCCGGCGGGCAGGTGAAGCTTGCTGTTGGGCACCGGAAGTTCCTCCCTCAGACCAGGTTCGCGGCGGTGTCGACAGCGCCGGCCACGTCGTCGTCGGACGGGTACAGCAGCGACCGGCCGGCGATGATGCCGCGGACGGTCGGCAGGCGCAGGGCTTTCTGCCAGGCGGTGAAGGTCGCGTCCGGATCGGCCGACACCTCGCCACCCAGTAGTAGCGCGGGCAGCGTGGAAGCGGCCATCACCTGCTCCATGTCCTCCACCACCGGCACTTTCAGCCAGGTGTAGGCCGAGGTCGCGCCGAGCCCGGAGGCGACCGCGATGGCGCGGGTCATCGCTTCGGGGCCGAGATCGTTGCGGACGTGCCCGTCGACACGGTGCGACAGGAACGGCTCGATCATCGCCATCAGCCGGTGCCGGGCCAGCGTGGTGATGGCGCCCGCGCAGGCCTGCATGGTCGGCGCGGTGGCCGGGTCCTGCGGGTCGATGCGGAACAGCATCTTGCCGCCGTCGAAACCCATCGCCGCGATCGCCGGCACGTCGTAGCCGGTGAACCGGTCGTCGATCTCGAACACGGTGCCGGCCAGGCCGCCCCGGTTCATCGAGCCGATCACGATCTTGTTGTCGAGCGCGCCGAGCAACAGCAGGTCCTCCAGGATGTCGGCCGTGCCGAGCACGCCGTGCACACCGGGCCGGGACAGCGCGATGGACAGCCGTTCCAGCAGGTCGGCGCGGTCGGCCATGGCCATCGGTCGCGATCCGGCGCGCAGTGCGCCCCGAGCCGGATGGTCGGCCGCGACCAGCACCAGCCGGCGGGACGGGCGGGGTGTCCGTCGGCGGGCGGCGGCCCGCTCCGCGATCATGCCGGGGGATTGCGCCCGGATCTGGATGATCTCCGCTACCCGGTCAGCGAACGTCTGCAGCATCCGTGGTCTCCCTGATCTCCCGGACAACCGCCTCGACCTCGGCGGCGTCGGGCATCGCGTCGGAGCAGGCCAGCCGGGACGCGACGATCGCGCCGGCCGCGTTGGCGAACCGCATCACCTGCTGGGTGTCCCAGCCGGACAACAGGCCATGGCACAGCGCGCCGCCGAACGCGTCGCCGGCGCCGAGCCCGTTGAGCACCCGCACCGGCACCGGCGGCACCTCGACGGAGCCGGACGAGTCGACCGCGAGCACCCCGCGCGGACCCTGCTTGACCACCGCGAGGTCCACTCCGGACTCGCGCAGCGCCTTGGCGGCCGCGCGCGGTTCTTGTTCGGCGACCGCGACATCGCATTCCTCGCGGTTGCCGACGGCGACGGTGGCGTGCGGCAGCGCCTGGCGGACCCAATGGCGCGCCTCCTGCCGGGACGACCAGAACATCGGCCGGTAGTCCAGGTCCAGCACGGTGATCCCGGCTTTGCCGCGTGCTTCCAGCGCCGCCAGCGTCGCCGACCGGCTCGGCTCCATACACAGTCCGGTGACCGTCACCCAGAACACGCCGGCCGACCGGATCGCGTCATAGTCGAGTTCGTCGGGGTTGATCTCCAGGTCGGGCGCCTTGGGGAAGCGGTAGAAGTAGATCGGAAAGTCGTCGGGTGGGAACAGTTCGCAGAACGTCACCGGGGTGGGCAGGCCGTCGACGGCGGTGACGTAGCGGTCGTCCACGCCGTAGCCGCGCAGCGCGCGATGCAGGAACCGGCCGAACGGGTCGTGGCCGGTCCGGGTGATCACCGCGGATCGGCGACCGTGCCGGGCGGCGGCGACCGCGACGTTGGTCGGGCTGCCACCGAGGTACTTGGCGAACGTCTCGACCTCATCGAGGCCGACGCCGACCTGGAGCGGGTAGATGTCGACCCCGATCCGGCCCATGGTCAGCACCTCGTACGGACTCACGTCGGCTCGCTCCTTCGCGATCTTTGTGCCGCCGGTCACAGGTGCGGCGTGACTTATGTAACTCCACCCGCAACTCGAAGTCAACCGTATGTCCTGACATATTTACCTCACCGTTGGTCAGGTAGTACTGTCATAGCGACGAACGGACCGGCAAGCACGAGGGGATGGACCCGGTGGACCAGATCAGCGGACTCGTCACGGTCGACCCGAGGAGCCCTGTCCCACTGTATTTCCAGGTGGCGCAACATCTTGAGCAGGCGATCGAGTCGGGCCGGATCGCCGCGGGGGAGCGACTGGACAACGAGATCGAGCTCGCCAGACAGCTCGGCCTCTCCCGGCCGACGATGCGGCAGGCCTTGCAGTACCTGGTGGACAAGGGGCTGCTGGTGCGCAAGCGGGGCGTCGGGACTCAGGTGGTGCAGGCGAAGTTCCGTCGGCCGATCGAACTGACCAGCCTGTACGAAGACCTGGCCGGCAGCGGCCAGAAACCGACCACCGTGGTGCTGTCCAACACGGTTGAGCCGGCCACGTCCACGGTCGCGACGGCGCTGGGTATCGATGACGGCGACCGGGTGATCGTGTTGCAGCGGCTACGTTGCGCGAACGACGAGCCGATCGCCCGGATGACCAACTACCTGCCGGTGGCCCTGCTCGACCTGCCCACTGAGGCGTTGCAGGAACAGGGTCTCTACCAGCTGTTGCGCGCGCGGGGGATTCGGCCGCACGCGGCGATCCAGACGATTGGCGCGCGCAGCGCCACCACGGCCGAGGCCAAGTTGTTGCACGAGACGAAGGGCGCGCCGCTGCTGACCATGGAGCGCACCGCGTTCGACAGCCACGACCGCGCCATCGAGCACGGCTCGCACATCTATCGAGCGTCCCGGTATTCGTTCGAGCTCAACCTCCGCGCCCGGTGACCACTTTCGGTCACCGACCCTGACTCGATCGGGACCGCTCCCGGCACCCGCATGGACCTGTGCCGCTCGATGCGGTCGGGTGCAGGGTGGAAGCATGGCCCCGCGCACTCCGGTCAAAGTGCTTTCCGGCACCAGCTTTGAACTCGGCGAGATCGCCTGCGGGACGTCGCCGTCGATCAACCCCGACTACCCGGCCATCTACCAGGACAACGCCACCTGGGTGCGGAAATTCCTGCCGTTCGCCGACGCCGAGACGATGCGCGCGATGCTGGAATGCCGTTATCCGATGTGGGATTCGCTGATCTATGCGCGCGGCATCGCCGAGCCGGTGCGGCACTCCGCACGCATGTCGTCATTGATGTTCGAGGTTGATGATGTCGCCGTGCTGCGGCAGGCGTTTTTCGCGGATATCAACGCGGACTGGATGGCTGACCATCCCTACGGTCCCGCGTTCATCGACATCCTGGGCACGATGCGGCGGCGGATGCCGTCGAGGGTTTATCAGCGGTGGGTGCGAACCTGGCGCGACTGGTTCCGTGATGTATTGCGGGAGAACAGGCTTCGCAGCGGGCTACAGCAGCCTGAGCTGGATACCTGTCTGGAGATTCGCCAGTCCAGCGTCGGGCTGCGGCCCTATGTGGTGTGCGCGGAATATGTGCTGGATCTGGATCTCACCGATGAGTTGGCGGCCGACGACGAGCTGGCTGCGGCAGGTGAGCTCACCGTCCGGCACATCATGCTCACCAACGACCTGTTCTCGTTTCGCCGGGAGAACGCGATGGGCGAGCATTTCAACGCCCTGTCCGCGCTGCTGCGATATCACGCGCCGAATATTCAGACGGCCGTCGACATGCTGGGCGACATGATCAGGAAGGTGGACCAGGAACTCGCCGACATGTGCGATCGACTTCGTCGTCGTTACGCCGATCCCGGCGTGCGCGCCTATCTCGACACCCTCGGCTCGATGTGCGCTGGGAACCTCTACTGGTCGTTCGAAACGAGCCGATACCACGGCAGCGGCCATGCCTGGAACGGCCGGCGGAGCGGACTGATCACCTTGGGGCACAACCGAACCACGTTCGGGCCGGGATAAGCCGGCACAATCCGTCAGGAGATGTGCGCGTCGCCCCACACCACGTCGGCGGTCGCGTCGCTGTCCGACACCGCGCATCCGCTGGGGCCGGAGTTGGTGTTGTCGGCTTCCAGTCGCAGCCGGAGCACGCCCTTGACCGGCACGTTCAGCGGCGTGGACTGGCCGAGCACGAGCGGGCCAGATTTGATCTTGATGCCGTCGGCGTAGAGCACGAACACCGCCTTCGAGTCCGACGCGTCAGTGTCGGCGAGCGCGACGGTCGCGGTGAAGGTGGTGAACTTGCGGCCCAGGTTGTAGTCCACCCAGTTGGTGCCGTAGACACCGCTGCCGCATTGCGCCGGCACGTCCACCGCGTGCAGGTACTGCTGGGCGTTGGCGGTGTACTGGCCGTTCTCGGCGCCGGAGTCCTGCGGGTCGTGGTCGACCGGAGTGAGGTCGGACAGGTACTGCGGGCCGTCCGCGACCGGCGCGCCAGAGTCCGTTGTAGACGATCCGGTGTCGGTGATCTCAGTACTGGTGTCCGTCGTGTCGGATGTGGATGTTTCTGCGGTGTCCGTGGTGTCCGTAGTGGACACCACAGCTCCGGCCGCGCCGATCGTGCCGGCCGCTGCCGGCGTGCCACTGGGTCGTAGCGCGAAAACCAGGGCAACGCCGACGGCCGCCACCAGCACCACGCCGACCGCGACCAACACCGGCCACTTCCGCCGGCCAGTGGCCGGCTGGGGAGCGACGGCTGGACCCATCGGTGGCATGGTCTGCGGCATCGGCGGTGGCGGTCCGAGCGGGGGCGCGGCCGGGACGGTGACCGGCGGGTAGAGCGATTCCGGCGTGACGACCGGTGGGCTGACCACTTCGGTCGGCCGGGCGGACGTGGTCGCGGTGGTGCGCAGGGTGCGAATCCACTCGGTCGGCGACGGCCGCTGCCGCGGGTCCTCGCTGTAGATCCGCATCAGCTCGTCCAGGCGTTCCGGGCTGCGATGGTTGATCAGCGGCACCCTGGACAGGCCCTCGCGGATGTCCGCGGCGCGGAACGGCGGCTTGTCGCCGGTGAGCAGGAAGTACGCCACCGCACCGAATCCGTACCGGTCTGCGGCCGGACTGTACTCACCCGACATCCACACTTCGGGTGCCGCATAACCGGGTGTGCCGGCGGCCTCCATGGTGCGGTGCGTGGCGGCGATCCGGACCAGGCCGAAGTCGACCAGCGTCGCCTGACCGCCGGGGGTGATCATGACGTTGCCGGGGGAGAGGTCGCCGTGCACCACGACCCGGTTGGACGGCGTCGCGCGGCCGGAGTGCAGCCAGTCCAGGATCTCGGCGAGCTGTTCCAGGTGCAGCAACCCGCGCAACAAGCCGTCCGCGCCGGGGTTGAGCAGGATCCAGTCGCGCAGCGACTGTCCGTCGACCCAGTTCATCACCAAGTACAGCGAGCGGCCGGTAGTCTCGTCCAGTCCGGCGGCGAGATGCGGCGGCGATCCCTCGAAATGCTCGCGAATGCCGACGACGCCGGGATGCCGGACGAAGCGGAGCAGTTCGGCCTGCTCCTGCCAGCGGGCGCTGAGTTTGTGAAAGTCGTCCATCCGCTCGGGGCGGAGCACCTTCACCGCGACCGGCTCCATCTCGCCGGCGACCGGAAGCGATGCCTTCCACAACTGAGCCTCGCCGCCGGCGCCGAACTGGCTTTCCAGTCGATACCGGTTCGGGGCGTCGTCCGGGCCTACCCAGAACGCGGTGTCCACTCCAGCCACGATGCCTGTTTCGGCTCGGCCGATGATCTCGTTACTGGCTCGCCCGTATCGTGACCGCGTGACCCGTATCGCGCGTTTCCTCG
Source organism: Pseudonocardiaceae bacterium (assembly GCA_035552275.1). Lineage (GTDB taxonomy): Bacteria > Actinomycetota > Actinomycetes > Mycobacteriales > Pseudonocardiaceae > DASVLX01. The sequence continues at coordinate 15,050 of DASZLR010000186.1, read as the reverse complement.
TGCTGGCTCTGGGTGTCGTCTGGGTGCTGGGACTGGCCGGGTGCGGGTCCGGGTCGACGGCCGGCTGGATCAGCCCGGTCACGACTTCGGCCCACCCGATCGCACCGCCGGCCAAACAGGGCGACGCTGGCCTGGTGTTCCGAGCGGTGATCCAGCAGACGCCGACCGCGAGCTGCGCCCCGTCGCCGTCGACCACCTGCTCCCCGGACGGCAGGACAAAATACCTGCTGGGACCGGTGATCATCGACGGCAGCCAGGTTGTCAGCGCCACGGCGGCCGCTGATCCGAACAGCTCCGGGTACGTGGTGAACGTGACCTTCAACAGCGCCGCGAGCCGGACCTGGGCCGACTACACCAGCAATAACGTGGGCAAACAGGTCGCGTTCGTGCTGGACAACCAGGTGCTGTCGGCGCCGGAGATCCAGGGCGCGATTTCCGGCGGCGACACCCAGATCAGCGGCAATTTCAGCCAGCAGCAGGCCGAACAACTGGCGGCCCGGCTGTCCGGCCGGTAGCGAGGGGGAGCGCGATGGGCACGGATTACGTGCACGGATACTCGTTCACCGAGAGCGTCCGACTCTCCGACCAGGCCAGCACGCTGACCGATCTGCTGCACGCCGATACCCGCTATCCGGCCGGTAGCACGGTGTTGGAAGCTGGCTGTGGCGTGGGCGCGCAGACAGTGATTCTGGCCGACAACAGCCCCGATGCGTCGTTCACGTCGGTTGACGTGTCCGCCGAATCGGTCGCACAGGCGCGGCGTCGAGTCGAGGCTGCCGGCCTGACCAACGTGACCGTGCGGCAGGCCGACATCTTTGACCTGCCGTTCCCGACAGCGCATTTCGATCACGTGTTCGTGTGCTTCGTGTTGGAGCATTTGCCGAATCCGGAGGCGGCGATGGTCGCGCTGAGCCGGGTGCTCAAGCCGGGCGGCTCCATCACCGTCATCGAGGGCGATCACGGCTCGGCGTATTTCCATCCGGACAGCGAACCAGCCCGCCGAGCTGTCCAGTGCCTGGTCGACCTGCAACACCGAGCCGGTGGCGATGCCCTCATCGGTCGTCGGCTGTACCCGCTGCTCGCCGGTGCCGGCTACCGTGAGGTCAGGGTTTCGCCGCGAATGGTCTATGTGGACGGTAGTCGCCCGGAGCTGGTCGATCGCTTTATTCGCAAGACATTCACAGCGATGGTCGACGGGGTCGGCGAACAGGCCATCGGCCAGGGACTGATGGACCGCGCGAGTTGGGCGGCCGCGATCCGCGACCTCTACCGGACCGCCGAAGATGACGGCACCTTCTGCTACACGTTCTTCAAGGCCGTGGCGTTGCGGTAATCGTCCTATCGATACAGGTCCTCACGTTCCCGGGCGCGTTGGACGATGGTCAGGAACTCGCGTCCGGGGTCCTTCACCAGTGCATGGATGGTCTGCACTGACGCACAGGGCCAGGTGATCCGGCACGCCCGGCACTGGCCATCGTCGTCACTCTCGTGATCGGCAAGCGTGCCTCGAATCACCGTGGTGAGGTCTGGGATCAGCTTGCACGCTGACTCGATCGACTCGGATGTGCGGTCCTGCAAGCTTTCCACCATATTCTCGGCTTCGTCCAGGTAGCCGAGGAGGTCTTGGCGCAGCAGTCGAAATGCGTCGGCTGTGGCCGGTGACAGTTGCTTACTCATGGCTCGGATCATCCATGCAAACTTGCATGAACACAAGGTTATCTGAGCGGCAAGCTGGCAAATTCACCTGATCAGGTGTATGCAAGTTCGCTAAGCTGCATGTCATGACAGCCAAGGAGAACGGTCCGAATGTTCGGCAGCGCAGGGTGGCCCGCGCGCTGCGCAAGTGGCGGGAGTCAACCGGGCAGAAGCTCCTGCCGGTGGCGTCTCGGCTGCGGTGGTCCGAGTCGAAGCTGAGCCGGTTCGAGCGGGCTGAGGTCAACGCCGGGCCGGCCGAGGTCATCGCGCTGGCCGCGATCCTCGGCATTGACGACACGACTCGCGACAAGATCGTGGAACTGGCGATCAACGCCACCGAGATCGAGGACCACTGGGGCGTCTATGGACCGGCCGCCCTGCGAGGCGACTTCAAGGACTTCGTGGAGGACGAGTCTGAGGCGACCCAGGTGCGCACTATGGAGAGTGTGCTGGTCACTGGGCTCTTGCAGACCGCCGACTACGCGGATGCATTGCTGCGCGGCGGTTGGGAGCCCAACGTCAGTGAGGCGGTTGTCGCCGAGCGGAGCAGCCTGCGCCAACAGCGCCAGGCTCGGCTGGACTACCCGGCCGATCCGCTGCGGCTGCACACGATTCTCTACGAGCAGGCATTGCGGTTGCCGATCGCCAAGCCTGCTGTCATGCGCGCGCAGTTGGAGCATCTGGTGGAGCGCGCGAAGCTCCGCCATGTCACGGTCCAGGTGCTGCCGCTGTCGGTCGGCGCGTACCCCGGAATCGGCACGTCCTACCACTTGATCGAGTTCGATCCCGAGGAGGCCGGCGCGGTCTACCTGGAGAACTTGCAGGATGGGCTGTACATCGAGGAAGAGGACGACATCGCGGCGTATACGCTGAACTTCGAGCGGCTGCGCAAGCTGGCGCTCAGCCCGAAGGCATCAGCGCAACGGATCGGTGAGATCAGCCGATCCTGGACATAGATGGAGCGTGTCATGGTCGCGCCGGACATCCACGACAGCCGGTGGCGGAAGAGCAGCCGCAGCAACGGAGCGCAGGCATGCGTGGAGCTGGCCTGCCTCACCCTCGACACCCAGTGGCGGAAGAGTAGCCGGAGTAACGGTGCCCAGGTGTGTGTTGAGGTTGCGCGTGCGATCCCCGGCGGCGCGATTCGGGACTCGAAGAACGCAACCGGCCCGATGCTCCGGGTCGATCTCGGCGCGCTCCTGACCGAGATCAAACACGGCCGCTTCGACGTCTGAGTTGTCGACTACCTGGACGATCGCTCAGGACACGCGGCATCGTCACGTGGCGGCGAGCTTGCCGGCGCTACGAGGGAAGTCGGCCAGGTGCACCCAATCGCCCGCTCCGGCGGCCAGTATCTGTTTGAGACGTTCCTTGGTCTCGCTCAGCGCGAGGGCGACGAAACACTCGCAGCGGCTGAGGTCGCGCCCGTTGGCCATACATAACAGAATTCCGACAATCTGAACGCCGCGGGCCGCCGCCGTGAGCTTGGCATCGACCGGCAAGGGGATCTTGGCGAACAGTTCGCGAGCCAACGCCTCCTCGAACCTGTTGCCACCGATCCGTGACAGTAGCCGGCCGGCTGTGCGGCCGATGATGTCATGCAGGCGTTTCTTCCCGGCAAGGATCGCCGATGCGATCGCAGCGAGCGATGTGCAGCCCCGACGCCGATGTCGACGGCGTAGCCCTTGCCAGACGCGATCGCTCACGTGGTTGGAGACCTGGCCGGCGACGGCATCCTGCCAACCTGCGGTCAACACGTCGACGCAGAACGCCGCCGAGTCCGCTACCCGTTTCGTCTTGCGCGCTTGCTCCACCCCGGCTTGCAGAGCGGTCCGGCCCGGTGCGGTTTGCCTGCCGCGTGGTCTTCCGCTGCTCGCCATGGTTGGACTTCGTGTGGTATGCGCCGCCTCGTGTTTGTTGGTCGATCTCAGCTGGAGTTGCGGGGGTTCCGGTGGGCGCTGGAGCTGCGAGGCTGCCGGTTGACCCTGGTGCTGGTAGCACCGGTCACCCGCCTTTTTTACCGGGCGTGTGCATGACGGACCCTCGCCGTGATTGGTACGTGCTCGACATTGCGGCATTCTTCAAGTGTCGAAAGTCGACCTATGGCCGGGCTATCCGCCGATCGGGTGTTAGTTGCCCTCAGCTGGTGGTGGCGGCGAGGCGGCGGATGAGGACTTGCTCGATGAGCGCGGCCAGGACGTTCTTGACCGACTCGCGGTCGCGGGCGTCGCAGCGCAGCAGCGGCACCGATTCCGGCACGCCGACGGCCTCGCGCACCTCGTCCAGATCGAAGACGTCGGCGCCGTCGAAATTGTTCACCGCGATCAGGAACGGCGTCGCCCGGTCCTCGAAATAGTCGAGCATCGGGTAGCAGTCGTGCACCCGCCGAGTGTCCACCATGATGATCGCGCCCAGCGCGCCGTCGGTCAGGTCGTCCCAGAGGAAGTTGAACCGCTCCTGGCCCGGCGTGCCGAACAGGTACAGCACCAGCGTCGGGTCCAGGGTGATTCGGCCGAAGTCCAGCGCGACCGTCGTGGTTGTCTTCTGGCTCAACAACTCCGCGTCGTCCACGCCGATCGAGCGGTCGGTCATCGCGGCCTCGGTCACCAGCGGCTCGATCTCCGAGATCGCGCCGATGAACGTGGTCTTGCCCACACCGAACCCGCCGCTGACCACGATTTTGACGGTCGACGGGTAGCCGGTGGCTGGGTCAGAGTGCGCGGACAAGATCGCGAATCCTCTCGATGACGTGCAGCGGCAGCTCGGTCGGTTCGTGGAGCTGCACGAGGTTGTCGGCGTACAGGTCTGCCACCAGCACCTGGGCCACCCCGAGCGGCACCCGCAGCACCGCCGCCACCTCGGCCACCGCGACCGGGCGTTGGCACAGCCGGACGATGGTGTGGTGCTCGAAGCGCAGCGGCGCGGACAACGCGGCCGGTCGCGCGTGCACCAGGGTCTCCACTCGCAGCCCGTCGTGCAGCGGTCGGGTGCGGCCCTCGGTCATGATGAACGGTCGGACGAACACATCTCTGCGCTCGGCGTCCTCGCCGCGGTCCCTGGCCTCGCCGGGCGGGATCACCGGCTCGAACCAGGACTTCGGCCTGGTCACTGGGATCATCCGGGGATCGGGGCGGCGCAACGGCTCGTCGGGCGGGCGGCCGTTCATCGCACCAGCGATTCTCTGAGCTCGGCGATCAGCGCGGGGTTGAGCAGCCGGCCGGCGCGGTCCGCCAGGACCGCCATCTCGTAGCCGATCAGTCCGACATCACCGCTGCTGTCGGCGAGCACCGCGATGCAACTGCCGTCCGCGATCGCGGACGCCAACAGGAAACCGCGCCGCATCTCGATCATGATGAGCTTCAGCCCGTCGAAGTCGTAGCTGCGGGACGCGCTCCTGGCGAGGCTGGACAGGCCGGACACCAGCGCGGCCAACCGGTCGGCCGCCGTGCGGTCAAGCCCCTCGGACATCGCGATCAGCAGCCCGTCCGACGACACGGCCACGGCGTCCCGCACGCCGTCGGTGTCCCGGACGAAGTTGCTGATCAGCCAGTTCAGATCGGTGTTCGACTCGGTGATCATCATGATCCTTCGGTCGGTGGTTGCGTGGACTCACCTCGCTGGTGGCCACCCCGGAAGGCGGCCAGCATGGTGCTGACCTCGGTCGGCGTGCGGTCCCGGACGGGCGCCTCGCGATCGGGCTGCGGGCGCGACGGGTTGGGCCGGTGCACCGACGGCCGGGCCCGCGGATGTCTTTTGACCAGGCCGTTTCGGGTACGCTCGGGGTCTGCCCGGTGGTGTCCGTTGCGGCCACCGGAATTCTGTGCCGGGACCACGTCCGGGGTGTCCACTGTGTTCATTTCCCCGGCTGTGTCCACATCGGCCGGAATACCGCCGGGCCAGGTGATCCGCTTGGCCGCGATGCCATTAATACCCTTGGCGCCATTGGTCGCCGAAGCCGAATCGGCGGATTCCGTGGTCTTGGCCGGCGGGCTGGCCGGGACGTTGGCGGCCACGGGTGTGTCGTCGCCCGACGACGGGTCGGCGAGCAGGTCGCTGGGCAGGATCATCCGGGCGGTGATGCCGGTGACCGGCGATTCGTACAGCTCGACGGTCACCGCCAGCCGGCGCGCCAGCCGGCCGACGACATAGTGGCCGAGGAACCGGGTCGGCGTGACCAGGAAGTTCTCCTCGTCGCGCAGCCGGGCCCGCGCCTTGGCCAGCTCGTCCGCCGACATGCCGACCCCGTGATCGAGCACCACCAGTAGGTACCCCCGGTCGGTCGCCCGGCCGTAGATCTCCACCTCCAGGTCCGGCGAGGAGAACGCCAATGCGTTCTCCACCAGCTCGGCCAGCATGTGGGCGACCTCCGCGACGACGGCACCACTGATGTGCGCGTCGTCCACCCGCCGCATCGCGACCCGCCGATAATCATCCACTTCGGACAGGGCGGCGCGGATGACATCGGTGACCGGCAGCGGCCGGCCCCAGGGGCGCGGACCGTTCTCGCCGACCAGCACCAACAGGCTCTCCGCGTTGCGCCGCATTCGGGTGGCGAGGTGGTCCAGCTCGAACAGGTTGGCCAGCGTGGTGGGGTCGAGCTCGGCCCGCTCGAACTCGCTGATCAGGCCGAGCTGTCGGCGCAGGAGATTCTGGTTGCGCCGGCCCAGATTCGCCAGCGACGCGGTGATGTTGCGCCGGACCAGCGCCTGCTCGCTGGCCAACGCGAACGCCGTGCCCTGTACCCGGTCCAGCGCGCCGGCCACCAGCCGGATCTCCCGCGCCGCCTTCTCCGGCACTGCCACGGCCGCCGGACGCGGCACATCACCCTCGTCGTCGGCGGTCTGCAGGGCTTCGACCACGGCCGGCAGCCGTGCCGACGACACATCGTCGGCCTCCCGCACCAGCGCGGCCAGCGGCCCGATGATCGACCGGGCGGCGGCGACCAGCAGCGCGACCAGGATGCCGATGGCGATCAGGGCGAGCGCGATGATGCCGACCAGCCAGGCCAGCGCGGTGGTGCGCAGTGTGCTTGCGCGGGCGGTCACATCGGCGCCCACCGACTGCTGGACGGTCCGCATGTCGTCGATGACCTGGGTCATCGTGTTCCACCACACCGTGCCGTCGACTTGGCCGGGGATGGTTCCGCTGGCGCCGTCCACGGCCAGCGACTCGTCGGCCGACGCCTGGGTGGCGGCCGACGAGCGCAGCGCGGTGGCCAGCGCCTGGGTCTCACCCAGTGCGGCGTATATGTCGTAGCTGGCCAGGGCGGCCTGCTTCTGGCCGAGAATCTGGGCGAACGTGCGATAGGTCGCGATGCTGAAATGCCCGGTCGGGAACACGCCGTTGAGCAGCCCGCGTTCCTGACCGGTGTATTCCTTGGCGGCGCCGAGCGCGTACAGGGCCTGCAGGCCGTGCCGAAGGCTGTCGTCCTGGGCCTGGTCCAGGCCCAGCTCCAGGTTGTTCAGCATGGCGATCGCGCCGGTGTAGAACTGGAAAGTGGTGGTGGCCGGCACTTGGCCGCGGTCGACATCGCCACGCTGGGAGGCCAGCGCGTTCAGGCCGGCCAGCGCGGCGTGCACCCGGTCCGCGCCCGCGTCGGCGTTGGCCGGGTTGTCGATGGTCTGGTTCAACGCCACCAGCGCGGCATCAGTCTGTGTCCGCTGCGGCGGGATCTGGCTGGCGAACTGCCTGCCGCCGCCCAGCATTCCGTTGGTCAGACCGCGTTCACGCTGCAACTGGTGGACCAGGTTCTGCACGCTCAGCGTGACTGTCACGACGCGGGTGGCGCGGCTGGCAGCGATGTAGTCATTGGCCTGGCCGGCGACCAGGACGCCGAGTAGCGCCAGCACCAGCACCAGGGCCACCGACAGGATCCGGACCAGTTGGGCCCTGATAGATCGAGACCGGAACAGGGTGCCGGCGGACCGGTGGGCTCGGGGTGATCCGTGCGCGTTCATCAGTACTTTCTCGTCGCCGAAAAGGAAGTGCTACGCCCCGACCACGCTGTCTCCGCTGCGTCTCTGCTGCCGTCCGCGAGAGGCCGGCTCAGACTAACGTTCACTCCTGAGTAGCTGTAGGCCCAGCCGGGATTCTTCAGATCTGACAAATAAGAATTAATGTGCGATCAACATTGTTAACCATCTGGTAACGGATTGACTGTGAATGAATGCGAATGAAATTGTCGTCTATTACCGCGCCGGTTTGTCGGGTCGTGGAGCTGCGGCGCCGACCTGGCTCGCGTACGGTCGGACGTCATGACTGACCAGGACATCATCGGCACCATCGACGAGTTGATCGCCGAGGAACACGAACTGCGCGGCCGGGCGGTCGGCGCCGGGCTGACCGACGACGAACGGGCGCGGATGCATCAGGTCGAGGTGAGGTTGGACCAGTGCTGGGACCTGCTGCGACAGCGTCGGGCCCGTCGCGATGTCGGCGAGAATCCGGCTGGCGCCACGGCCCGGCCGGCCAGCGAGGTCGAGTCCTACCGACAGTGACGATCGCTGTCCGGCGGCCAGGATCCGACAACGCGGAATCCGACAACACTGGGTAAGTGCCCCCGAGCCGGGCAACCGCACCGGTCGGTGGTACGTCTGGACAAGCAGTGGGTAGTCCACGAGTCGGGAGGTTTGTCCGGTTATGGTGCAGCGGTGGCAGGGCGATAACGGCCGTTATGAACCGCATCGACCTCCGGTGAACCCTCGCCGCCCACCGATGGGCCCGGGTTACCAACAGCGTCCGAACCGGCCGGCGCCGCCGCCGGCCAACACCATGGTGGCCCGGCCAGGCGACCCGGCGCGCCGGGACCTGCGCGCCGACCCGCGCGGCGACGGTCCGGTGCTGCCGCCGGGCCCACCCCGGAGTCGTCGGGGTCGTCGTGGCCGCGGCCGGCTGATCCGCCGGATCATCGGCGCGGTCTTGGTGCTGTTGCTGGTCGGCGCCGGCGTGCTCTGGTTCTACGTGGACTCTTCGCTGCACCGGGTCACCGCGCTCAGCGACTACTCCGGCCGCCCCGCCCAGGGCGCCGGCACCAACTGGCTGGTGGTCGGCTCGGACTCCCGGCAGGGGCTGACCGACGCGCAGGCGGCGCAGCTGCACACCGGTGATTCCTCGTCGGTTTCCGGCGGGCGCACCGACACGATGATGCTGATCCACCTGCCCGACAACAGCACGAAGCCGACCATCGTCAGCCTGTTGCGCGACTCCTGGGTGACCATCCCCGGCCACGGCAAGAACAAGATCAACGCGGCGTACACGTTCGGCGGTCCGCAGTTGACGGTGCAGACCGTCGAGCAGACGACCGGGCTGCGCATCGACCACTACGCCGAGATCGGGCTGGGCGGTTTCGCCAGCGTGGTGGACGACGTCGGCGGCGTGACCATGTGCCTGCCGCAGGCGGTCAACGACTCCTACTCGGGCGCGAACCTGCCGGCCGGTTGCCAGAACCTCAGCGGCGTCAACGCCTTGGCCTACGTGCGTACCCGACACGCGTTCGCCACCAGCGACTTCGCCCGTACCGACAACCAGCGCCAGTTCATCGGCGCGCTGGGCAACAAGCTGGCCAGCCCCGGCGTGTTCCTCAACCCGTTCGAGCTGGTCCCGGCGCTGGTCGACCTGCCCAACGCGCTGACCGTCGACCAGGGCGACCACCTGCAGAACCTGGTCGGTCTGGCCTGGGCGATGCGCGACATGTCCAGCGGCGGCGTGGTCACCACGGCGGTGCCGGTCAGCGGTTCGACCAACGGCTCACTGCTGTGGAACAAGACCCAGGCCAGCCAGCTGTTCAACGACCTGAACACCGACCAGGCGCTGCCGGCGAACCTGATCACCACGAATTAGTGGCGCCAGCGGAGGACGCCGGCAGGCCATCAGCCAGATCCGCCGAACGGCGGAATGTGGTGCGGCTGGCGGCGTCCGCGCTGGGCGTGCTGGCGGCCGAGCCGCTGTACCTGCTGGTGGACACGGCCGTGGTCGGGCACCTCGGCAAGATCCCGCTGGCCGGGCTGGCCGTGGGTGCGGTGGTGCTCGCCCAGGTCTCCACCCAGCTCACGTTTCTGTCCTACGGCACGACCGCCAGCGCGGCCCGGCTGTTCGGCGCCGGCCGGCGCCCGGAGGCGATCGGTGAGGGCGTGCAGGCGAGTTACCTGGCCGTCGCGGTCGGCCTGCTGCTGTCGGGCGTCGGCGAGCTGATCGCGGCGCCGGTCACTCGGCTGATCGCCGGACCCGGCCCGGTCGCCGACGCCGCGCTGTCCTGGCTGCGGATCGCGCTGCTGGGCGCGCCGTTCATCCTGATCACGATGGCCGGCAACGGCTGGATGCGCGGCGTGCGCGACACCCGCCGGCCGCTGTGTTACGTGCTCGCTGGAAACGGATTGTCCGTGGTGTTGTTGCCGGTGCTGGTGTTCGGCGCCGGGCTGGGGCTACGCGGCTCGGCGGTGGCGAACGCGACCGCGCAACTGGTGTCGGCGGCGCTGTTCGTGCGGGCGCTGCTGGCGGAGCGGCGCGCGGGGACAGCCGGGCGGGTGTCGCTGCGGCCCCGGCCGAGCCTGCTGCGCCGGCAACTCGGCGTTGGCCGGGACCTGGTGCTGCGCAGCCTGGCCTTTCAGGCGTGCTTCCTGTCGGCGACGGTGGTAGCGGCCCGCACCTCGGTCGCGGCGGTCAGCGCGCACCAGATCGTGTTCCAGCTCTGGACATTCCTGCAGTTGGTGTTGGACTCGCTGGCGATCGCGGCGCAGGCGCTGGTCGGCGCCGCGCTTGGCGGCGGCGATGTCGACGGCGCCCGCCGGATCGGGTGGCGGATCACCGGATACGGATGGGCGCTGGGAATGGTCACCGGCGCGTTGGTGGCCGCGCTGTATCCGGTGCTGCCCGGACTGTTCACCACCAATTCCCAGGTGCTGGCCGAAATCCCGCACGCCTGGTGGTTTTTCGTGCTGTTGCAGCCGGTCGCCGGAGTGGTGTTCGCGCTGGACGGCGTGCTGCTCGGCGCGTCCGACGTGCGGTACCTCCGGACCACCACGCTGGCCGCCGCCGTGCTCGGCTTCCTGCCGCTGGTCTGGGCGGCGTTCGTGTTCCGTTGGGGTCTGGTCGGAATCTGGTCCGGGCTGATGGCGTTCATGATCATCCGGTTGGCGGCCGTGCTGATCAGGGCCGGATCGGGCCGCTGGGCCGTCGCCGGCCACCGCACCGGTACGGGATGACGACCAGCGCCGATTTACTGCTAGCGGTGACAACGAAGCGGATACGAGTGCGGATCTCGACGCGAGTACCCGGGTGTTTTCTGTCACAAATGAGTTCACGGTAATGAATTTTGCATAATGAATGTGCTATACCCTCTAGAGGTGAGCTTCGCTGGCGAGAGGATCCTGATGAGCACAACGGAGTCTCAGGTTATGGACCGGGTGGTCGACACTACCCGCTATCCGCTGGCGGATTGGAACAGCCCGTTGGCGGATTGGAACAGCCCGTTGGCGGAGCCGAACAGTGCCGATTGGCAGGATATTGTCTCCCGCACCCGGGAAGAATTGCGAACCGTCGGTTGTAGTGTGCTGCAGGATTTTATTCGGCAGGATCTGCGGGACGAGTTGCGGCGAGAATGCGCCTCGGTGGCCCCGTTGGCGTACTACGACGTGGAGACGGTGAACGTCTACAACATCGCCACCGATTCGTCGCTGCCGGCCGACCATCCGGGCCGGATCGCGATGCGGCGCGGTAACGCGTTCGTGCCCCGCGACCGGATCGACGAGGATTTTCTCATCCATCGCCTGTACACCAGTGAGCCTTTCCAGCGTTTTGTCGCGGCTTGTTTCGAACTGCCCGCGCTGCACGAACTCGCCGACCCGCTGTCCGGACTCTGCCTCAATGTGGTCGACCCGGGAATGGAACATCCCTGGCACTTTGACACGAACGAGTTCACGGTGAGCATGTTGACCCAGGAGTCGACGGCCGGCGGAGTCTTTGAATACTGCCCTAATATCCGGTCGGCGCGCGAGGAGAATTTCGCGGATGTCCGGGACGTGCTGGCCGGCCGTGGCCAGCGGCTGGCCCGGCGGCTCACGCTGCGCCCCGGCGATCTCCAGTTGTTCAAGGGCCGCTACTCGTTGCACCGGGTGAGCGAAGTGAGCGGGGCGACGGCCCGGCATTCGGCGATTTTCGCCTACAGTCAGCGGCCCGGCGTGATCAGCAGTGTCGCGAGAACACGACAACTTTTCGGTCGGGTGCTGCCAGAGCACCTGATTGCCGAGGGAAGCGCCGTCCGGGTCGACCAACTGCTGGACTAGGAGGTCGGCGTGCAGCTGGACGAGACCGGAAAAGCGTCGTTCGATCACATCTACACCGAGCCCGACCCGCGGGCATACTTCAGCACGCTGAGCGAGTTCGGCTACTGCATCCCGCAACTCGCGAAGCCGCACTTTCTCCAGCAGATCCGCGAATACCGGCAGTCGCAACAGGTGCTGGCCCCGACGGTGCTGGACATCGGCTGCTCCTACGGCATCAACGCGGCGCTGCTCAAATGCGACGCCTCGATGGACGAGCTGCGCCAGCGGTACTGCGGCGCGGACGCCGACGAGCAGACCCGCAGCACCCTGGTGGCCCGCGACCGGCAGCTGGTGCGCTCGCGGAACACCTTGAAGCACACCAAGTTCGTCGGCTTGGACGTCTCCTATCCGGCGCTGTCCTACGGCCTGCTGGCCGGATTCATGGACGACGCGGTGCACGCCGACCTGGAGAACCACGAGCCGACCCAGCGCCAACGCGAGCAGCTGACCGGCCTGGATCTGGTGGTGTCCACCGGCTGCCTCGGCTATGTCACCGAGCGGACCATTTCCCGAATCGTGCTGCTCAACGACGATCGCCGGCCGTGGATGGCGCATTTCGTGTTGCGGATGTTCCCGTTCGACGCGATCGCCGCCGAACTGGCCCAGCTGGGGTACCAGACCGCGCACGTCGACGGGATGTTCAAACAGCGCAGGTTCGCCACCGCGGCCGAGCAGTCGCAGGTCCTGGACAACCTGTCGACCGTCGGCGTGGACTCCAGCGGCCTGGAGGCCGACGGCTGGCTGTACGCGCAGCTGTTCGTGTCCCGGCCGCGCGACAAACCCAACGGCATGGTCGTTGACCTGGCATCGAGCCAGGTCGGTAATACTGACGCCGGCAGTCACCGCGGTATGAGCAGCGTCCATCGGGGCATGAGCAGTATCCACCGGGGCATGAGCAAGGGGATGAGCGTGAACGACAGCAGCGCGAGCGGCGGCAACGGCGCGAACAGCGGCGGGCAGTGGTCCACCAGCACCTTCGGCAACGAGGACCGGTTGCCGCGGGTGCCGTTGCCGACGCTGGACGCCAGCTGCGACCGGTTCCTTGACTGGTGCGCGCCACTGCTGACCGCCGACGAACTGGCCGCGACCAGGGCCGAGGTGGCCGCCTACCTGGAGCCGGACAGCCCTGGCCGGACGCTGCACGCCGCCCTGGAGCGGTACAACGAGACCGAGGGCGTGCACAGCTGGCTGGACACCTTCTGGCCGTACCGGTACCTCGGCCGGCGCGACCGCATCGCGCTCAACGCGAACTTCTTCTTCCTGTTCCGGGATTCCGAGCTGAGTCAGCTGGACCGCGCGGCCGGTCTGATCGCCTCGGCCGTCAACTACAAGCTGCGCCTGGACGACGAGCTCATTCCGGCGATCATCCAGCGCGGCCAGGCATTGTCGATGGAGCAGAACAAGTTCCTGTTCTCCGCCACCCGGATTCCCGGCGCCGCGCAGGACACCGTGCGCGCGCCGTACAGCGATGACCCGGCTGGCCCATCAGCGGCCCGGCACATCGTGGTGTTCTTCCGCGGCAACATGTTCCGGATGGACGTGCTCGGCTCCGACGGCGAGCCGCACAGCCTGGACGACCTGGTCTCCGGGCTGCGCGCGGTGCTCAAGGCCGGTGCGACCAGGGCCGCCGAGGGCAGCACGGTCGGGCAGCTCACCACGAAGGCCCGCGCCGAGTGGGCGGCCAACCGGCAGGAGCTGCTGGCGCTGGACCCGGCCAACGCGCCGGCGCTGGACGCGGTCGAGACCGCGCTGTTCTGCGTGTGCCTGGAGGACTTCGCGCCGAAGGACCAGCAGGAAGCCTGCGACCAGCTGCTGTACGGCGACGGCGGCAACCGGTGGTTCGACAAGGCCCTGTCGCTGATCGTCTTCGAGGACGGCACCGCCGGCATCAACGTCGAGCACTGCGGCCTGGACGGCACCACCATCCTCAGCCTGGTCGACGCCCTGCTCGGTGCGCCGGCCGAGGAACAGTCGGCGGCCTCGGGCGCCCGGTTCCAGGGCCAGCCGGCGGTCGAGCCGATCGAGTTCACCCTGGACGGCGACCTGCGGGCCGAGGTGACGGCGGCCGGCGCGGCCTTCGCCGACTACGGCGCGAACACCGCGACCAGGATCCTGTCGTTCGAGGATTTCGGCGCCAACCGGGCGAAGCAGCTCAAGATGTCACCGGACGCGTTCGTGCAGATGGCCTACCAGCTGGCGCACCAGCGCGCCAAGGGCCTGATCGGCGCCACCTACGAGTCGATCGCCACCCGGCAGTGGCGGCGCGGGCGCACCGAGGCGATGCGGGTGGTCACGCCCGAGGTGCTGCGATTCGTCGCGGCGATGGAGGACCCGGCCGCTGACGCGGCCACCCGACGGGCGGCGTTCCGCGCGGCAGCGGCGGCGCATGTCAAGCGCGCCAAGGAATGCCAGGCTGGCGACGCGCCCGAGCAGCACCTGTGGGAGCTGCAGCTGATCGCGAAGCGGCGTGGCGCTGAACTCGGCGTGACCGGCCCGCTGCCGCTGTACGAGACGCCGGGCTGGCTGAAGATGCGCGACGACTACCTGAGCACCAGCTCGGCGCCGTCGGTCAACATCCAGTACTTCGGTTTCGGGTCGACCAGCAGCCGGTGCGTCGGAGTCGGCTATGTGCTGCTGCCGGACCGGTTCAACCTGTACCTGAGCACGCCGGCCGCCGTCGCCGACCAGATGGACGCCTTCGCCGGCAAGCTCCGGGACGCCGTGCGCGAACTGGACGAGTTGTTGGCCGCCGAGACTGTCGAGAGTTAGCGGCGCGGGCAGGGCTGACAGCGGGCGGGCGCGGCGTCCAGTACCGTGACCGCTACCTGGAGGTGCCGATCAAGGGGGCATCGTGAGCGATCACGAGTCGGTGCGTAACGAGTTGTCCGGCACGGCGTCGCAGGTCGTCCAGGCGCAGACAATCGGATCGGTGACGTTCGCGGCTGAGACGTGGACGACGATCCCGCGTCAGACGCCGGCCCCGCCGCGTGGTTTTGTCGACCGCGACGACGAGCTCGCGCTGGTGTGGCAGGTCAT
>DASZLR010000185.1:0-8842 GCA_035552275.1 Pseudonocardiaceae bacterium | reverse complement strand
CGCGGCCGCGCGCTGGCACGGCGGCGATCACGGTCCGCGCGCCGAAATGGCCCGCAGCGCGCCGGAACACTGCGGCACCTGTGCTTTCTACCTTCCGGTCGCCGGCTCGCTGCGCGCGGCGTTCGGCGTGTGCGGCAACGAGATCTCGCCGGCCGACGGTCGCGTCGTGCATGTCGAATACGGCTGTGGCGCGCATTCCGAGGTCGAGGTCGATCTCAGCGCGGGCGTGCCGGTCGCCGACCTGGTGTACGACGACAGCGCGCTGGACATCGCGCCGTCGGCTGACAGTGGCTGACCCAGCCGATCCCTTCGGCACGGCCGCGCTGCGGGCCTCGGTGCTGGCGGGCTGGCGGGACTCGCCGACCCGGTTCCGCGAGGACGCCAACGCCGAAGACGACCTACGGGTCGGCGGCTATCGGGACCGGCTGTTGGTCGAGTTGGCCCAGAACGCCGCCGACGCCGCCGTGCTGGCGTCCGCCGAAGGCGTGTTGTGGCTGCGCGTCGCGGACTCCGCCGAGGGACCGGAACTGCGGATCGCCAACACCGGCGCGGCGCTGGACGCCGACGGGGTGGCCGCGCTGGCCTCGTTGCGGGCCTCCGCGAAACGCGCGGGACATCAGGTCGGCCGGTTCGGTGTCGGGTTCGCCGCGGTGCTCGCGGCGACGGACGCGCCGAGGGTGGTGTCGACGTCTGGCGGGGTGCGGTTTTCCGCCGAGCGCACCCGGAAAGCAGCCGACCGGGACGGCGAGGTGCCGGTGCTGCGCCTGGTCTGGCCGGTGGCCGAGGACGAGGATCCGGTTCCGGACGGATTCGCCACCGACGTCCGGCTGCCGCTGCGCTCCGACATCGACGCCGCCGCGCTGCTGGACGAATCCGCCGCGCAGGCCGCCGATCTGCTGCTGGCCCTGCCCGGCCTGACCGAGCTGCGGGTGGGCGAGCGGAGCTGGCGACGTGTCGATCATGATGCGACTGTGGACATCCACGGCCCCAGTGGAGTCGGCCGCTGGCTGCTTCACCGGTGCCAGGGGGTGTTGACCGCCGAGCAGACCGCGCTGCTGGGC
Source organism: Pseudonocardiaceae bacterium (assembly GCA_035552275.1). Taxonomy (GTDB): domain Bacteria; phylum Actinomycetota; class Actinomycetes; order Mycobacteriales; family Pseudonocardiaceae; genus DASVLX01. The sequence continues at coordinate 7,781 of DASZLR010000185.1, read as the reverse complement.
GTAGAAAGCCGCGCGCGGCCGGAATGGTCCGTCTGCTGGGCGGTGCCGGTCGACGGCGACGGCGTTCCGCTGCCGGTGGACGAGTCGGAGGTCCTGCGCGCGCCGACGCCGACCGACGAGCGTCTGTCGTTGCCGGCCCGGTTGTTCGCGACGGTGCCGTTGGAGCCGTCGCGGCGGCGGTTGCTGCCCGGCCCGGCCGCGGAAGCCGTGCTCGCGGCGGCGGCCCGGGAGTATCCGACGCTGGTGGTTCGCCTCGCCGCCGAGCACCGAACCGCCCTGGTGCCCCGGCCCGGATTCCCACGCTCCGATGTGGACGGAACGCTCCGGGACGCGGTGCTGACCGAGCTGACCATGGCCGCCTGGTTGCCGTCGGCCGGATCGGATGTCCGTGCGCCGGCAGGTTCGGTCGTGCTGGCGGCGCCGGACGCCGGCTTGGCGGCGGCGCTGGCCGAGGTGGTGCCGGGGTTGCTGGCCTGGTGGTTGGCGCAGCCGCGGCATGCCGGCGCGCTGGCGACCCTGGGCGTGCCGAGGCTCGCGGCCGAGCGGGTGGTCGAGGCGGTGTCCGGAGTGGACCGTCCGCCGGGGTGGTGGACAGAGCTGTACGCGGCGTTGGGTCGTTGGCTGGCCGAGGATTCCGGGATCGCCGAGGCCCTGGGCGCGCTGCCGGTGCCGCTGGCCGACGGCCGAACCGCCATCGGTCCGCGCGATGTGCTGCTCCCGTCCGCCGAACTGGGGTCGACGGCCGAACTGGCCGAGCTGACCGGCGAGGTGATCGGGCTGCGGCTGGCGCACCCGGACGTGGTGCACCCGCTGCTGACCCGGCTGGGTGCGCGGGCCGCCGATGCCGAGGATCTGCTCGACTCGCCACCGATCCGGGAGGCCGTCGAGCGCAGCCTGGCCGACGCCGAGTCCGGCGCCGATCTCACGACCTTGACCAACACGGTGCTGACCCTGGTCCGGAGTTCCGCCGCCAGGCCCGGCGAGCGGAGCTGGCTGTCGGCGCTGGCATTGTCCGATGTGGATGGAGAACCGCGGCGGGCGGACGAGTTGGTGTTGCCGGACGCGCCGTTGCTGGCGGTGCTGGCGGCCGACGCGGTCGGTCCGGACGGCCCGCTGGGCGTGCTCGCCGCCGAGTTCGCCGACCGGTGGCCGGCCGAGGTGCTCCGCGCGATCGGCGTGGTCGACTCGTTCGCGGTGGTGGCCGACGAGTCCCCGTCCGGCCCCGATCACGATCTGGCCGACGAAGACGAATGGTGGTCCTGGACCGCCCGTCCGCAGCGATCCCCCCACCCACCAACGCTGATCGGCGTTCGGGATCTGGATCTGGTCGACCCGGACCGGTGGCCCGACGCGATTCGGCTGCTCGCCGGGTCGCCGGAGACCGCGCGGGCGCTCGCCGATCCCGCCGGCTATCCGGCGTGGTGGCTGGCCCGGTACGCGCGGCTCGACGGTCTGCCGCCTCGGGAATGGCGGTTGGCGGGCGCGACCGAGCTCGCCGGGCTCTACGACCCGGTGTCGGACAAGCTGGGCACGGACGGGCTGGGGCTGGACCAGCGGGTGCTGGCGATGGTCGGTGTCCGGTCGCGGTTGGCGGTCGCGAACGCCGACGACGCGCGGGACCTGCTCGATCGGCTCGGCGATCCGAAGCGGGAGATGCCGGTCGGCGCGGCCTTGCGCGCACACGCCGCGCTCGCCGAGGCGCTGCGCGCCGGCACGATCGAACCGGACGAGGTCGAAGCGCCCGAGCGGGTCCGCACGCTGGCCGGCGTCGCGGTGTCCGCCGAGCAGGCCGCCGTGCTCGACCGTCCCTGGTTGCTGGGCCTGCTGGCCGACGATCAGGTGGTCGCCGCGAACCCTGACCCAGCAGCGGACTCAGTGGCGGACCCAGCAGCACAGTCCGATGTGGAGCGACTGGCCGACCTGCTGAACGTCGCGCTGGCCAGCGAGATCAGCGCCGATGCCGTCATCGAGTCGACCGGCGAGCCGATGGACTGGTCCGCGCTGCCGGCGGTCCGGCTGGCCTGCGAACTGCTGGGCGCCGCGCCACCGGCCGGTTCGGTGGTGCTGCACGAAGAACTGGTGGTGCGCGGCGACGGGCAGTCCCGCCGGGTGCGGTGGTGGATCGACGGGGACGGTCAGCCGCATGCCGAGGACTCGGCGGAAGGCCTGGCGCGGGCGCTGGCCTGGTCGCTGGGCCGCTGGTCGGACCGGTGGACGTTCGCCGGCCTGATCGCCGAACCGGATGCCAGCGCCCTGCTGGGTTGATCAGACCTGGGCTGATCAGAGATGCTGCGCGCCTCGCGCGCCGCGTTCGCCCGCCGCCCGCTGCCAGGACACGATCGCCAGCCCGATCAGCCCGAGCACCCAGCCGGCCAGACAGGTCCACAGCCACACCGAGGCCGCCGCCTGGAATCCGAGCCGCGCCACCAGCAACCCGCAGAACGCCAGGAACCACAGTGCCGTGCCGATCCACAGCACCGGTCGCGCGTCGACCAGCCGGGGCGGCAACGGCGGCGGCCCCGCCATCTGTGCTGGTCTGTCGTCGGGTTCCACAGTGAGCGAGGCTACCGTCCGCGCCTGTTGGCCGGCAGATATTTTGTAAGCTACACTAACTAGGTGCCCGCGTCGGCGTCCCAGGAACGGACCCTGGCCAGCCATCTTCGGTTGGCGGTGGTCCGGCTGAACCGACGGCTCCGCGCCCAGCGCGCCAGCTCGGCGGTCACCCTGACGCAACTGTCCGCGTTGTCCACGCTGACCAAATGCGGCCCGCTGACGCCGGGCGAGTTGGCCACCAAGGAAGGCGTGCAGCCGCCGTCCATGACGCGGGTGATCGCCGCCCTGGAGGACCTGGGTTACGCGACCCGCAGCCCGCATCCCTCCGACGGCCGGCAGGCGATCGTGGCGCTGTCGGACGCGGGCGCCGTGTTCATCGCGGCCGAGGTGTCCGCGAAAGAGGCGTGGCTGGACCGGCGACTGGCCGAACTGACCGACAAGGACCGCGCGCTGCTGGCCGAGGCGGCGGACATCATCGACAGAATGGCGGAGCAGTAGAGAAGTGCGGAGCGAGGCGGACGAAACAGAGATCCAGTCGTTGCGCGCTACCCGGAAGCTGATCCCGAATCCGCCGCCGTCCAGGCCGCGCGCGATGTTCTCCGCACTGTCCGAACGCAACTATCGGCTGTTCGCCTCCGGCCAGGTGGTGTCCAATGTGGGCACCTGGATGCAGCGGGTGGCGCAGGACTGGTTGGTGCTGGAGCTGTCCGGCCGGTCGCCGATGGCGCTGGGTATCGCCGCCGCCCTGCAGTTCATGCCGACGCTGGTGCTGTCGGTGTGGGCGGGGATGCTCGCCGACCGGATGGACAAGCGCAAGCTGGAGATCGTCGTCCAGGCCGGCATGGGGGTGTCCGCGCTGGCGCTGGGCCTGCTCGACGTCACCGGCGCGGTCACGCTCTGGCAGGTGTACCTGCTGTGCCTCGTCCTCGGCTGTTTCTCTGCTATGGACGGCCCGATCCGCCAGTCGTTCGTGATGGAGATGGTCGGCAAGCGCCAGCTCACCAACGCCGTCGCGCTGAACTCGATGACCTTCAACCTGGCCCGGATCATCGGCCCCGCGCTGGCCGGCGTCATGATCACCTGGGTGGGCACCGGCTGGGTGTTCCTGATCAACGCGGCCAGCTTCGCCGCCGTGATCGGCGGACTCGCCCTGATGGACCCGGCGAAACTGCACATCGGCCCGAAGGCGCGGCGCCGGCCCGGCCAACTCGCCGAGGCACTGCGATACGTGCGCGGCCGACCGGACATCGCCATGGTGCTGGTGCTGGTCTTCTGCGTGAGCACGTTCGGCATGAACTTCTACACGACGCTGGCGAACGCGGCGGCCAACGTGTTCCACCGCGACGCCAGCGGCTACGGGCTGCTGTCCACCATGATCGCGGTCGGCACCCTGGCCGGCGCGACGATGGCGGCCCGCCGGTCGATGTCCGGCACGCCGCGGCCGAGGCTGTTGATCGGCGGCGCGCTCGCGTTCGGCGTGGTGGAGACGCTGCTGGCGCTGATGCCGACGTACGCGCTGTTCGGCCTGATGCTCATCCCGGTCGGCGTCGCGTTCATGACCTTCACCACCACCGCCAACTCCACCGTGCAACTGGCCACCCGACCGGACATGCGAGGCCGGGTGATGGGCCTGTACATGCTGGTCTTCCTCGGCGGCAACCCGTTGGGCGGGCCGATGACCGGGTGGCTGGCCGAGCAGTTCGGCGGCCGGTCGCCGTTCCTGGTCGGCGGGCTGATCTCGGTGCTGGCCGCCGCCGGCTGCGGGCTGTTTCTCGCGCTTCGTCGTCGCGCGGTCGCTTTGCGTGAGCGAGATCACTTGCGCGCCGAGTCAAGTTAGCCTAACCTAACTCTTGTCGCTTCGTGGTGGGAGCGGCAGTCAGTTCGGGATAGTGTTAGTTCGGGACAGTGGGTGTGGCCCCGGTCCTCGCCGCCCAGCGGTGGTCGGGGCCGCACCTGCGTCCACGGCGGTCAGCCGACCGGCCAGGTGTGCACCGGCTCGCCGGCGTACATCAGTTCCACGTACCGTCCCAGCATTTCCCGCAGCGCCCTCGGCCGGTCCGCGCCGGCGGCCTCCAACCGGGCCACCGTGTCCCGCTGCCAGGTCGCCCCGGTCTGCCCGGACAGGCACCGCCGCTCGATCACCCCCAGGTACCGGTCCCGCGCGGCCGTCGACACGCCCAGGTCGCGCAGGCCCTCGTGGGCCAGCGGCAGCAGCTTGCGCACCACCAGCTCATCCGGAGGCACCCAGCCGACGCCCGGCCAGTACAGCTGCGCCTCCAGCCCCCGTCTGGCCCCGGCGTACAGGTTGTCCTCGGCCACCTGGAACGACATCTGTGTCCACAACGGACGGTCTAAACCGGCCAGTGCCCGCTGGGCGCCGTAGAAGAACGCCGCGTTGGCGATCAGGTCGACCACAGTCGGCCCGGCCGGCAGCACCCGGTTCTCCACCCGAAGATGCGGCACGCCGTCCACGATGTCGTAGATCGGCCGGTTCCACCGCCAGATGGTGCCGTTGTGCAGGCGCAGCTCGGACAGCGTCGGCGCGCGCCCGGCGGCCAGCTCGGCCATCGGGTCCTCGTCATCGGTTTCCGGCAGCAGGCTGGGGAAGTAGCGGACGTTCTCCTCGAACAGGTCGAAGATCGAGGTGATCCACCGCTCGCCGAACCACACCCGTGGCCGCACGCCCTGGTTGCGCAGTTCCTCCGGACGGGTGTCGGTGGCCTGCTGGAACAGCGGGATCCGGGTCTCCTGCCAGAGCCCCCGGCCGAGCAGGAAGGGCGAGTTCGCCGCCAGCGCGACCTGGACGCCGGCCAGGCACTGCGCCGCGTTCCAGTGCGCCGCGAACTCCTCCGGCGCGACCTGTAGGTGCAGCTGGACCGAGGTGCACGCCGACTCGGGCAGGATCGACGTGGCCCTGGTGACCAGGTGCTCGGCCCGCGCGCCGCGCGTCGGCGGACCCTCGATGTCGATCAGCATGTCCTCCCCGCGAGCGGCGAAGATCTGCTGGTTCAGTTGCGAGTACCGGCTCCCCGAGGACAGCCACCGCGGATCGAAGTGGGTGCTCTCCAGGGTCGGCAGCACGCCGATCATCACCAGCGTCGCGCCCGCCGCGTGTGCGTTGCGGTTGGCCCGCACCAGCGACGCGCACAGCTCCTTCTCCAGGGCGATCGCCTGGTCGCCGGCCAGCAGCCGGGGCGCGACGTTGATCTCCAGGTTCTGCTGGCCGAGTTCGGTGGTGAAGGTCGGATCGTTGATCTTCTCCAACACTCTGGTGTTCATCATCGCCGGCTTGAACGCCCGGTCCACCAGGTTCACCTCGATCTCCAGCCCGATCCGCGGATCATCGGGCGCGAACTGGTTCTCGTGCAGCATCAGGGACAGCGCGTCCAGGCACTGGTGCACCTTCTCCCGATGCCGCTGCCGATCAGTCCCGGTGAACGCGTGGCGACCAACCTGTTGCCCCATCGCCGCCTCTCTTTCGCCCGCGGTGCGCTCACGCGGGCTTCCCGGAAGTTCCCACCGTGACACGCGGATTTCGCCAGGGCTAGCGGCCAATCCGGTGTACTGATCGACACAGCACGGCCGTGGCACACTCCCGGGATGCGCCAGCCGATCGAGATTCACGACCCGGCCGATCACCGGGTGGACGACTTTCGCGACCTGTCCACTGCCGACCGGAGGCCGGACCGGCCGGGCGGTCGCGGCCTGGTGATCGCCGAGGGCGTCGTGGTGGTCCAGCGGCTGCTCGGGTCGCCGTATCCGCTGCGTGCGGTGCTCGGTGTGCGGCAGCGAGTAGCCGACCTGGCCGCCGATCTGGCCGGGCTCGACGCGCCGGCCTACGTCAGTTCGGCGGAGGTGATGGCCGATGTCGTCGGCTTTCACCTGAATCGCGGCGTGCTCGCGGTGGCCGACCGCGCGCCCCGGCCGGATGCCACCGCTTTGGCGCAACGGTCCCGACTACTCGCCGTGTTGGAGGGCGTCGGTGATCACGAGAATCTGGGGTCGATCTTCCGCAACGCGGCGGCGCTGGGCGTGTCCGGCGTGCTGCTCGGTCCCGGCTGCGCCGACCCGCTCTACCGGCGCAGCGTGCGGGTGTCCATGGGGCATGTGCTGCGGGTGCCGTTCGCCGACCTGCCCGGCTGGCCGGATGGCCTGGACATGGTGCGGGGCAACGGCTTTCGGGTGCTCGCGCTGACCCCGCGGCCGGATGCCACGCCGCTGCGCGAGGTTCGGACCGGGGGCCGGCCGGTGGCCGTGCTGCTCGGCTCGGAGGGATCCGGGCTGACCGAGACCGCGCTGGCCGCCGCCGACGAGCCGGTGCGGATTCCGATGGCCGCCGGGGTGGACTCACTGAACGTGGCCACCGCCGCGGCCATCGCGTTTCACGCCCTCAACGCACCGGACGAGTAAGGTCTCACCTCGCCTGGCATCGGAGCGGGAGGGAACGCGGGTGCGACTGAGTGTGCGGGACGGCCGGGCCGTGCTGGCTGACGAGGCGCAGGAAGTCGATCCGCACAGTCTCGCGTTGGGCGCGGAGTTGTCCGACGCGCTGCACGAGTGGGCGCGGGTGGCCGACGCGCTGCGCCGGTCCGGCGACTCGTCGGACAGCGCGGCCGGCGATCTGGTGTCCCGACGTGGCCGGCAACTCGCCGGGCGGTTGGCCGCCGCGATGGGCGCCGCGGTCAGCTATGTGGATCCGCTGTCCGGCGAGACCCGGGAGGTTTCGGTGCCAGAGGTGGAACAGCCGCGTTACCGGGTGCCGGCGGCGCCCTGGCTGGACGAGTCCGATGTAGACGATCCAGACGATCTGGACGGCCCGGTCGAGCAGGTGCCGGACGAGCCGACTCCCTGGGCCGCCGGGCTCACCGTGAGCGCGTTCGCCGGGATGGTCGTGATGGCCGTGGTGATCTCGCTGTCGCTGGGGCTCGGTCAGACCAATCGCTGGCTGCCGCTGATCGCGAATGTGGTGATCGCCATCGGGCTGGCGCCATCGGTGTGGCTGACCAGGAATGTGCGGGTCTGGCGCTGGGTGGCCTACGGCATCGTCGCCGGCCTGGCGGTCGGCTGGATCGGCCTGCTGCTGACCTTGTTGTGATTCTCAGGTCGCGTGCTTGTCGATCTGGTTGTGATCGATGACCGTGGTCACCGGTCCTTCTGCCGGATGACCGCTGCTGGTCAGCCATCCGCTGAGCTGTCGCTGGACGGCGGTCAGGGTCGGCCGGCGCGCC
>DASZLR010000184.1:0-22240 GCA_035552275.1 Pseudonocardiaceae bacterium | reverse complement strand
CAGGAGACCGGTGCCCGGAGCCGGCTGATGCTGGACATCGCCGGCTGGCGGGCGTCTCGCCGGGAGGAGCTGACCGCCCTCGGTCGAAACGCGGCCGAGCAGGCGGTGCGCACTGGCGAGCGGGTCAAGCTGCAGCCGATGACGCCATTCGAGCGGAAGGTCGTGCACGACGCCGTGGCGACGGTGGAGGGCGTGCAGAGCGAGAGTGAGGGCGAGGAGCCGCGCCGGCGCGTGGTGGTGTCCACGCGGTAGTAATCCTCGACTCGACCACGGTGCGGCCCGTTTCACGTGAAACGGGCCGCACTTGTCTGTTCGGTGACCCCGTTGGTCGTCGGTCTCGGACAACGGAGAGAATGTCCGACGACAGTCGTTTCACGTGAAACCGCGAACAGAGGATCGATCGATGGTCGAGGCGAGTGCCGGATCGGCGGAGCTGGTCGGCGCACGCCCGGCCGTGGCCGTCGAACTGTTCGGCGCTCGGCTCCCGCTCGCGGACGAGTACGTTCGTCTCCTGGCGGAGCACGGCGAGCGGCGCGGCCTGATCGGTCCGCGTGAGCTGCCTCGGTTGTGGGATCGGCACGTGCTCAATTCGGTGGCCGTCGCCGAGCTGATTCCGGCCGGCGCTCGGGTGCTGGACGTCGGTTCCGGAGCCGGCCTGCCGGGCGTGCCACTGAGTATCGCCCGACCGGATGTCCGGGTCACCATGGTGGAACCGATGGAGCGGCGGGTCGCCTGGCTCAGCGAAGTGATCGACGCTCTCGATCTGGACGCCGAGGTGATTCGCGGCCGGGCCGAGGAGCCGAACATTCGGCGGTCGCTCACCGGCGCGGACGTGGGGACCGCTCGGGCGGTCGCTCCCCTGGCGAAGTTGGCCCACTGGTGCCTGCCGCTGTTGCGCCCCGACGGGTTGTTGCTGGCGTTGAAGGGCGCGAGTGCCGAGGAGGAACTCGCCCGCGACGCGAATGCGGTCCGCGCGGCCGGTGGTGCTTCGGCGTCGGTGGTCGCGTGCGGCGCGGGCGTTCTCGCGACACCGACGACCGTCGTGGTGATTCGTAAGGAAAAGTCGGCGCGTGGTCGTGACGATCGACGCTCGACACGGAAGGATCGCTAACAGCCGACGCATCGTTCGCATCGGCACGGGGCGGACGTTTCACGTGAAACGGCACAGCCACCAGTCGCGCATGGCGGCTGAATTCGAGCCCAGGAGGTACATCACCCGATGAATCCCTCGACCCCACCGACGGGACCCCAAGGCGGCGGCGTGTGGACTCCGATCGCCGAGGAGGCCGAACGCGCTACCCGCGTGCTGCACCCGGACCCGGTGCGCTTCCCTCGCCCCTACCGGCGTCGGGTGTTCGGCATCGCCAACCAGAAGGGCGGCGTCGGCAAGACGACCACGGCGGTGAACATCGCGGCCGCGTTGGCGTTGCACGGGCTGAAGGTGCTGGTGATTGACCTCGACCCGCAGGGCAACGCGAGCACTGCGCTGGGCATCGAGCACCGGTCCGGCACGCCGTCGGTGTACGAAGTGCTGATCGGCGAGATCTCGGTGGTCGACGCGGTGCAGGTCAGCGACCAGTCGCCCAATCTGTACGGCGTGCCGGCGACGATCGACCTGGCCGGTGCGGAGATCGAGCTGGTCTCGATGGCGACTCGCGAGGCGCGGCTCAAAGAGGCGTTGACGTCCGAGGCACTGGACCAGATTCGCCCGGACTACGTGTTCATCGACTGCCCGCCCTCGCTCGGCCTGCTGACCGTCAACGCGTTGGTCGCCGCGCAGGAGGTGCTGATCCCGATCCAGTGCGAGTACTACGCGCTGGAGGGGCTGGGGCAGTTGCTGCGGAACATCGAACTGGTGCAGGCCCACCTGAATCCGACGCTCGATGTGTCGACCATCCTGCTCACCATGTACGACGGCCGGACCAAGCTCGCCGATCAGGTGACCGCCGAGGTTCGGAGCCACTTCGGCGACACGGTGCTGAAGACGGTCGTTCCGCGCAGCGTCAAGGTGTCCGAGGCGCCGGGCTTCGGCCAGACCGTGCTGGCCTACGACCCGGGCTCGCGAGGTGCGATGAGTTATCTTGACGCGGCACGGGAAGTCGCGGAGCGTGGAGCGGTGAGGGGCAGGCCATGACGGAACGTAAGGGTGGGCTCGGCCGAGGTCTGGCGGCCCTGATTCCCAGCGGCCCGCCACCGGGCGTGCCGGGCGGGGTCGACACGATCCCCGCTCCTTCTGGTGGGCTGATGGCCAACACCGCCATCGTGGTCGACCATCGGAACGCGGTGGCCGGAGCCATTTACCGTGAGGTGCCGGTCGATGCCATCGCACCCAATCCCAAGCAGCCCCGCCAGGTCTTCGATGACGACGCCCTGGCCGAACTTGAGCACTCCATCCAAGAGTTCGGTCTGTTGCAGCCGATCGTGGTCCGCGAGCTCGGCGACGACCGGTACGAGCTGGTCATGGGCGAGCGTCGGTGGCGGGCGTCCCAACGTGCCGGCCTGGACGTCATTCCGGCGATCGTGCGGCGCACCACCGATGACGCGATGCTGCGCGACGCGCTCCTGGAGAACATTCACCGGGTCCAGCTCAACCCGCTGGAAGAGGCGGCCGCGTATCAGCAGCTGCTGGACGAGTTCGGCGTCACCCACGAGGAACTGGCCGGTCGAATCGGCCGCAGCCGGCCGGTGATCACCAACATGATCCGGTTGCTCAAGCTACCGGTCCCGGTGCAGCGCCGGGTCGCGGCCGGGGTGCTGTCCGCCGGTCACGCCCGCGCCCTGCTCGGCCTGGACGAAGCCGACGCGCAGGAGGACCTGGCCACCCGGATCGTCGCTGAGGGCATGTCGGTTCGGGCGACCGAGGAAGCGGTGACGCTCGCCAAGTCCGAGCCCAGCCGCAAGCCGAAGACGCCGCCACGCAAGCAGTTGCAGGCGCCGGGCCTTCAGGATCTGGCGGACCGGCTGTCGGACAGTTTCGACACCCGGGTCAAGGTCGAACTGGGCCGGCGCAAGGGGCGGATCGTGGTCGAGTTCGCCTCGGTGGACGACCTGGAGCGGATCGTCAAGTTGATGTCGGCGGACGGGCCGATATCGGCGTGATCAACGAAGGTCCAGACACACCGGCCACTTTTGTCACGGTGACGGACTCCGGGTGATCGGCTGACCGGCTCTAGCCGGCTCGCCGGGCCACCGCACGCTCGACCAGCCCGGCGAACACCTCGCCGAGCGAATGGCCGGCGGCCTCCACCGCCATCGGCAGCAGCGACGTTTCGGTGAGCCCCGGCGAGACGTTGACTTCCAGGAACTGCACGGTGCCGTCGGCTTCGACAATGGCGTCGGTCCGGGAGACGTCGCGCAGCCCGAGCAGCCGGTGCGCGGCCACCGCGAGCTCGGCGACCGCTGTGGCCGCGGCCGGGTCCAGCCGGGCCGGGGCGTGGAATTCGGTCAGGCCGGCGGTGTACCGGGCGGTGTAGTCGTACACGCCGCTTCCGTTGCCGGCCGCCGTGATCTCCACCGCCGGCAGGGCTTCCGGCCCGTCCGGCCCGTCCACCACGCTGACCGCGACCTCGACGCCGGAGACGAACCGCTCGGCCAGCACCGTGTCGCCGTAGGCGAGGCAGCCGACCATGGCCGCCGGCAGCTCGGGGGCCTCGTGCACGACCTGGGTGCCCAGCGCGGAACCGCCCTGATCCGGCTTGAGGATCAGCGGCAGCCCCAGCCGGTGCACCATGGCCTCCAGCACCGCCTGCGCGCCCAGTTCGCGGAAAGTGCTGTGCGGCAACACAACCCAGTCCGGCGTGGCCAGTCCGGCTCGGGCCAGCTCCGCCTTCGCGGTCGGCTTGTCCCACGCGCGTCGGCAGGCTCGCGGGTCGGTGCCGACGTAGGGCACGTCCAGCAGTTCCAGCACGTTCTGGATCGAGCCGTTCTCCCCCTCGCCGCCGTGCAGCGCCACCAGCACCGCGTCCGGGGGCTGATCGCGCAGCCTGGGCAGCAGATGGGCGTCGGCGTCCCATTCGTCCACCGTCAGGCCAACGCCGCGCAGGGCGGCCGACAGCCGCCGCCCGGACCGCAACGACACCTCGCGCTCATGGGACAGACCGCCGGACAGCACGGCGACACAGCGATCGGACAAGCTCGCAGACTCCTTGGCTTCGCCAGGTCAAACGCCGGAACGTAACGGCCGAAAGGTCAGGAAAACAAAGGCTACGCGGTGTCCGGCGACGGCGACTGCGGCCCCGTCACCATCCGCCGAGCCGCCGGGCCGAACGTCCGGTACAGGTCCATTTCGGCGGAGAGCACGTTGGCCAGCCGGCGCACGCCCTCCCTGATCCGCTCCGGGGTCGGGTAGCAGAACGACAGTCGCATCTGCCGGCTGCCGAGCTGGTCGGCGTAGAACCCGGTGCCGGAGACGTAAGCCACCCGGGCGGTGACCGCCCGCGGCAGCATCGCCTTGGTGTCGATGCCCTCTGGCACGGTGAGCCACACGTAGAAGCCGCCGTCGGGCTTGGTCCACTGGCAGCCGGCCGGCATGTGCTGGTCCAGCGCGACCAGCATGGCGTCCCGCCGCTCCCGGTACAGCTCGCGGTAGGTCTTGATCTGGCCCTTCCAGTCGTGGGTGGCCAGGTAGCGGCTGACGATCATCTGGTTCAGCGGCGGCGGGCACAGCGTCGCCGCCTCGATCGCCAACATCAGCTTCTCCCGCACCGCGTGCGGCGCGAGCACCCAGCCGACCCGAATGCCGGGCGCGAACGTCTTGGAGAACGAGCCGAGGTAGACGACGTTGTCCCGATCCATCGAGCGCAGCGCCGGATAGGTCTGGCCGTCGAAGCCGAGTAGCCCGTACGGGTTGTCCTCGATCACCAGCACCCCGTTGTCGGCGCAGATGTCCAGGATCTCGGCGCGTCTGGAGACCGCCAGGGTCACCCCGGCCGGGTTGTGGAAATTCGGCACCGTGTACAGGAACTTCGCGCGCTGGCCGGCTCGCGACACGGCGGCGAGCGCCTCTCGCAGCGCCTCCGGGACGAGCCCGTCGTCGTCCATCGCGACGTGCACGACCTGCGCCTGATAGGCGGCGAAGGTGCTCAGCGCGCCGACATAGGACGGTCCCTCGGCGAGCACCACATCGCCGGGATCGCAGAAGATCCGGGTGACCATGTCCAGGCCCATCTGCGAGCCGACGGTCACCACCACGTCGTCCGGGTGGCCGGAGATGCCCTCCATGGCCATGATCTCGCAGATCTGCTCGCGCAGCGCGGGCACGCCGTGCGCGGACCCGTACTGCAGCGCGACCAGCCCGTCATCCCTGATCAGCTCGCCGATTTCGGCCGACAGCGAGTCCAGCGGCAGGGCGGCCAGATTGGGCATCCCCCCGGCCAACGAGACCACCTCGGGCCGGCTGGCCACCGAGAACAGCGCCCGCACCTCGGACGCCGTCATGCCCGCCGCGCGTGCCGCGTACCGCCGGAGATGCGGGTCGAGGCTGCGTTCGGTGGTGTCACCGACGCGGGCGGGCTGGTGGCCGGGTACGGTCATCTGACTGCGCTCCGTCAGCTCACGTGACGTGTCTCGTGGCTCGGTCGAGTGTGGGCGTAGGTCGATCGAGTGTAACCGCCGTGCCGGTGTGTCTTGTCACCTTCCGACGACGATCACATCGGCCTATGCTCGGTCTGGTCGTTCGCGGTGTCGCTTGAGTGGCTGTCACTGTCTGCGGAGGGCGCGGGAGGTCAGGTGTCGCGACGCGTGGTCGGCGTCACGCTGGACAACCTCGAACACCTACCCAAGCGGTGTCGGCACTGCGTGTTCTGGGAACTCGCGCCGCACCTGCGGGAGGACGCCGAGGAGTACGGCCAGACCGACTTCGAGAAGGAAGCCTGGGTGTCCAGCGTGCTGCTGGACTGGGGTTCCTGTGGCCGGCTGGGCTACGTGGACGACGTGCCCGCCGGATACGCGCTGTACGCGCCGCCCAGCGCCGTGCCCCGGGCGGCGGCGTTCCCGACCGGGCCGGTCAGCGCGGACGCCGTGCTGCTCACCGCGCTGCGGGTGCTGCCCGAGTTCGGCGGCGTCGGGCTGGGCCGACTGCTGGTGCAGGAGGTGGCCGAGGACCTCACCAGGCGCGGGGTGAAGGCCATCGAGGCGTTCGGCGACGCCGCGCCCGAACCGGACTCCACCTGTGTGATCCCCGCCGATTTCCTGCGGTCGGTCGGCTTCAAGACGGTCCGCCCGCACGCCCGGTGGCCTCGGTTGCGGCTGGAGCTGCGCACCGCGCTGTCCTGGAAAGAGGACGTCGAAGCGGCCCTGGAACGACTGCTCGGTTCGGTCACCGTCACCACGGCCCCGGCCGCCCCCGTGCCCAGCCTCGGCCGCGCCTGACGTAGCACACAGTGCTCCGACAGCTCCCAAGCTGTCCACAGGCGACGTCGTTATCCACAGGCCAGCGGTACCGCCTTGGTTGCCGTGACCTGCGCCGATAGACTGGCCACGGGGCCGCCCCCAAGGGAGGGCGGGGGGAGCGCTGGGGCAGGTCTGGACGGCGTCGACAACGGCGGATACCGCAGCTGATCGGAGTCAGTTCTTGGTCAGCTCGTGGCGCAGGATGTCTTCGAAAGTGAAGGTGCCGGTCGGCTGGTCGTTCTCGCCGAGCAGGTAGAGCCGCTTCACCGCGATCAGGATGCCCTCGGCGACGATGTCGCGGAACGCCGGATCGGTGAGGCGCTGCCGGTCCTCCGGGTTGGTCAGGTAGCCGACCTCGATCCGCACCGCCGGGCAGCGGGTCATTCGCAGCGCGTCCCAGGTGCGCGGGTGCGACCGACAGTCCCGCATCCCGGTGCGGGCGGTCAGCTCGCGCTGGATGAAGTCGGCCAGCGCCTCGCCGACCGTCGAACTGGTGCCGTTGCCGGTGCCGAAGTGGAAGCAGGCCACGCCCTGAGCCGCCGGCGAGCGGTTGGCGTCGATGTGTAGCGACAGGAACAGGTCGGCCGCCGTCTCGTTGGCGAACGCGGCCCGCTCGGGGTCGGTCGGACATCGGTCCGGACCCCTGGTGAGCAGCGCCTCCATACCGGTCGCCACCATCTGGCCCTCAAGCCGCCGGGCCAGGTCCCAGGTGAGCTCGGCCTCGGTCGCCGAGCCGACGTTCACCCCCCGGTCGCCGCCGCCGTGGCCGGGGTCGATCACGATCCGCTTGCCGCGCAGCAACGGCCCGGCTCGGCGCACCCGCTCCTGCTCGCGCAGGAGAACCGGCCGGCCGCCGCGCACCTTCGGCGCCAACTGGCGCAGCGCGCGGATGGTGGCCGCGCCGCAGATCCCGTCCACGACCAGGCCGTACTCGCGCTGGAAGTTGCGCAGCGCCCGCTCGACCTGCGGGCCGAAGATGCCTTCGGGTCGCCCGGCGTCGTAGCCGAGCTCCAGCAGCCGTTCCTGCAACGCGAACACGTCGTCACCGGTCATCGGCTGAGAGACCAGGTAGGCCAGCGGTCGGCCGCCGAGCCGGTAGGTGGCGTCGCGCAGCGCACGGAAGGTGGCCGCGCCGACGATGCCGTCGGTGATCAGGCCGCGCTGCTGCTGAAACGCGCGCACCGCGTGCTCGATCGCCTGATCGAACACCACGTGGTCGCGCGACCCGTCGAACGCGGGCAGCAGCCCCATCGCGGCGAGCGTCAACCGGACTTCCGCTACTGCCGGGCCCACATCGCCGCGGCGGAGTACCCGCATGCACCCCTCGCTCGGCTTGTTCCATCTCGACTGGAGTGACGGTTCATTGTGCCCTGCGTCCTCCGTCGATTCCCAAAGGGTCGCACGGCGCGTCGGACCGAGCGCACACCGTGCGGCCGGTCATCCCTGTGGGACACCGGCCGCACGGTGGGTAAACCGAGCGTGAATCAGGTGTTAGGAAAGTACTTCGGAGAGGTCGTTGAGCAGCGCCGCCTTCGGCTTGGCGCCCACGATCTGCTTCATCGGCTGGCCGCCCTTGAACAAGATCATCGTCGGCACGGACATGATCTGGTAGTCCCGGGCGATCGACGGGTTGGCGTCGATGTCCAGCTTCGCCACGGTGATCTTGTCGGCGTGCTCGGCGGCGATCTCCTCAAGCACCGGCGCGACCATCTTGCACGGCCCGCACCAGGTGGCCCAGAAGTCGACCAGCACCGGCTTGTCGCTCTGGAGGACGTCTTCCGCGAAGCTCTTGGCGCTGACGGTCACGGTGTTGCCGGCCATGTTTCTCTCTCCTTGGGTTACCGGGTAAGGGAAGTCAGTTGGTGCCGACCAGCTCAGCTGAGTCAGCGTCGGTGTCAGTCGCGCCGGCGTTTTCGGCGAGCCAACGCTCGGCGTCGATGGCCGCCGCGCAGCCGGAGCCGGCCGCGGTGATCGCCTGCCGATAGGTGCGGTCCACCAGGTCACCGGCGGCGAACACGCCGTCGAGGTTGGTGTACGTGCCGCTGCCCTGGGTGCGCACATAGCCGTCCGGGTCGAGATCCACCTGGTCGCGGACCAGCTCGCTGCGCGGATCGTGGCCGATCGCCATGAACACGCCGGTCACTGGCAGCTCGGAGGTCTCGCCGGTCACGGTGTCCCGCAACCGAATGCCGGTGACCGTCCCGTCGCCGAGGATCTCGGTGGGCTGGGCATTGGTCAGCCAGCGGATCTTCTCGTTCGCCTGGGCGCGGGCCAGCATGATCCGCGACGCGCGGAACTCGTTCCGGCGGTGGATGACGGTGACCGACCGGGCGAAGCGGGTAAGGAAGGTCGCCTCCTCCATCGCCGAGTCCCCGCCGCCGACCACGGCGATGTCCTGGTCGCGGAAGAAGAAGCCGTCGCAGGTCGCGCACGCGGACACGCCGTGCCCCAACAGGTTCTGCTCGCCGGGCACGTGCAGGTACCGCGCCGCCGCGCCCATCGCCAGGATCACGGCCTGCGCCGCGTACCGCTCGCCGTTCGCGGTGACGTACTTGACATCGCCGGACAGCTCGACCGATTCGACGTCTTCGGGCCGCAGCTCGGCGCCGAACCGCTCCGCCTGGGCTCGCATCTGCTCCATCAGGTCCGGACCCATGATGCCGTCCCGGAAACCGGGAAAGTTCTCCACGTCGGTGGTGGTCATCAGGGCGCCGCCGAACTGCGAGCCCTCGAACACCAGCGGGTTCAGCTGCGCCCGGGCCGCGTACACGGCAGCCGTGTAGCCGGCAGGGCCGGAACCCACGATGATCACGTTGCGAACCGCCACCGAAGAACCTCCACGTCACGCCGGCTGGCCTGCACTCGGGTGTGCACCGCTTGTTGGTGTGCACCGCCGTTGGTATGCACTGCTGTCAACGCGATCGTAGGTGTCGGTTGTTCCATTCCCGCTTGGGTGACGCCAGCGCGGGTCGGCTAGTGGGTCGGCGCCGTGCTGGGGAGTGTGCTGGGCAGGCCGCCGACGACCGTGTCGGCCATTTTCTGCGCGCCGTCGACGCCGCAGCTCGGGCCGACCACCAGCAGTCGGAACTGGGCCGCCCGGCCGGTGGTCAGCACCAGCAGCTCGGCCGGCCTGCCGTCCAACACCACCGGAGTCGCCCCGGCCGGCCGGACCCCCGGCGCGACGCTGTTGGCGAACAGGCACGCCGACAGCTGTCCGCCGCCAGCCAGGGCACCGAAGTCCTGCCGGGCCAGCGCGGCGCCGAGCGCGGTCGACACGCCGTGGCCACCCTGGCCGGGCCCGGAGATCGCCAGCGGGGTGCCCGTAGGGGTCGAGCCGGTGGGCGGACCGGCCACCGTCGATCCGGGCGAGCCGCCACCGGGCGCGATGACCACCCCGATGCCGATCACCGCCGCCGCGGCCGCGACCAGCCCGGTCGCCCAGCCGAGCCGCCGGTTGCGCCGGCTGCGGGCGGCGGCCAGATCCACAACCGGGGCCATCGGCTGTTTCGGTTGCCCCAGTTCAGCGGCGAGGGCTGAGTCCAGGCGAGCGGCCACGTCCGCCGGCATGGTCAGCGGCGGCAGGTCGGCCAGCTCGGCGCGCACGGCGTCCAGCGCGTCGAGCACGGCCCTCGCTTGCGGATCGGCGTTCACCCGCGGCCACAGGTCCGTCGCGGTCGGCTCGTCCAGCACGCCCGCGTGCAGGTCGGCCAGCGTGTCCACGGACCAGGACGGTCCGCTCTCGTCGGGTCGCTCGATCTCCGTCATCGTCCCTCCCCACGGCGTGCGCTGGTGGTTTTCACCGTCGTTGTCACTGCGCCATCTGGGACGTTCGCATCTGCACTCGGGTTCCGTAGATGGCCGAGAAGTTTGGCGAGCTTCACCCGCCCCCGCGCGCACCGGCTCTTCACCGTGCCTTCGGCGACGCCGAGCATGGTCGCGATCTCGGCCACCGAATAGCCCTCGACGTCGACCAGGATGATCGGCACGCGCTGTTCCTCGGGCAGTTGCGCCAGCGCGTCCTGGACCACCATCCGGGTCTCCCGGTCGGCCATCGCGTCCCCGCTGGCGGCCAGCTCGGCCGGCCCGTTGTCGTCCAGCGGCACCGTCGGCCGGGCCTGCCTTCGGCGAATCCGGTCCAGGCAGGCGTTCACCACGATCCGATGCAGCCAGGTGGTGACCAGCGACTCGGCGCGGAAGCCGGCTGCGGCTCGGTGGGCCGAGATGAACGCCTCCTGCAAGGCGTCGGCGGCGTCTTCGGGATCGCGCAGGGTGCGCAGCGCGACCGCCCACATCCGGTCCCGGTGCCGGTGCACCAGTTCGGCGAAGGCGCGCGGATCGCCGGCGGCGTGCGCCGCGATGAGCTCGTCGTCGGACCTGGCGGGGGTGGTCACGCGCAGAGGATAACGATGGGGATGACGGCGGTTATCGCGCCTGCACGTAGGTGATCTCGCCGATCATCGACTGGAACACGTGCCCGTTTCCGGCCAGGGTGCGGATCCACACCAGCACGTACTGCGTCGGCGGGCCGGGATTGAGCTGGATGACGGTGTGCCCGTTGGTCAGCGTGCCGCTGCCGATCACGGTGGTGTCGGCCAGATGCGGGACGGCGGTCGTGGCGGTGCGGATCTCGATCACCGTGCCGGCGCTCGGCGAGTCGATGTCGATCTCGGCCAGGGTGACCGGCTGGCTGAAGGTGGCCATGATCCCGATGCCCTGCTTCAGCGACGACGGGAACTGCTGCCGGTACTGGTCGGTGCGCCATACGGTGGTCGGATCGCCGTCGACCACTCGGCCGACCTTGCTCGGGCTGTCGGCGCTGCCCCCCACGTCGTACACGGTCACGCCGGCCGGCTTGATCGGCCCGCCGACCGCCGCCGTGGTGCTGGTCGGCGTGGGGGTGGCGGTGCTGACCGGCGTGCTGGTGACCGTCGACGTGCTGGTGACCACCGGACCGCCCCCACCGCTGGAGGAGTTGCTGAAGAACCCGATCACCGAGGTGACGATCCACACCACGATGGCCAGGGTGAGCACGGCGAGGATGGCGACGGCCACCAGCAATCGCTTGCGGGTGCGGCTGTCCTGGCGCGGCTTCTTGGTCAGCCAGACGCCGTCGTCGCGGACACCGGTCCCCTCCGGCGCCGCTGCCGCGGCCGCCGCTGCCGCTTCTTCGGCCGCCACCCGATCGAGCACCTGCAGGATCGCCGCCGAGGTGCGGATGCCGCCGACACTAGTGTCCTCCAGGCTGCGCACCGCGATGCTGGACAGCTCGCCGGGCACGTTGGCGTTCAGTGCGCCGGGGGCCAGCACCGCGCCGTCCGGGCCGGTCAGCGCGGCGGGCACCGCCTCCGGGCCGTCGGCCAGTGCCCATCGGCCGGTGAGCAGCAGATACAGCAGCGCGCCGAGTCCCTTGACGTCATCGCGCAGGGTGGCCATCGCCAGCGGTCCGGGGAAGGCCAGCCGGAGCGTGCCGTCTGGGGTGACCCGGACCCGCTGCGGATGGTCGATGCCCAGCACCAGGCCCACGTGATGGGCGCTCTCCACGGCCGACGCCAGCGGTTCGAGCAGCCGGGACGCGGTGTTCGGCGGCACCGCGCCGTCGCTGACCACGTCCAGCAGGTCGGTGCCGTGCGTCCATTCCGCCACGATGATGCCGAGCATGCCCTGGCCAGGCAGCACGCCGTTGCCGAGGCTGAGCACATCCAGCACCCTGGCCACCCCCGGATGGGTGAAGGTGGCCGCGTGCATGGCGCGTTCCAGGGTCCGCCCGGCGTCGACGCCGGCCTGTGGATCACCCGGATCGCCCACCAGGATGGTCAGCGCCGAGTCCCGGTTGAGCTGACCGTCCCGGGCGCGCCAGAACTGCGCGTTGCCCCGGCGGTCCGCGCCGAACTGGGTGAGTAGCCGGTACCGACCGTCGCCGACCACTCCGCCGGGCACCAACAGGCCCCCGCCGGGGGGTCCGTCCAACCCGGCGCTCGCGCCGCGTCCTCTGGAATGCTCGGTCGGTCTGCTCACCGCGTGCTCTCTCCCGTCACCGCGCGTCAGCGAGCCGCTGTGCCGCTCGGACGCCCTGCACCAGCGAGCCTACGGGACACCTGGCCGCTCGCGAGGTCAGCCGCGACGTGCCAACCGGGCGAAACGCAGCCACACCGGACGCACTTCGGACACGCGGAGTAGCAGCATTCCGCCGAACGCGATCGGCAGGCCGACCAGCGAGCCGAGGATCAGCGTGACCCAGGATCGGGCGAGCACCGTGCCGGCCGGGAAGATCGCGGCCAGCCCCTTGCCGACCAGCAGCGCGGCCGCCGCGCCCCACACCGAGGCGATGGTCACCTTGGCCAGGGTGCGGATCACCCGTCCGGTGTCCAGCCGGCCGATTCGGGATCGCAGCCAGATCTCGCCGACCACGGCCGCGATCACGAAACCCAGCCCGTTGACGAAGGTGAGCCCGTAGACGATGTGGCCGGTGTCCAGCACGCCCTTGCAGACGTAGAAGAGGATCACCTTGACCACCACCATGATCCCGTTGATCACGGTCGGGGTGCGGGCGTCGTTCATCGCGTAGAACACCCGCAGCTGCAACATGGTGATCGCATAGAACACCAGCCCGAACGCCGACGTGGTCAGCGACAGGCCGATCACCGCCGACCCACTGAGATTGCTGTGCCGCAGCCCGAACAGCGCGATGCCGACCTCCGGGCCGAGTACGGTGATCAGCGCGCAGATCGGGATGATCATCACCGCCGACATCCGACTGCCGGTGGACAGGTTGTCCACCACGCCAGGCACATCGCCGGCCGCGGCGGCCTTGCTCATCCGGGGCATGATCGCGGTCAGCAGCGACACCCCCAGCACCCCGTAGGGCACCTGCAACAGCAGCCAGGAGTTGCTGTAGACGGTGTAGCTGCCGGACTGCGCGCCGGTCGCGATCTTGCTGAGCACCACGTACGCGACCTGACTGACCAGGGTGTACAGCAGCAGCCAGCACACCATCCGGCCGAACTGGGACAACCGGCGGTCCCAGCCCCAGCGCCAGCGGAACCGGAAGCCGATCCGCAGCAGCGGCGGGATCAGCACCGCGGCCTGGATCGCCACGCCGAGCGTGGTGCCGATGCCGAGCACCAGCAGTTTCGCGTCGCCCATCCGCACCGGGTTCAGCGAGATGTCCCCGGGCAGCGCCAGGTAGATCGCCAGGGTGACGAACATGACCAGGTTGAACAGCACGGTCGCCCAGGCGGCCGGCTTGAACACCTGGCGGGCGTTGAGGATGCCCGACAGCAGCCCGAAAACGCCGTAGAACAGGATCTGTGGCAGCAGCAGATAGGAGAACGCGGTGGTCAGCGCCGTCCTATGTGGATCGTTGCTGGAGAAGTAAAGTCTGGTGAGCAGCGGGGCGCAGGCCACGGCGAGGATCGTGCCCGCCAGCAGCAGCACCCCGGCCACGGTGACCAGCCGTTGGGTGAACTCCCTGCCGTCGTCGGCGTCCTCATGCTGGGCGCGCACCAGCACCGGGATCACCGCACTGGCCAGCACCGCGCCCATCAGCAGCTCGTAGACGATGTTGGGCAGCGTGTTGGCCAGGTTGTAGGAGTCCGGGATCGCGCCGATGCCCAGCACGCCGACCAACATCACTTGGCGGAGGAAGCCGGTGATCCGGCTGACCAGGTTCGCGATCACCATCGACCCGCTGGCCCTGGCCAGCGACGGCTGCTGCTGCTCCGGCGTGCTGATGACCTCGAACTGCTCGGTCGGCGGGTCGGCGACCGGGTACGCCGCGTCGCCGGTCGGGCCGGTTTGGCCTGCTGTACCGGTTTGGCCTGCTGTACCGGTGGGACTGTCCGGGTCGATGCCCGGATAGGCGATCGTGCCGTGCAGTGGCTGGTCGGCGTCCGGCTGCCTGTCCATCGGCGTCATCCGCCGGCACTCGCCGGCGGCGAAGGCGATGGGGCAGCGGCTGTGCTGGCCTGCCTCGCCGCCCTGATCCGCCGGTAGATCCGCCGGCCGGACAACAGCACCAGCGCGCCGAACGCGATACTGGTCACCACCAGGATGATCGTGCCGTATGCGTTGGAGACGATTTCCACCCGGGCGGTCGTGCCCAGCGCCGTGCCGCCCGTCGTGGTGAGCACCGTCTGGACCGAGAACCGGCCGGACCTGGTTACCCGCACCGGGATGAACGCGGTGTAGCTGTTGTTCGCCGGGATGCGGATCGGCTCCACCGCGGTGGCCTGCAACCCGGACTCGGCGGACAGGCTCAGCCGCACGTTGATGTCCACCGGCAGCGAATTGTGCACCGACAACGGCACCTTGCTGTCCTTCGCGGCCAGCGAGATGGTCAGTTCGGACTGCTGTACCGACACCATGCCGGTGATCGTGCGCTGGTCCGCGCGTACCAGGTTGACCATGCCCAGGGCGTCGCCGCCGGTCGGATTTCCCCGCCAGGCGCTGGACATTCCGCCGAGCAGGCCCAGCCGCAGCGGGTCGATCAGCGTGCCGGGGTCGATCGGCGTGGCGTGGTCGGCGTTCATCGCGCCCAGCAGGTCGTTGAGTTGGCCGTCCAGTCGCACCGCGGCGTCGGTGACCGCGCCGGGCACCTCGGCGCCGGCCGCCGCCGGCGGGTAGTTCAGCGTGGCCGAGCCGCCGCCGGTCGACCCGATCAGCGCGGTCAGCCCCAACGGGGTGGCGGACTGGCTGGTGAACAGGTTCTGCGCGGTGCCCAGGAACTCGACCAACTCGCTCTCCGGCGCGTTCCACCGGCGCGGCGGGGCGACCAGCAGCTGCCGGTTCGCGGTGTCGAACAACGCCCGGTACAGCAGGGTGGCCAGGCCGGACTGGGTGGCGACGGCGTGCTCGTCCACCGGGGTGGCCACGCCGGCGGTGACATCCGCCGGGCTGCCGCCAGCCGTCAGCGCCGCCGAGGTCGGCCCGTCGACGGCCAGGGCGCGGGTGTCCGACGCCGGGATGGCCGCCGTGGTGTCGCCGGCCGGCTCGGTCGCGGTCGACGCCAGCAGCGCGGTGCCGACTCCGAGCTTGGCCAGCGCCGCCATGGCGCTGTTGTCGACGGTGCCGTCCGCCGGCCAGACGACGTTGGTGATCAGTTGCGCCGCGGGCAGATCGTGCGCGAGCGCGGCCGACTGGCGCAGTGCCAACGACATCAGGTCGGTGGCGTCGGCGTGTGACAGCGCCACCAGGTCGGCGTCCGCGTAGGGCAGGGCCAGCACGCAGTGCCCGCTGGTCACCTGCCGCAGCCGGGCCAGCCACTGCTTGGCGACCGCCTCGCCATGGCCGGCGATCATGCCGCCGGTCGGCGTGCGGACCTGGTAGCCGGCGGTCATCCCGGTGACCGCGGCCAGCAGTTCCGGGTCGATCGCGAAGCACAGCGAGGCCGGCAGCGCCGAGTCGGTAGGACTGGCCGCCTCGACGGTGGCCACGGAGTCGACCAGCCCGTACAGCCGGCCGCCGGGCGCGAGTTCGCCGGCCAGCGCGTCGTCCGCGAGCACCACTCCGGCGGCGCTGCTGCCGACCAGTCGTGGCCGGGTGTCCACGAGCGGCCAGAGCACGCTGATCCGGGCCGGACTCGCCGGCTTGCCGACCGGCGGTCCGTGCGGCGCGGCCAGCACCGGCAGCAACAGGTGCACGGCGGCCAGTCGGGTCTGCCCGCCGTCGGTCGGGGTGCCGTTGATGTTGACGACCAGCGAGTAGACACCCGGTTGGGTGATGTCCAGGGAGTGCGCGCCGGTCAGCGGCACGGTGATCGACCACGGCAGGCTCTGGCCCGGCCCCGGCGAGCCGTCGATCGGCTCGAACGGCGGAACCTGCTCGGTCGGCACCGTGCCGGCGGCGGAGCGCAGCTCGTTTTCGCTGGTCACCGCGTCACCGAGCTGCAACCGGACCTCCAGTTGGTCGATCCGGCGGTCGCCGACATTGGTGAGCGTGCCGGTGACGGTGACCGCGGTGTCGTTCGCGCTCACTACCCGCGGCGACATCGAGCCAATGGTGATCTTCAGCCGGCCGGGCTGCGTCGCGCCGGCCGGACCGACAGAGTGAACAGCACCGCTTGCCACGGCTGGACTCAGCGCGACGAGCAGCACGACAAGTCCGGTGGTGACCAGACAGGCCAGCCTTCTCACGCCTGCTCCGCTTCCTCTCGCGGCCCCGCCGCCGGCGCCGGGGCGGTCAGCATGCGCACGGCGCGCCGGACCAGGCGTCGCTCGTCGGCGTAGGCGAGCCGGCCGTCCAGCTCGCCCAACGGCACCCATGCCACCTCGGCGACCTCAATGTCCTCATCGGACAATTCGCCGCCGGTCGCGTCCAGCAGGAAATGATGCACGGTCTTGTGCACGCGCCGGTTCTCCACTACGAACCAATAATCGATTGCACCCAGCGACATGCGGATGCGACCCTCGATCCCGGTCTCCTCGCGCACCTCGCGGACGGCCGCCTGCTCGGCGGTCTCGCCTTCCTCGATGTGTCCCTTGGGCAGCGACCACAGCAGTCCGCCGCGGCGGTCCAGCCGGCCGATCAGCGCGGCGTGCCGGGCGCCGTCGTCCACCACCAGGCCGCCGGCGGACGTCTCGTCAACCGTGCGCAGCCGAGCTGGGCGGCGCCTGTTCCGCCGAGTCGGCTGGGCACCGCCGGACCGACCAGGCGACGGGGACATGAGTGCGATGGTAATGCGATCGACGCAACCCGTTGCCGTCCGCCTCGCTAGGCGGTGACCGCCCGTCACCGGTTCCTCGCCCGATATCCTGAAGGTCCCATGTCTCGATCTCCGCTCACTCCCGCCATGCCCGCCGCCGATCCCGCCCAGCCGGTGCAGTCGATACAGCCGGCCGACCGGGCCCGCGCGCAGCGCAACGCCGTCGTCGAACTGATGCGCATCGCACCGGTCGCCGACGAACTGGCCGGCCGGTTCGCCGCCGCCGGCCATTCGCTGTACCTGGTCGGCGGCAGCGTGCGCGACGCGCTGCTCAGCCGGCTGGGCGCCGACCTCGACTTCACCACCGACGCCCGGCCGCCGCAGATCCAGCGGATCCTGTCGGGCTGGGCGGACGGGGTGTGGGACACCGGAATCGCGTTCGGCACGGTCGGCGCGCGCAAGGGCAGTGCGGTCTGCGAGATCACCACGTTCCGGGCCGACCACTACGACCGGGTGAGCCGCAACCCCGAGGTCACCTTCGGCGATTCGCTCGACACCGACCTGCTCCGCCGCGACTTCACCGCCAACGCGATGGCCGTGGACCTGGCGACCAAGCGGTTCATCGACCCGTACGACGGCATGTCCGCGCTGCTGGACCGCCGGCTGGACACCCCGGCCACGCCGGAGGAGTCGTTTGCCGACGACCCGCTGCGGATGCTGCGCGCCGCCCGGTTCGCCAGCCAGCTCGGGTTCGAGCCGGCGCCCCGGGTGCTGGCGGCGATGACCGCGATGGCCGACCAGATCGGGCGGATCACCGCCGAGCGGGTGCAGGCCGAGCTGTCCAAACTGCTGCTCGGCGAGCGGCCGCGGCGCGGCGTGGAATTGCTGGTGGACACCGGGCTGGCCGATCACGTGCTGCCCGAGGTGTCCGCGATGCGGCTGGAAATCGATGAGCACCACCAGCACAAGGACGTGTACCAGCACTCGCTGGTTGTGCTGGACCAGGCGATCGACCTGGAAACGGCGAAGGGCTCCGGGGAGCCCGACCTGGTGTTGCGGCTGGCCGCGCTGTTGCACGACATCGGCAAGCCGGCGACCCGCCGGTTCGAGTCGGGCGGCGGGGTGAGCTTCCACCACCACGAGGTGGTCGGCGCGAAAATGGTGCGCAAGCGGTTGCGCGCGCTGCGCTACCCCAAGGACGTGATCGAGGACGTCGCCCAGTTGGTGTACCTGCACCTGCGGTTCCACGGGTACGGGCGCGGCGAGTGGACCGACTCGGCGGTCCGCCGGTACGTGACCGACGCCGGCCCGTTGGCCGACCGGTTGCACAAGCTGGTCCGGGCCGACTGCACCACCCGCAACCGGCGCAAGGCCGCCGCCCTGCAGGCGTCCTACGACGACCTGGAGGCGCGGATCGCCGCGCTGGCCGAGGCCGAGGACCTGGCCAAAGTGCGGCCGGACCTGGACGGTAACGAGATCATGCGCATCCTCGGCCTGCCGCCCGGGCCGCTGGTCGGCAAGGCGTGGCGACACCTCAAGGAACTCCGGCTGGACCAAGGGCCGCTGGACCACGACCAGGCCGTCGCGGCGCTGCGGGACTGGGCGCGCGAGCAGGGCGTCGAGCAGAAGCCCGAACCTCCTACCGGCGAGTAGCGCGCTCCGTCACCTGAGCCAGTAACGCTTTGTGGTCGCTCCGCGAATCAATCGGGTGACGGATGACTGACGCAGTCCCGCCCGGATGCGTCCAGGTAGCAGTTCTCTCCCTCTCGTTGGGTGCATTCACTCGCTCGGGTGTGGTCTGACGCTGCCCAGCAGAGGAGAGACAAGTCGATGGCGCGCGCCCGTACCCGGTTTTCACTGCGTCGAGTCATAACTTTGCTGGTCACAGCAGGCATAGTTGGGTTGGCGTTTGTAGCGGTGCAGGTAGCGCACGCCGATGTCACCACGGTGTCCCTCGACACCCTGCGCACCGGATGGGACTCCGCTGAGCCCAACCTGTTGGCGTCCTCGGTCGTGGCATCCGACTTCGGCCAGCAGTTCAAGGTCGCCGTCAACGGCCAGGTCTACGCGCAGCCGATCGTCGCGAACGGCACCCTGATCGTGGGCACCGACAACGACCAGGTCTACGGCCTGGACCCGGGCACCGGCGCGCAGCGATGGCATGTCAGCGAGGGCGCCGCCTGGCCGGCGGCCACGGTCGGTTGCGGCGACCTCACCCCGACCATCGGGATCACCTCGACTCCGGTCTACGACCCGAGCACCAACGCCGTGTACTTCACCGCGAAGGTCAACGACGGCCCGAACGCGGCCCACCCGCACTGGTACCTACACGCGCTCAACGTCGGCACCGGCGCCGAGCTGGCCGGCTTCCCCACCACCATCCAGGGCTCGCCGACCAACGCGCCCGGCGTCGTCTTCAACCCGGAGACCCAGAACCAGCGTCCCGGCCTGCTGCTGATGAACGGCGTGGTCTACGCCGCGTTCGGCAGCACCTGCGACTACACGCCCTACGTCGGCTACGTCGTCGGCGTGAACGACTCGACCGGCAAGCAGACCGCCATGTGGGCCACCGAGACCAGCGGCTCGAACGAGGGCGGCATCTGGCAGGCCGGCGGCGGCCTGGTCTCCGACGGTGCCGGCCGGATCATTCTGGCCACCGGCAACGGCGTCTCCCCCGCGCCGGGCGCCGGCGACACCCCGCCGGGCAACCTGGGCGAGTCGGTGGTCCGGCTCGGGGTCGGCAGCGACGGATCGCTGTCCGCGCAGAGCTTCTTCAGCCCGTACAACAACGTCAAACTGAACCAGGATGACGCCGACCTCGGCTCCGGCGGACCGATGGCGATCCCGCCGGCCTATGCCCCGGCCGCGCACCCGCATCTGGTGGTGCAGGTCGGCAAGGACGGCCGGATCTACCTGCTGGACGCCGATCACCTCGGCGGTTCGGCCCAGGGCGCCGGGGGCACCGACGCGGCGCTCAGCGTCGCCGGTCCCTTCCAGGGCGTGTGGGGACATCCGGCGTTCTACGGCTCCGGCACCGGCTATGTGTATGTGGCCGGCAACACCGGACCGCTGCGCGCGCTGGCCCTGTCCGGCGGCAGCGCACCATCGCTGACCTCGGTCGCCACCAGCACCGACAACTTCGGCTACACCTCCGGCTCGCCGATCGTCACTTCCAACGGCACCGGCTCGGGCGCGCTGGTCTGGGTCGTGTGGATCCCGACCGGCACCGCCGCCGCGACCGGCGCCAACGCGCAACTGCGCGCCTACGACGCGATCCCCACCAACGGCGTGCTGAACCTGCGCTACTCGATCCCGATCGGCACCGCCGCGAAATTCACCACGGTGGCGACCGATAACGGGCACATCTACCTCGGCACCCGCGACGGCAACGTCTACAGCATTGGCCAGCCGAACACGGCGATCCTGAACACCACGCCGTACATGTTCGCCGACACGGCGGTGAACGGCAGCACCAGCGCGACGGTGACCGTGCAGGCGAACGTGCCGCTGACCATCACCGGCGCCACGACCGCCAGCCCGTTCGGCGCGACCCCGGCCGGTTTGCCGGTGACGTTGGCCCAGGGCGCCAGCTATTCGGTGCCGGTGACCTTCAACCCGAGCACCTGGGGCAATGCCAGCGGAACGCTGAAGTTCGCCACCAGCCAGGGCACGGTCGCGGTCGCGCTCTCCGGCCGCGGCACCCAGCCCGGCCTGGCCGCGTCGCCGGCCGCGCTGAGCTTCGGCGGCGTCCAGACCGGATCGAGCACCCAACTCGGCGTCCAGATCGTCAACACCGGCACGGTGCCCGAGACGATCAACACGGTGACCGGGCCGTCGCAGCAGTCGACGCCGTTCAGCATTCCGGCCGGCAGCACGCCGGTGGTCGGCGACACGATCGCGCCGGGCACCTCGGCGACCATCCCGGTCGTCTTCGCGCCGACGAGTAGCACGACGTGTGCCAGTTGCACCGACAGCGTCGTGGTCACCGGGACCGACGGCACGAACCCGTACACCGTGACCGTGCCGCTGTCCGGCACGCCGATCAACGGACAGGGCGTCCTGACGATCAGTCCGACGACGGTGAACTTCGGCGCGGTGGCGATCGGCAAGTCGGTGACGCAGAGCTTCACCGTCAGCAACACCGGCACGGCGCCGCTGGTCATCAACTTGGCGAAGGCGCCGGCCGGCGTGTTCACCGCCAGCAACCCGCTGGCCGAAGGACAGCCGTTGCAACCGGGTGACTCGATCACCCAGAGCGTGACATTCACCCCGAATAGTGCTTACCCGGCTCAGGCCTTCTATCAAATTGGCCCGGACACCGGACAGGGAATATTGCTGGTGACCCTGGAAGGTAATCTCTATAACGGCAGCGTGGATCCGATCGCTGATCACCTGGCCGCCATCGGTGGCACCGCGAAGTCCGGTCTCGGTTTCGTGGTGTCCGGTGAATACGCCACCACCGGCGGCGGTATGGCCGAGGACTTCTCGAACGGCACGATCTACTGGTCGGCGGCGACCGGCGCGTGGATGGTGAAGGGTCGGATCTGGCTGCATTACAAGGCGTTGGGCGGCCCGGCGAGCTTCCTCGGTTATCCGACCACCGATGAGAACACCACTCCGGACGGAATTGGCCGATACAACCATTTCGCGAAGGATGGCTCAATCTACTGGACGCCGAATACTGACGCCTGGTCGATTCACGGCGCCATTCAGGACCATTGGGCCGCACTGGGTTGGGAACGGAGTCCGGTGGGCTATCCGATCACGGACGAGAGCGGCACGCCGGACGGCAACGGCCGGTACAACCACTTCTCCCTGGGCGGTTCCATCTACTGGACGCGGGGTACCGGCGCACAGGCCGTCTACGGCGCGATCCGATCGCTGTGGGCATCGATGGGCTGGGAGCGCAGTTACCTGGGTTACCCGACCAGTGACGAGTACGGGATCACCGGCGGGCGGCGCAACAACTTCCAGCACGGCCTGATCACCTACTCGTTCTCCACCGGGCGGGCGGTCGCTTCGTAGCGTCGCGGTGCCGCCCGCGGGCGGGAGATCCGGAGCACCAGGAGGTAGCCGGCCATGCCGACCAGGTAGAGGACGGTCGCGGCGAGGACCAGGCCGGGCGCCCGGCCGTCAGCCGGCACCACCATGGCGGTCAGCGCGACCGCGACCACCTGGGTGATGTTGAACAGCGTGTCGTAGAGGGCGAAC
>DASZLR010000183.1:0-17973 GCA_035552275.1 Pseudonocardiaceae bacterium | reverse complement strand
ATGGTGCGGCCGAGCTGAGCGCCACGGCTGCCGTCAACCCTGGGGTTGACGGCAGCCGTCCCTAACCCCGAGTAGGGTCACAGCGTGCCCGTTGTCGACGCCGCGCTGGAGCGCGTGCCGCAACCGCTTCGATCACTGTTGATCAAGCATCGTGAGCTGCTGAAGTTCGCGACCGTTGGCGGTATCACGTTTGTCATCACGCTGGCCATCAACTACACGCTGAAGCTGACCGTGTTGCAGCGAAACCCGGTCACCGCGTTGGCGGTCGCGGTCATCATCGCGACGATCGTGTCGTACCTGTTGAACCGGGAGTGGGCGTTCCGCACTCGCGGCGGCCGGGAACGGCACCACGAGGCCACCCTGTTCTTCCTGATCAGCGGCATCGGTGTGGTGCTGAACTCGGCGCCCGAGTACGTCTCCCGGTACTTCCTGCACCTCCAGGTGCCGGCGGTGAGCTTCTTCACCCAGGAGGTCGCCGACTTCGTCAGCGGCATGATCGTCGGCACCCTGGTGGCGATGCTGTTCCGCTGGTGGGCATTCAAGAAGTGGGTGTTCCCCACCGCGAACGCCCGGGTGCGGCGGCTGCGTCCGGTCGGCGGCACCGGTCCCGGCTCGGGCCCCGACTCCGACGAGCAGGTGGCTTGACCGCAGCCCGAGCATCGGGCGCAGGACGCTAGCGCGGGCTGGGTTCGGCCCGCCACGAGGTCGCGATCACGTCCTCGGCCCTGACCTGGGGCAGAAAGATCGCGAACGTCGCCGGGCGGGACGCGGCCAGTTCCAACCGGCCGCCGTCGGCGTCGATCAGCGCGCGGGCCAGCGCCAGGCCGACGCCCGTCGAGCCGCCGCCGGACACCCCACGCTCGAACACGTGCGCCACCAGCTCGTCCGGCACGCCTGGGCCGCCGTCGCTGACCTCGATCACGGTGGCGGTGTCGCCACGCCGGGCGGACAACACAACCGAACCGGTGCCGTGCCGCAGCGCGTTGTCCAGCAACACGCCGATCGCCTCGCGCAGCCGGCCGGGGGTGGCCCGCGCCCGCAGTCCGTCCGGCACCCGCAGCCGCAGCGTCCTGCCCTTGGCGCGCAACAACTCCCGCCATTCCGTGGTCATCTCGGCGAGCGTCCCGGCCAGCTCGATCGACTCCGCCTCACCGGAGCGGGCCGCACTGGCCGCGGCCAGCAGCTCGTCCAGCACCTGCGCCAGCCGTTCCGCCTGTTCCAGCGCAGCGCCGGCCTCCTCGGCCGCCTCCGGATCGGCGATCGCGGCCAGCGCCTCCAACCGCAGTTGCAACGCGGTCAGCCGGCTGCGGAGCTGGTGCGAGACATCACCGACCAAATCTCGCTCCCGCTGCACCAACAGCGCCAACGCGCTGGCCGAGGTGTCCAGCGCGTCGGCGACCATGTCCAGCTCGGGCACCTGGTAGCGGGCGGCGTCCGGCCGGAAGTCGCCGGCGCCCAGCCTGCCGGCGCGGCCGGCGACGAAGCGCAGCGGCTCGGCGAGACGGCGCGCGGTCAGCACCGCGACCACCGTCCCGGTGCAGACCGAGAACAGCGCCAGCAACGCCACCAGCAACGCGACCTGGGCCTGCCGGTCCCTGGTCGGCCCGGCCGGGATGGACAGCATCACCACGCCACCGTCCACAATGGGCACCTGCTCGGTCAGCACGTCCGCGCCGTCCAGGTGGGCGCCGTAGGTGAGCCGGCCGGTCCGCGCGGTGTCCACCACGACCTCGCCGTCGGACGGCACCGCGAGGCCCACCGCGGACAGATCAAGCGGCCGGCCGGTGGCGAGCTGGTCCTCCACCTGCGCGGCGATCTGCTGGGCCCGGTCGTCCATGTCGCCGCGCTTGAGGCTTTCCACCACCTGCCAGGCGGTGTAGCCCAGCGGAATGCCCAGCGCGCAGACCGACACCGCCACAGCCAGCAGGGTGGCCAGCAGAATTCGCCTGCGCATCAGCGCTCACCTACTCGGTGTCGATCTACTCGGTGTCGATCTACTCGGTGTTGAAGCGGAAGCCGACACCGCGCACGGTCGCGATCCGGCGTTCGGCCGAACGCGGGTTGCCGTCGCCCAACTTCCGCCGCAGCCAGGACATGTGCATGTCCAGCGTCTTACTGGCGCGCTGCTCGGGACCCTGCCAGACCTCGGACAAAATCTCGTCCCGGGTGACCACCTGACCGGCGTGCCGCATCAGCACCCGTAGCAGCTCGAACTCCTTGTTCGCCAGCTGCACCTCGTGGCCCTCCACGGTGACGATCCGCGCGGACAGGTCCATCCGCACCCCGTGCGCCTCCATCGCGTCCGGCGCCCGGCGGCGCAGCAGCGCCCGGATGCGGGCCAGCAGTTCGGCCAGCCGGAACGGCTTGGCCACGTAATCGTCGGCGCCGGCGTCCAGGCCGACCACGAAGTCGACCTCGTCGGCGCGGGCGGTGAGCATCAGCACCGGCAGCTCGCGGCCGGCGGACCGCAGTCGCCGGCAGACCTCCAGGCCGTCCATGCCGGGCAGGCCGAGATCGAGCACCAGCAGATCGACGCCGCCGTCCGTGGCGCCGTCCAGCGCCCCCGGCCCGTCACCGACCACCTGCACGACGTAGCCCTCGCGGCGCAGCGCGCGGGACAGCGGTTCGGCGATGGCCGAGTCGTCCTCCGCGAGCAGCACCCGGCTCATCTGGATCTCTCAGTGTCATCAGCGGTGTCTTGAGCGGTGTCTTGAGCGGTGTCGTTGGCTCGGTCGTTCACGCCGCCCAGGGTATTCATGAAACCATTCGAATCGTGTCAACACCGTCAACACCCGATCTGGAACTCGCGTTGGCATTGGCCGACGCCGCCGACGCCATCACCGCCACCCGGTTCCGCGCGCTGGACCTGAAAGTCCAACGCAAACCGGATCGCACCCCGGTGACCGACGCCGATTTGGCCGTTGAGGACCGGATTCGCGAGCTGATCGCCGCGGCTCACCCGGACGACCCGGTGGTCGGCGAGGAACGCGGCGGCGAGATCGGCGCGGGCCGGTGCTGGATGGTCGACCCGATCGACGGCACGAAGAACTTCCTGCGCGGCGGGCCGGCCTGGGGTTCGCTGATCGCCCTGCTGGTGGCCGGCCGGCCGGTGCTGGGGGTGGCCAGTGCGCCCGCGCTGGGCCGCCGGTGGTGGGCGCAGGCCGGCCAGGGTTCGTGGACCAGCGAGGCCGGCCGGCCGACGCGACGGATCGCGGTGTCCGGCGTGACCGACCTGGCCGACGCCTACCTGTCCACCACCCACCTGGGCTCCTGGGTGACATACCACTCGCGGGCGGCGTATCTCGCGCTCGCCGACGCCTGCTGGGAGACCCGCGCGTTCGGTGACTTCTGGCAGCACTGCCTGGTCGCCGAGGGGGCCGTCGATCTGGCCGCCGAAGCCGTGGTCAACCCCTGGGATCTGGCCGCGCTACAGGTGATCGTCGAGGAGGCCGGCGGCCGGTTCACCGACCTGACCGGCGCTCCCCGACACGATGGCGGCTCGGTGCTGTCCTCCAACGGCGTCCTGCACGACGCCGCGCTCGAACTGCTCCGCCGTTAGGAGCGCTACGACGCCGAAGTGGTCGACAGGGCGGACGCGACCGACGAGCCAGGCAGCGGAATGCCGGTCGGCGGGGTGGCGTCCGGGTCCTCGGCGGGAGTGGAATTCGGGTCAGCGCCCGGCTGGGTGTCCGGCTCGTCGCCGGGCTGCCCGCTGCCGGCCAGGACGCCGACCGCGCCCCGGGCGACCTGCGCCCACGTCAACCGGCCGAACAGGTAGAAGCAGGCGACCTGCTCGTTGCTGAAGCTCGCCCAGTCGTAGCGGTTGCCCTGCTCCCGCCAGAACACCTCCCACGCCGGGCCGTCCTGCCCCGCGTCGGTGCGCAACAGGCACCAGCGGGCGTCCGCCTCGGCGCCGACCGACACCACTTCGTCCGGCACTCCGACGGCACGCAGCCACTGACTGATCGACTCGGCGTTCATTCCAGCTCCTTCAGATAGCCCAACGCGACCAGGTCGGCGGCTGGGTACACGGACCGTATCCGAGTGCCTCCGCCGGGTTGGCCGAACCACGCCGCGGACACCGCCTGCCATACCGGCAACGGTTGGCGCACCTCGTATCGGTGGTAGCCGGCGGCGATCTGGTCCGGCGGCAGGGATCGCCGCGCGAACGGGGTCGCGTCGGCAGCGAACACCCGGCCTTCCGCACTGCCGAAGCGATCCAGCACCACGCCGGGTTCCAGTACCACCGGCTCGCCGGGCTCGCGGCCGCCTTCCGGGCACAGTTCGACTGGCGGCCAGGCATGCTCGGCCGCGACACCGGTGTCCGGATCGGCGGCACGCACCACGAACCGGCGGTCCCACTCGAATTCGCTGGTCTCCGCGTTGCCGAGTGGATCGTGGCCGGCAGCCAGCGCCTGGACACCCGGGTCGTGGGCCGGGCGACCCGGCGAAGCAACACTGTCGGCGCTGTCGGGCACTGTCGAGGTGTCGATCAGCTCCGACCGGGGGTGGTCGTGCGGCGGAAACCGCAGCCCGGCAGCGAAATCGGTGTCGGGCGGCGGCGGTGGCCATTGCCGGTGCGGCCGGTCCGTGGCGACCGGCAGGTGCCCGATCGGGAACATGTGCAGCACGAACACGGCGACCGCCGCGCGCTGGGCCGACCGCGATCCGGTGGCGCGGTGTTCTGCCGGGCCGCCCGAGCCGCCCCCGGAAACGGCTCGGTCCGGCGGTACGGCCGGGTTGGCTCCGACGGCGGCTGGGCGCGCCGGTGCGCCACCGACGGCGACCACGCCAGCGCCGCCGCTGGACTCCGCGGGCATTGCCGGCTGTGCCGGAGCCTGGGTCGGCGGTGGCCCCGGCTCAGGATTCGGCGCCGGTGCTGGACCTGGCGCTGGCACCGGCGATGGCGCTGAACCGACCGGGCCGCCCCCGGCCGGCGGGACTGGTGCTGGGCCAGCGCCGGGGGACGCCGCGAACACCGGGCTGGGCGCGGCGATTCCGAGCGGCGGACCAACGGGTGCGCTCGGGTTCGGTGGGACACCGGCTGCTGCCGCCGACGGGTCCGGCACGGCGATCGGCGCGGGCGCGTCCAGGAGGCCGGCCGACGATGTCGAGGTCTGTCCAAAGTGGATCGGTGGCGTGGAAACGGGTTGCGCGCTCGGAGCCGGCGCGGACATCGGTCCCGCCGCCGGGGGCGCACTCGGCGCGGGCGCGGGCGGGACGCCGGGTGGCGGCCCCGCGGGACCTGTCAGGACCACACCGCCGTGGCCGTGCTGACCGATCGGTGGCTGCCCGAGCGCGGGCGTGCCGGCCGCCAGGTCGGACGGGTAGGAACCGAGCGGCGACCCCGGATCGGTGCGGTTCGGCACAACGCCGGCCAACGCGCTGTCCACCGGTCCGGCGACCGGGCTCAGCGGACTCGACTGAGTGGATGCGGCCGGCTGGCCAGGGGTGGCCGGCTGACCGGGACCCGCGCCGCCCAGGCCGATGGTCTGGGTGAGCTGGCTGGTCACGCCGGCCACGTTGGCCTGGGCGTTCCGCACCGCGTTGGTGAGCCCGGCGAGCGCCGCCGGATGGCCGGCCGACGCGGCGGTGTGCATCGCGTCCTCGTTGCCGGCCAAGGTGACCAGGTGTTGAATGATCTTGGCCTTGGCGTCGGCGACCTGATCAGCGGCGTGCTCAAGCCGGTCCGCGGCCGCGTGGCAGCCGCGCGCTGTCGCGGTGAAGTGGCCGGTGTCCGGATGGGTGAATGATTCCCAGTGTCGGCCGGCCGCGTCGCCGGTCTGGCCGGAGATCGCACCCAGCGCGCGGTGCGCGACCCGGTCGGCGTCACCGGCCAATGTGGACACGTGACCGCCGGCTTGTCGCCACGCCTGGGCGCACGTCCGCAGCGTGTCCTCGTCGGCCCGCGGCCAGCTCACCCCGGCGCGGGCGGCGACTCCGGCCAGTTCAATGGGAAGTTGGATGCCCATCTCGGCTCCAGCTCACTCGTGCTCGGCCTGGCGAACACCGGCCGCTTCGACTGTGTTCACAACGTCCGCCTCGACCCGCCGGTACCCGCTCGCCGTCTCGGACCACCGCTGCCCGACGCTGGACAGCCGGCCGGACAGCGATCCGAGCCGGTCCAGGGTGTCGTTGGCCGCACCCAGATGGTGGGCGGCGAAGCTCTGCCCCGCCGCATCCGATCCCCAGCACTCCCCGGCCGCGTCCAACGCCTGGCTCAGTGTCTGATGGATGCGCTGCGCGCGATCCGCGAGATCCGGGAAATCCTGAGCCTGACGCGCCAGTTCGGCGGCGTCGACGCGATATCCCTCGCCGCTGGCCATCGCTATCGCCCTCGTTTCGGCGTGCCCTGCATCCAACTGGTGTGCTCATAGCTCTCGTCGTCGTCGACGCTGTCCAGCCGGTCCGATCTGTCCACTCGGGACGGACGAGGTGGCGTCCCGCCGATCTCGTCCGGGCTCAGGTCGGCGCGACCGGCGAGCAGCGCCGCCGGATCGGTGTCCGGCGGCAGTGCCGGCAGCAGCGCCTGATTGGCCCGTTCAGCCGCCTTCGCCGCGGCCTGCGCGGTCAGCCGGGTGATCAGCCCGGCGAGTTCGGCCGCGCGGTACCGGCGGTAGGCCGCATCGGCGATGATCAGCTTGGCCAGCTCGCCGTGGGCGCCGACGGTGACACTGACCAGTCCATCCGGGCTGGACGCCGTTTCGGCGATGGACAGCAGGGCTCGCTGGACGGACGCCAGCTGCTCGCGACCACGCCGGTAGTCGGCCAGCAGCTGCTCGACCCGCTCCTGACTGTGGGTCGCGTCGGTCACCTTGGCCACCTCCGGTCCGGTTCGTGTTCGGGCGGGGGCGGATCGAACTGCCTCATCAGTCGGGTCGACGCAGCCGGCCGCCGCTCGGTTCCAGCTACAACGAAAAAAGAGCCGGCGCGTCACGGCTTTCGCCAAGTCCTCGGTCGCCGGTGTTCAGTCCGTCAGCGCGCGCACCACCCGCGACGGGCTCGGCCGACCCAACTGCCGGGCCATCCACGCGCTGGTCTCCGCGACCACATCCAGGTCGACGCCGGTGTGCACGCCCAGGCCGTCCAACAGCCAGAGCAGATCCTCGGTGGCCAGATTCCCGGTCGCGGACTCCGCGTACGGGCAGCCGCCGAGCCCGCCGGCGCTGGCGTCGACCGTGTGCACCCCCAGCCGCAGCGCGGCCATCGTGTTGGTCAGCGCCTGTCCGTAGGTGTCGTGGAAATGCACCGCGATCCGCTCGATCGGGACGCCGGCCGCGACGAACGCGCGCAACAGCGACTCCACCTGGCCCACGGTGGCCACGCCGATGGTGTCGCCGAGGGAGAGCTGGGTGCAGCCGAGGTCCAGCAGCCGCCGGCCGGTCGCGACCACCTGGGCCGGATCGACCGCGCCCTGCCACGGATCGCCGAAGCACATGGACAGGTAGCCGCGCACGTCCAGCCCGTCCGCCCTGGCCCGCGCGGCCACCGGCTCGAACAGCGCGAACTGGCCGTCCAGCGTGCTGTTGAGATTGCGGTTGGCGAAGGTCTCGGTGGCGCTGGCGAAGATCGCGATGTCGGTGACTCCGGCGGCCAGCGCCCGGTCCAGGCCGTGTTCGTTGGGCACCAGCACGGGGTAGCGGACACCGGGAACGCGGCGCAGGCCGGCGAGCAGTTCGTCGGCGTCGGCGAGCTGCGGTACCCACTTCGGCGACACGAAACTGGTCGCCTCCAGCACCGACAGTCCGCCGGCGGCCAGGCGGTCCAGGAACTCCAGCTTGACCTCGACCGGCAGCACTGTGGACTCGTTCTGCAGGCCGTCCCGGGCACCGACCTCCCAGATCGTCACGTGCTCGGGCAGGTCGCCGCGATCCGGCGGAGCGACCGTGACCGGCAGCCCGACATCCCGTGCTGTCATCCGCGCACCCCAATCCCGACAAGGTTAGCGATCGTTAACAGCTTAGTCGTTCTGGGGCTCGGCCGTCAGGCTGGTCAGTCGTTGTGCCGGTGGCGGCGCGCCTCGTCGTACGGGTTCTCGTTGACTTCCTCGTACAGCAGCGAGTGCACCCGTTCGATCCGCGGGATGTTGTGGAACTCCAGCGGCTCGTCCGATGCCGACTCGATGATCAGCGTGCCGGAGCCCCACATCCGGTCGATCAGGCCATGCTCGAACCGGACGCTGTTGATGCGGGACAGCGGGATGTCCTCACCGACCCGGTTCAGCACGCCCTCGCGCGTCATCACCCGGCGCGTGGTGACGATGAAGTGGGTGGTGCGCCAGCGCATCCACGGGGTCACCGTCCGCCAGATGATCAGCAACAGGCCGACGACGAGCAGGGCGAGCCAGGCGATCAGGTGCCACTGCTCGCGGGCCACCAACGCGGCCACGAAAGCGACCGCGCCGACGACGATCAGGAAGACCAGCACCGGGATGATCAGCATCTTCCAGTGCGGATGCTTGTTGATCACGACCTGCTCGCCCTCGGTGAGCAGGTCGTCGGGGTATGGCACGAGGCCCCTCCTGGATGTCCGGCCCGGTTACGCTGGCCCGACGCTACCGGGCCGGGCTGGCGCCAACCGGCATTTCCGGCCTGATTGTCGCGGCGATTATCACTGCGATTGTCACCGTGATTCCGCACCGCGAACATGCACCACGTCTCCGGCGGACAGGGCGTGCTCGACGCCGTCGTCGGCGCGCAGCAGCAGGGTTCCGTCGTCGCCCAGGCCGACAGCGCGGCCGGAGAGCTCCGCCGAGCCCGGCAGCTCGACCCGAATCCGCTGACCCAGCGTCTCGCAGCGAGGTTGATACTCGTCGCGCAGGCCGGCGGCCACCGGGTCGCCACTGTGCTGCCGCCAGGCGCCTTCCCAGGTGGCGAGCTCGGCGAGCAGCCGGACGGCGAGAACAGTGCGGTCGATGTCGGAGGCGTTCTCGTCGGCCAACGAGGTCGGCGCCAGGCCGCCGGCGCCGAGCGGGACGCCGGCGGGCAGCGGGTGCACGTTGAGGCCGATGCCGAGCACCACGGCCGGACCGTCGGCGGTGCTGATCTCCGCGAGCACACCGGCCGCCTTGCGGCGTGGTCGGCCGAGCAACAGGTCGTTGGGCCACTTCAGCGCGGCGTCGACGCCGACCGACTCGGCGGTGCGGGCCAGCGCGACGCCGGCGAGCAGGGTGAGCCAGGGCAGCCGGGACACCGGCACGCCGGCCGGTCGCAGCAGCACGCTGAGGTAGAGCCCCGCGCCCGGTGGTGAGACCCAGCCCCGCGAGCGCCGACCCTGGCCGGCGGTCTGTGCTTCGGCGATGAGCACCGTGCGGTCGGCGGCGCCGGACCGGGCCGCGGCCAGCAGGTCGACGTTGGTCGATCCGGTGCGCTCCACCACGTCCAGCGCCGCATAGCCGCCGTTCGGCCGAACCAGCGCGGTCCGCAGCGCCGACACGTCCAACGGCTCAAAGTCCGATTTCCCGCTGCTCACCAGGTGGATCATAGGGTGAGCACCATGACCGACGCCGGATCAGCGGGCTACGACCTCAGCGATCAAGGGGCGGCTCCGAGGCGACGGGTCACCGTGGATGAGCTGCGTGCCCACCGCGACGAGATCTACGCGATCGCCGATCGCCACGGGATGAGCAACGTTCGGGTGTTTGGCTCCGTAGCTCGTGGGGAGGCGACCGAGAACAGCGATCTCGACCTGCTCATCGACGTCGGCGAAGGCCGGGGTTACGTCGCGATGTCCGGATTCGCCCTGGATGTCGAGGAACTGCTCGGGGTGTTCACCCAGGTAGCCACCGTGAACGGTCTCAAGCAGCGCATCCGCGACCGGGTGTTGGCCGATGCGGTGGCGATCTGAGTCGGTCAAACACCAGAACGGCTCCGGACCCTGATCCGTACCGACCAAGCGCGACAAGAGCAAGCGGAAGACACCGCACGCCGTGGAAGCCGTCCCTGCCACCCGTTCCCCCAGGACTCCTGCGGTCGCCGGTCTCGGCGTCCATGGCCGTCAGCCGCGCCGCCGTTTCGAGCCGCAGGACTCGGCCGGCAGGCTGCTCATCCGGTTCAACAAACTCGACGTCGGCGGGCCGTGGTGTCTCGCCAACATCACCCAGGCCGAACATCGAAAGATGCTGGAACGGCTGCGGTCAATCGAGTCGATGACGGTGCGCGAGGCATTCAACAACGGTGATGAACCAGGTAAGCACTACCCGGTCGACAGCTTGCCGAACGCCGAGGCCCAGCGGCGACTGGAAGATTTGGAATACGACGACGAGACCCGAATCAGCAGGCTTCGGTTCGGCGGCAAGGGACGTCTCTTTGGTTTCCTGCGCGACGACAGCTTCTACGCGCTCTGGTGGGATCCCCAGCATGAGGTGTGGCCGAGCAAGAAACGATGACGACCGCTCACATAGGTGATGAACAGGGCTGGTGCCAGTGAGATGGGCAACGCCGGGGGTGGGGGTTGGCGGGTCCGCTGGCTAGGCTGCGGGCCATGAGCAGCGCAACGGTGCCCCTCGGCGACGCCGCCGGATCCCCTGACGCCGAGCCGGACATCCACACCACCAGCGGCAAGCTGACCGATCTGTACCAGCGCAGCGACGAAGCCGTGCACGCCGGCTCGGCCCGCGCGGTGGAGAAGCAGCACGCCAAGGGGAAGCGGACCGCGCGGGAGCGCATCGACCTGCTGCTGGACCCCGGTTCGTTCGTGGAGTTGGACGAGCTGGCGCGGCACCGCTCCACCAACTTCGGCCAGGACCGCAACCGCCCGTACGGCGACGGCGTCGTCACCGGCTACGGCACGGTCGACGGTCGCCCGGTGTGCGTGTTCAGCCAGGACGTCACCGTGTTCGGCGGCTCGCTCGGCGAGGTCTACGGCGAGAAGATCGTCAAAGTCATGGACCTGGCCATCAAGACCGGCCGGCCGATCGTCGGCATCAACGAGGGCGGCGGCGCACGCATCCAGGAGGGCGTGGTCTCGCTCGGCCTCTACGGCGAGATCTTCCGCCGCAACGTGCACGCGTCCGGCGTCGTCCCGCAGATCTCGCTGATCATGGGCGCGAACGCCGGCGGCCACGTGTACTCGCCCGCGCTGACCGACTTCGTGGTGATGGTCGACCAGACCTCGCAGATGTTCATCACCGGCCCGGACGTGGTCCGCACGGTCACCGGCGAGGACGTCACGCTGGAGGATCTCGGCGGCGCGCGCACCCACAACACCAAGTCCGGCAACGCGCACTACCTCGGCGCCGACGAGGAGGACGCGATCTCCTACGTCAAGGAGTTGCTGTCCTTCCTGCCGTCGAACAATCTGTCCGACCCGCCGGTGTTCACCGCGTTCGAGGACACCAGCGGCGCGAGCATCGCCGAGTCGATCACCGAGGACGACCGCGAGCTGGACACGCTGATCCCGGACTCGGCGAACCACCCCTACGACATGCACGAGGTCATCACCCGAGTCCTGGACGACGGCGAGTTTCTCGAGGTCCAGCCGCTGTTCGCGCCGAACGTCGTGGTCGGCTTCGGCCGGGTGGACGGGCACAGCGTCGGCGTCGTCGCCAACCAGCCCACCCAGTTCGCCGGCTGCCTGGACATCAACGCCTCCGAGAAGGCCGCCCGGTTCGTCCGCACCTGCGACACGTTCAACGTGCCGGTGCTGACCTTCGTGGACGTGCCCGGCTTCCTGCCCGGCACCGACCAGGAGTGGAACGGCATCATCCGCCGCGGCGCGAAGCTGATCTACGCCTACGCCGAGGCCACCGTCCCGCTGGTCACGGTGATCACCCGAAAGGCGTTCGGCGGCGCGTACGACGTGATGGGCTCCAAGCACCTCGGCGCGGACGTGAACCTGGCCTGGCCGACAGCGCAGATCGCGGTGATGGGCGCGTCCGGCGCGTCGAACATCGTGCACCGCCGCACCCTGGCCGCGGCCGCCGAGCGCGGCGAGGACATCGACGCGCTGCGCGCCAAGCTGGACCAGGAGTACGAGGACACCCTGCTCAACCCGTACATCGCGGCCGAGCGCGGCTACGTTGACTCGGTGATCCCGCCGTCGCACACGCGCGGCCAGGTGGCCCGCGCGCTGCGGCTGCTGCGGGAGAAGCGGGAAACCCTGCCGCCCAAGAAGCACGGCAACATCCCGCTGTAGACCGGAGGAGACGGACATGAGCGGCGATGACGGCGTCCAGGACGTCCAGCCGAGCCGACCGCTGCTGCGGGTCGTCCGCGGCACGCCCGACGAGGCGGAGTTGGCCGCGCTGACCGCCGTGGTGGCGAGTATCTCGGTGCGTTCGACCGAGCAGTCGGCGCCCGAGCCGGCGCCCTCGGCCTGGGCGGATCGGGAGTCGTTGGCCCGCCGTCCACTGGCGCACGGTCCAGGCGCCTGGCGGGCATCCGGCCTGCCGCGATGAGCGGTCGGGGCGGCTATCGGATCGGCCGAACCGTCGCCGCCGCGCCGGACGTGGTCTTCGGCCTCTTCGCCGACGCCCCGGGCTGGTCGTCCTGGGCCAAACCACTGATCGGGACCTCCCGGTGGGCACGGCGGGGCACCGACGATCCGGGCGGCGTCG
Source organism: Pseudonocardiaceae bacterium (assembly GCA_035552275.1). GTDB lineage: Bacteria > Actinomycetota > Actinomycetes > Mycobacteriales > Pseudonocardiaceae > DASVLX01. Next base: position 5,417 of record DASZLR010000183.1, on the reverse strand, counting down.
GGGCCATCCGGGTGACCGGCCGGTGGCCGTTGCTGATCCGCGAGGAGATCACCGACTACCAGCCGCCGTCCCGACTGTCCTACCGGTACGTCGGTCGGCTCATCCCGGTCCGGGACTACCACGCCACCGTCGAGTTCACCGAGAACGCTCGGGGCGGCACCGATCTGTCCTGGTCGGCGTCGTTCGTCAACCTCGTCCCCGGTCCCGGCGTCCGCTGGATCATCCTCTCGACGGTCCGTTTCGTCGCCTGGCGGCTGGCCAGGGAAGCGGTGCGGCACGCCCGCTCCGCGAGGTAATTCCGGTAAGCCCATGCCGCGTCGCCCTTGACGACCGGTCCCCGCAGGTAGGTATATTCCACGTGGAATAACCGTCATGGACTGATCGGGGTGGGGCACTGATGGCACGTCGGGGCACGCTGACGCCGCTCGCGCTGGCCACGCTGGAGCTGCTGCACGAGGCGCCGAAGCACCCGTACGACATCCACCAGACGATGCGCGACCGGCACGTCGACCGGCTGGTCAAGCTCACCGCCGGCACGCTGTACCACACGATCGACCGGCTGGCCCGAGACGGACTGATCGAGACGGTGGAGACCAGTCGGGAGGGTCGCCGGCCGGAGCGCACCACCTACCGACTCACCGCCGCCGGCCGGGACCAGTTCGCCGAGCGGCTGCGGGCGATCGTCGCCGCGCCGGCCGACACGTTCCCCGAGTTCGGCGTCGCCATCGGCATGTTGCACAAGTTGGAGCCGGCGGACGGCACGAAATGCCTGCGGCGCCGGGCAACCGAGCTGCGCTCCCGGGTGGCCAGCCGCCGGGTGTGGGTCGACCAGCTCACCGAGGCCGGCACTCCGGAGATGTACTGGATGGACCTGAAATACCGATTGGCTATGGACGAGGCCGAACTGGCCTGGGTGGGCGCGCAGCTCGACCGGCTGGCCAGCGGCGAACTCGCCTGGCCGCCAGGCAAACCCAGCCCGACGGGACTGCGCGTCGTGCGCGATGAATCGACTGGGGAGTCAGCGACGAGGGAGGCCGCGGGATGAGCACCACAGCGAGCGCGCCGGGCAGAGCCGTCAACCCGTGGGCCGCGCTTTCCGCGCTGTGCATCGGGTTCTTCATGATCATGCTGGACACCACGATCGTCAACGTGGCCGTCCCGACCATGCTGCGCGATCTGCACGCCAGTCTCAACGAGGTCATCTGGGTCAACAGCGCCTATCTGCTCACCTACGCCGTGCCGCTGCTGCTCACCGGCCGGCTCGGCGATCGGTTGGGCCGCAAGCGAATGTTCCTGTTCGGCATGGTGCTGTTCACCGGCGCCTCGCTGTGGTGCGGGCTGTCCACCACCGCGATCATGCTGATCATCGCCCGCGCCGTGCAGGGTCTGGGCGCGGCGGCGATGACCCCGCAGACGATGGCGTTCATCACCAACCTGTTCCCGCCGGCCAGGCGCGGCGCGCCGATGGGCGCCTGGGGCGCGGTGGCCGGCGTCGCCACCATCGCCGGCCCGCTGCTGGGCGGCGTGCTGGTGGACAACTTCGGCTGGCAGTGGATCTTCATGGTGAACGTGCCGATCGGGGTGGTCGGGCTGGTGCTGACCGTGCTGCTGGTGCCGGGCGCGCAGGAGCGCCGCCGGCCCCGCTTCGACCTGCTCGGCACCGTGCTGTCCGGACTCGGCCTGCTGGCGGTGGTGTTCGGCCTGCAGAACGGCCAGCAGTACGACTGGGGCAAGGCGTTCGGGCCGATCACCGTTCCGGAGATCATCGGCTTCGGCGTGCTGCTGCTGGTCGCGTTCGTGATCTGGCAGCGGCGCAACCGAAACGAGCCACTGCTGCCCCTGTCGCTGTTCGGCTATCGCAACTTCACCGCCGCGAGCGCGGCCGGCATGACCATCGGGTTCGCGATGATCGGCATGTTCCTGCCGCTGACGATCTACTTCCAGTCCGTGCTCGGCCTGAGCCCGCTGATGGCCGGCGTGCTGACCGCGCCGATGTCGCTGATCTCCGGCATTGTGGCGCCGGTCGCCGGTCGGCTGTCCGACCGGATCAGCGGCAAGTACGTGGCGCTGGCCGGTTTTCTGGTGCTGACGGCCGGAATCCTGGTGGCCGTGGCGCAGGCCCGGCCGAGCACCGACCCGTGGGCGCTGATTCCCGCGCTGCTGGTGATGGGCATGGGCGTCGGCTGCGTTTTCTCGCCGCTGGCCAACGTCGCCACCGGCGATGTGCCGCTGCCGATGATGGGCGCGGCGTCCGGCGTGTTCAACACCGCCCGGCAGGTGGGCGGGGTGATCGGCAGCGCGGCGATCGGCGTGCTCTTGCAGGCGAGGCTGATCGTGTCGATGCACGCGGCAGCGGTGACGGCGTCCAACTCGCTGCCGGCGCCCTACCGGGACCGGTTCGTGAGCGGCATGGGTCAGGCCGCCAACTCCGCGACCAGCTTCGGTTCCAGCGGCCCGGCCGCGCTGCCGGGCGTGCCGTCGAACGTCGCCGGCCAGATCAACAATCTGGCGGTGGGTGTTTTCCACCAGGGCTTCACCGATGCCGCGCGGGCGACGCTGCTGCTGCCGGCCGGGGTACTGCTGCTGGGCGCGCTGGCCTGCGTCCTGATGGTTCGCAAAGCCCGGCGTCCACCCGGCGATTCGGCGCCGCCGGCCGAAGCTGCGCTACGGGCCGCCGCGTAGGTCAGCGTGGGTCCATAGGATGTACTGGGGAAATCCGATGGACGGAGTGTTTCGATGACTCGACTGCGCGAGTCCGTGGACCGCGTGACGGCCGTGCTCGTCGGCGGCGACCTCGCGGCCGGTGACACCGTGCGCGAGCTGCTGGAACTGACCACGCACCGGCGTCAGCTCGACCTGTCGGACCTGTCGCCGGCCGAGCAGGCCGCGCTGATCGCGGAACGCTCGGACCGGTTGCAGCCCTCGCCCGAATCACTGGCCGCGCGGGTCACCGAAGCAGCGGCGAAAGACCGACCGTTCATCGCCAAGTTCGGCATCGACCCGACCGGCCACGAGGTCCATCTCGGGCACACCGTGCCGATGCTGATCCTCAGCCGGTTCCAGCGGATGGGCCACCAGGTGGTGTTCATCGTCGGGGACGTGACGGCCAAGATCGGCGACCCAAGCGGCCGGTCCGACGAGCGGCCGGCGCTCACCGATGAGGACATCGCCGCCAACCTGGCCACCTACCGTCAGCAGGTCACCCCGTTCTTCGACTTCACCCACGCCCAGTTCCGGCACAACGGCGACTGGCTGCGCGAGATCACGCTGCCCCGGCTGATCGAGATCGCCGCGCACATCCCGGTCTCGATGTCGTTGCAGCGCGACGACTTCCGCAAACGGCTGGACGCCGGCCACGGCCTGTCGCTGGCCGAGCTGCTGTACTCGGTGGCGATGGCGCTGGACTCGGTGGAGATCAACACCGATCTGGAGGTCGGCGGGCTCGATCAGTTCCTGAACATGCAGATGTGCCGGCACGTCATGCAGATCAGCGGTCAGGTCCCGGAACTCGTGGTGGCCACCGGACTGATCGAGGGCACCGACGGCACCGGCACGAAGATGAGCAAGAGCCGGGGCAACTACGTGCCGCTGACCGCGCCGGCCGGGGAGATCTTCGGCAAGATCATGTCGGTGCCGGATCGGTTGGTGGAGCAGTACTTCCGCGCGCTGAGCGAGTGGCGGGACAGCGAGCTGGCGATCACCGCCGAGCGGCAGAAGGCCGGGTCGCTGCATCCGATGGATCTCAAGAAGGTGCTGGCCGGCGAGGTCACCGCCGCGATCCACGGCGTCGACGCGGCAATGGCGGCCCGCGAGGAGTTCACCGCTCGGTTCTCGCAACGCAGTTACGGCGACGTGGCCGACCTGCCGACTGTGGCCGACCTGGCCCAGACCGTCACCGAACTGGTGCGCGGCCTGGGTTTCGCGGCCAGCAACGGCGAGGTCCGCCGGGTCGCGCAACAGAACGGGCTGCGCTTGGTGGTGGAGACTTCGGGCGGCCAGCAGCAGGTCACGCTGACCGCCGATGACGCCCGCGAACCACTTGCCGCGCTGCTCAAGGACAAACTGGACGGGCAGGCCGGCGAGTACTACCTCAAGGTCGGCCGCAGGCTGGCCCGGATCAGCGTGTGATCCGGGCCAGCTCGCGGCGGTGACAGTGTCTAGATCTGGTCGTGTCTAACGGGAGACCTCAGAACTGGCCGCAGTTCTTGGGCGCCTGACCAGAGAACGCCTGACCCAGATAGGTCGCCGCGTCCCCCTCGGCGCTGAACGCCGCCAGGGCGTGCCCACCGATCGGACTGAACCCGACGATCGGGTTGTACTGCACCGTCGCACCCAGACCACACCAACTCTTCCCCAACGCCACATTCGACGCGTTCGGGATCACATCATCCAGGGTGCCCGACTCGATCTCCACCGGCATCGACGGCGCCACACTCCCCAGATCATTCGCCGTCACGATCGACTTGAACGGCTCCTGACTCAGATACGACGCCACCGGCTGACCGTTCTTCGTCAACGACGACGTGTTCGTGAACGCGAACCCGAACACCGAACTCAACGTGCACTCCGTCAACATCGTCTTGAAATCATTCAAACCCGTCTGGTTGGCCAGACCAATCACGTTGGAGTCCGGGTAGGCGGACTGGATGCCGACCAGCGCATCCCCCAAGAACGCCGCGTACAGGCTGCCATCCAACGACTTCGCCAACCCACCGAGGTCGGCGGGCACCGCACCCGCGTACACCCCGGCGATGTGCAACTCCGGCGCGTAACTCTTCGCCAACTCCGCCGCCGCCGCGGCCGCGTTACCACCCTCGGAGTAGCCATCAATCCCCAACGGGGCATCCGCCGACAACCCTGAGTTCGGCAGCTTCAACGCCGCCCGCAACACATCCAACACCGCATCACCCTGCGGAACCCGCATCACGAACTGCGGCTCCGCCGCACCCGTCTCACCCTGACCCACATAATCAGTCTCCGCGACCGCGAACCCCTTACCCAACAACGCGTTCACGAAACCACTCTGCACACTCGAAATGATGTCCTGGTTACCCTCACCAGCCATCGTCTCCGACGCCGCGCACTGCTGACCCAACCCCGTCGTGAATGGCGCATACCCCACCACCGGACGCGAACCACCACCCGTCCACGGCGCCTGCGGCACCAACACCGTCCCCGTCACCGCCATCGGCGAGCTGTTCTCCCCCGTCGACAAATACATCACCCGCGTCGAGTTCACCCCACTCGTCCCACCCGAATACGTCGACGACAACGACTGGATGATCGTCCCCGGCGAACCCGACGGCAACGGCGACGGAACCTGATAAAACTGCGCCGGCGTCATCGTGTCCGCACCAGCAGAACTACCCGTCACAACACTGACTGTGGTGATAGCGGCAGCCGCGACCAACGCGGCG
>DASZLR010000182.1:0-5264 GCA_035552275.1 Pseudonocardiaceae bacterium | reverse complement strand
ACCGCATCATCAGCCGCCCGCAGTGAAGCCAGGCCGGCGGCCACCGCGACCGGGTTCCCGGACAGCGTGCCCGCCTGATACACCGGCCCTTCCGGCGCGAGCCGGGCCATCACGTCCGCCCGCCCGCCGAACGCCGCCGCCGGCAGCCCGCCGGACATCACCTTGCCGAACGTGTACAGGTCGCCGGCCACGCCCTCGATGCCGTACCAACCCGAGCGGGACACCCGGAACCCGGTCATCACCTCGTCCATCACCAACAACGCGCCATGCTGGTGAGCGAGATCACGCAGGCCGGCGTTGAACCCGTCGTCCGGCGGCACCGCGCCCATGTTCCCGGCCGCCGCTTCGGTGATCACGCACGCGATGCTGTCCGGATTGGCCGCGAACGCCGCGCGCACGCTGTCAAGATCGTTGTACGGCAACACAATCGTGTCGGCCGCCTGCGCGCCGGTGACGCCCGGCGAGTTGGGCAGGCCGAGCGTGGCGACGCCGGAACCGGCTTCGGCGAGCAGCGCGTCGACGTGGCCGTGGTAGCAGCCGGCGAACTTGATGATCTTCGTTCGGCCGGTGAAGCCGCGCGCCAGCCGGATCGCGCTCATCGTGGCCTCGGTGCCCGAGTTGACCAGCCGCACCCGTTGCACCGGCGCCACCCGGTCGATGATCTCCTCGGCCAGCTCGATCTCACCCTCGGTCGGCGTGCCGAACGACAGGCCATGGGTCGCCGCGGACCGGACGGCCTCGACCACTGCGGGATGGGCGTGGCCGAGGACCATCGGCCCCCAGGAACTCACCAGGTCGACATAGCGGTTGCCATCGACGTCAGTCAGGTACGGGCCGGAGCCGGACACCATGAACCGAGGCGTGCCGCCGACCGACCGGAACGCGCGCACCGGCGAGTTGACCCCACCGGGCGTGGCGGCCGCCGCGCGGTCGAACAACGCCCGCGACCGGTCGGTGGTCTGGTGAGCCGCACTCTGCGCTGGATGGGCTGTCACGGCCCCCAGTCTCGCAGGCGGCTGTCTGTGATCCGCGTCAGGAGGCTGGCCCGCGCCTCGTTCTGACCCCTGTCGCCGGGGTGCCACGGGCACGCGATGTCGACGGCGACCACCCGGCCGGTGTCCAGCACCCGCCGCGCGGCCGCAACCACAGCAGCCGCCGAGGGACCACCGGAAACCGGGAACCGCAGGCCCGGAAGCTCCGCACTGTCGATCACGTCGACATCGACATGCAGCACCAACGGCCCATCCGGCAACACATCCGCGTTGACCTGCTCAACTCCGCACCGCCGGATCTCAGCCAAGGCCAGATAGTCGACTTCGGCCGGATCAAGATCCCGTGCGCCGACCAGCAGCGCGTCGCGCTCGGCCAGCGGGCGCAGGCCCAACCGATCGGCGATCAGCTCAGGATGCGCGCCCAACACCAGCCGCAGCGCCAGCCCGCCGAGGTATCCCGAGGTGGTCGTGTCGAGGGTGTGCACATCGCCGTGTGCGTCGAACCACACGATGGCCGGCTCGACGCCGGTCCGCTGCACACCGGCGACCACACCCAGCGCGATCAGACAGTCACCGGAGATCACGGCCGGCACCGGACCCGACGCCGCTACGGCTCGCGCCACCTGCTCGTCCAGCGCGGCCAGCCGCTGCCAGATGTCGCCGTCGGGCAGTTCGGCATCGAGCACAACGGTGCCATCGTCGGGAAGGCTGCTCGCGGGTAGCCGCTCATCCTGGTGGTAGGGAACGACGATCGTGGTCATCGTCAGAATGCTAACGACGATCGGCGATCAGTCGAGCCATTTCAGCTCGGCTTCGCCGACACGCCGGTAGATGTCCAGCACTTGCTCCGCGGAATCGGAGTGGTGCGCGCTTCGGCCGGTCTGATCCCAGAAGAAAGCGCCCTCGCCGTCGCCCAGATCGATGCCCCAGCCAAGAAACGGTTGCTCCGGGCAGACAGCGTTGATTCCACGCCGTACGCCGTAAATGGCGAACAGCCTCGGCTGGAAGTACTCGGCGTCCGAAGCCAGCTCAGCCATGGTGACGATGGCGGCGAGCGGGATGCTTTCTGGTTCAACGACTGTGGTCATGCTTGATAGCTTCGGGGATGGACCACTCTCAGCACAATGACCCGTTAGCGGGATATACAGAGCCCCTTTTATCGGCTAATGTCCGTTGTATGGACAGCAACCAGCGTTGCAACGCTAGCAACAATAGATCCCCGCGAGCTCTCGCGCTCGGAACGGCACTCAAGGCGGCTCGGCTCGACGGCGAATTCGGCCTCCGCGAGTTCGCCAAGGAGATCGGCCGCGACCCCAGTGTGCTCTCCCGCTGGGAGAGCGGCGAGCGCGCGCCGCTGCCCACCGAGGCCGCGCAGATCCTCGGCAAGCTCGGCGTCACCGGCAAGCTGTACGACCAGATCATCAAGCTCGCCTACGGCCTGGACGATCCGATGTGGCTGGCCACCAGCCTGCCCGAGCAGCGTGCCCAGCTCAACGCACTGCTCGACTTCGAGCGGATGACCAGCCAGATCACCGAGGTATCGCCGCTGCTGGTCCCCGGCCTGTTGCAGACCAGCGACTACGCCCGCGCGATCATGGTCCGAGCGGACGTGCCGGCGGACGAGATCAGCACCAGGGTCGCGACTCGGATGGGTCGCCGCGAAGTGCTGAAGAAGTCCGGTCCGTTCAGGTTCACCGCGCTGATCGGCGAAGCGGCACTGCGCCAGCAGATCGGCAACGCGCGGATCACGGCCGAGCAGATGGGTTTCCTGCTGGAGATGGCCCAGCATCCGAACGTCGACATCCGGGTGCTGCCGTTCGACAGCGACTGGCATCCCGGCTTGGAGGGGCCGGTGCTGCTAATCGGCGCCGAGAATGAGACCTCGGTGGTGCACCTGGAAGTTCGTGGCTCCGGCCTGTTCCTACATGCTCCGCACGATGTCTCGGCTTACCGGGCCGCAGTGGCTAAAGTGACCAAGCAGGCGATCAGTGCCGAGGACTCCGAGGTGGTGATCGCGCTGGCCAAAACAGCATGGGAGCACGAAGCATGACTCACGGTCCCCACCGGTGGCGCAAGTCCAGCCACAGCAGCACAAGCACCAGCTGCGTCGAGCTGGCCGGCGATCTCGATCGCGTCCGCGACTCCAAGAATCCGGGACCGACGCTGAGCGCCAACCTGACCGCGCTGATCGCTGAGATCAGGTCAGGTCGGCTCAACTGATCTCACGCAGGTCGTGGCGCATGATCGGCCTGGACGGGGTCCGCGCCGCGACCGTGCCGAATCCGGCCCGGCGGAACAACGCGGCGGTGCCGGTGAACAGGTTTGCGAGCTGCCCGGCACATCCGTGTCGACGGGATACGCCTCGAACGCGGGGGCTTTCGCGCGTTTGGCGGCCGAAACCGCAGCGGACACCAGCGCGTCGGTGACGCCCTGACGCCGATATCCGCGCCGCACAGAGAAGCAGGACAGCGACCACACCGGCACATCGTCAACCGGCTGGATGTGCCGGGCACGCCGCAGCCAGGGCAGGTCGGCGCGCGGCGTGAGCTGGCACCAGCCGACCGCGAGGTCCCCGGCGAAGGCCAGCAGCCCCGGCGGCGGCCCGGCGGTTACGGTCAATGGCTGGACAGTCACCCTCAGCCGGTCATTCTGACCGGTCAGAACGTCCCGGTCAGAACGTCGTCGTCATGCCGCCGTCGACGGCGATGGTCTGGCCGGTGAGGTACGAGGCAGCGTCGCTGCTCAGGAACGCGACCAGCCCGGCGATCTCCTCGGGCCGTCCCCATCGCCCGAGCGCGGTCCGCCGGCGCAGCCAGGCATTCCACTCCGGATCGTCGGCGAGCGCGGCGTTGACGTCGGTGCTGAACGTGCCGGGCGCGACCGCGTTGACGGTGATCTCGTGCGGGCCGAGTTCAGCGGCGAGTGCACGGGTCAGGCCGTCCAGGCCGGCCTTCGCGGTGGCGTAGGCCACATCGCCGGCGCGGCCGAGTTGGCCGAGCACGGACGAGATGTTGACGATCCGGCCGGGCGCGGACCGCCGCATCAACTCCTCGGCGACCAGCTTGCTCAGGCTGAACGCCGACACCAGATCGGTGTCCAGCAGCCCGGCGAAGTCGGTCGGGGTGATCTCGCTGAGACCGCGCCGGGCCCGGTGGCCGACGTTGTTGACCAGCACATCAATGCCCGTACCGTCGTCCGTCAGCGAACGGAGGGCGTGACCAGTGGCCGCTTGGTCGGTGACATCAAAGGCGAGCGGGACCACCGACAGGCCATCGTCGGCCAGCGACTTCGCCACTTTGCGCAGGATTTCCGGATCACGGCCGTTGAGCAGCACCCGCGCGCCCGCGCGACCGAGACCACGCGCCACCTCAAGTCCGAGGCCGCGCACCGATCCGGTCACGAGCGCGGTCCGGCCACTCAGGGAACACCACGAAGACATGAACGAACCGCCCTCCGGTTTACTGAAACGACTGTTTCAGTATCCTGATCGTGGCAGGTCGAGGCAAACACGATCAAGGACGAGTTCATGAGCCAGCGACGGCGGGAACTGCTCGACGCGGCCTACGCCTACGTGCTGGAACACGGGCTTGCCGACCTGTCGCTCCGTCCGCTGGCCGCCGCCACCACGACCAGCCCCCGCGTGTTGCTCTATCTGTTCGGCTCCAAGCATCAGCTGGTCAAGGAGATTCTGGCGCAGGTCCGCCGAGACGAACTGGCCCTGGTCGAGACGGCGACCGCCGAGGCGACCGAGCGTGACACGGACCGGTTCGAGTACCTGATCCGCCAACTGTGGCAGTGGCTCACCGAAACCCCCCGACAGCCGGCGATCCGGCTTTTCTTCGAGGCGTACGCGCTGTCGCTGCGCGCGGTGATCGCGCCGGACCAGGCCGTCGCCGGGCCGTGGGACGGATTCGCCAAACAGTCCATTCAGGACTGGACGGACATCCTGATCGCCGCCCAGCCGGACGCCGGCCAGCACGAGGCGACTGTCCGCGCTACCCGCACTCTCGGCCTGCTGCGTGGCCTGCTGTTGCAGTGGCTGGCCGGTGGCGATCACGACCTGCTGACCGAAGCCCTGCTGGGCTCCCGTTGACGAATTATTTGACGAAACCGATCGCGGTGTAGTCGATATCGGCGAAGCCGAACGCGCCGAAGTTCGCGATGTTCTTGTCCACCAACCGAACGCCGGGCGACTGGTACAGCGGCACGTCGATCGCCTCCTGCCACAGCTGGGTGTCGATCTGGTTGCCCAGTGCGGCCCGCCGGCTGTCG